>JAIVGO010000002.1 GCA_020201525.1 Actinomycetota bacterium | reverse complement strand
AAAAGCAGGCACATGGAACGGCGGACATCATACCGATTTCAAAGGTGAAACAATGACTTCGCCAGTTGGCCCTCTGAACTCTGACTCCGTCGATCTTGGTTCGAATCCAGGTTCCCCAGCCACTACAAACGCCGATGTTTCAGGCGTTTCTCGCAATCTGAGCGAGCCGGAAAAGTCGGAAATCCCGGAACAGACAGCGCACGCCGGCCGCACACTTCCCGGCACAGCGACCGATTGCCCGAGCTGCGGCGGGCGCGGCGTCGTGCGCGGCTTGGGTGAGATGCGGGATCAGGTGTTTGAGTGCTCGCGCTGCGAAGGATGGGGATGGGCCAGCGTTCCCGCCGGAGCCGCCCGATGAGCGCCCACGGACGCGACCTGCCTGCTGGCGCCAAGAAGATTTTCGACCTGTCCGTGAAGCTGGGTGACGCGGCGCTGATCGCGCGCGAACGCGGCGACGACGTGCAAGCGCTGTTCTTCGCACTCAAGGCGGCCGAAACGCTGCAACTCGCAAAGCTTCTCGGTTACCGCTCGGCGGAATGCGATGAGGGGCCGTGTGCAAGGAGATGACGATGGTGGAAGTCTCGGACGAATTCAAAGAACTCGTTGAACGTATCGCGTGGCGCGACATCGCATGCGCACCCAAAGACGGCACATTCATTCTGCTGTGGTGCCAGGAAGACGGGTCCCGCTGGCTCGCAAGCTGGCAGAGCGACCGCTGGTACGGCGTGGATGACTTGGGACTGACGCGACAGGGGCAATCAGCGGGCGATCCGGATCATGTCACCGGCTGGTTCCTTGATGCTTGGATGCCGCTGCCCGCCCCGCCGCATACCGAGCGCGAAGATGGGGAAGGACTGCGCTGATGGCGGAGCTAAACCAGATGATCGCTGAGACGCACGAATGGCGGCAGTTTCATGCTGCTCAATTTAGGCGGGGCGTCAAAGGCGCTCAGATTGAGGCCGCCGCGTGCGCAATCCGTGAGAAGGCGCTGCGCGACGCGAAGACCGCCATAGAGAGGGAACGATGCCAAACAAGATAACCGACGCCTTGCAGGACGCGATTGCCGGGCGAGCCTCTCGCATCACGACCTACATCATCACCGACCTACGCGAAGCAAGACGCCTCGCCCAGCGGGGCTACAAATACGTTTGGGAAATGGACGGCGACAGACCGACCGGCCGGTGCATCGTCACCGTTCCGGCCGACATGTCAGGGACTGCCAATGTGAGCGCAGTGTAGCGGGATCATCGCGATGAAGCTGACATGGGACGAGTGGCGCGGATCGATGGACGGCCGCGAGACGCTTTGGGTGAAGCATCTTTGGCGCCGGCTCGGCCGTCACATCGACCTGCATAAGATGGTCGGCAAGGACGACCCCGACTGCTTCCACACGCACCCCGCATACGCAATTCGCGTGATCCTGCGCGGCGGCTACGTCGAGGAACTGGAAGGCGGCCGACATCGCATGTGGCGCCCCGGCATGATCGGGATCGTGAAGCCGACGTGCTCGCACCGCATCGCAGGACTGCGCAACGGACGCGCGTCCTACTCACTTTGGATCAGGTTTCGGAAGCGGGCAACGGTCGAACTGCGCGGCGACGGCTGGCACCGGCAAGAGCAGACCTACCGCGCTGCCGATACCGTGCTGGTGCGCCGAGCGCAGTGATGCGTCGTTTGCTTACTGAAGGAGAGAGAAGATGTGGACCGTTGAACTCACCGTAGGCGATCACGAGCAAAACGGTTTCGTGCATCTGGCGCGATGGCAATTTCCGGACGAGGCAAGCGCGAGAGCGTTCATCGCGGAAGAGAATGCCGCGATCCCGGACGGCGCCGAGCCCGATCATAAGACGGAACCGTTCACCTTCATCCTCGATCTACACGAGGGCTGGCGTTGCGAGAACATGGTGGACAACAGCCGGAACCTGCCGATGCAATCGGCAATGCGGCTCGCGCCGAACCAGGTGAGGAATTGGCTCGACGAGCGTCCGGAGCCCGACAGCGTGGTGCGGCTTGGCACGCTTCTGCCCGTGCCCGCGCGAGCGTGCGCACCTCAGTGGGGTGTGCCGTGACCGATCCCATTCGATTGCCTGTCGTACGCCGGGGCGACGACCATCCGAACAACACGACAATCGCCGTGACGTTCGGCCCGCTCTACTGGAAGCGCTTGTGTGCCCTGGCGAAAGCGTGGGGGCTGGAGCCGCACGAGGCAGCGGAGATGATGATCTGCGATCAATTGAAACCGCCGCGCGTTCGGCGCCGGTAGAGATCACAGGACCACACTGGAGAACGACATGGCGCTGTCTATTAAACCGCTACCGCGCCACCCAGAACTTGAGGCACTACTGGCGCGCCTGCCGCCGATGACGCCGACCCAGCTCCGTGCACAACGTATCTCGTGGGCCTACGGAAATTGCGCGATCGAGAACCCGCTCATCACCCGCGAGATGGTCGAACGCATCCACGACGAGATGTATGGGAAGCCAGAACAGTAGCAGTCGGCGAGAGTGTACGGAGCAAGGAGGGCTGACGATGGCAGGAAATTTTGGTGGCGGTGACGTGAACGCTGTGTTGCGGCTCGTTTGTGACCTTGAGCCGAACAACGGCGACGTGCAGCTTAGCATCCTGACCTATGCGCTGGTCACGGCGTGCCGGTCGTGCGGCGTAGACCGCGCTACGGTCTTGGAGGCCGTAGGCAACGCCTTCGATGATGAGCGGAGGTTGGTGCTGTTGACCAGCCCCGAGGCTCGCGCAGCTACCTGAAACTGCGGAGACGACGAATGGACAAGCTCTTGATCATGGTCGGCGCGGTATTGGTGCTTGCGGGCGTCGGCTGGGGACGCCGTGTTGCCGTTGACCTTCCCGGTATCAGCTTCGGCAAATACGTTGACCCGCTCGCGGTCGGCCTCACCGTCACGCGGTCTGGCGGGCTCGACCTGCAAGCCGGCTGGGATGCCGTGCGCGGCTTCCACTATTTCCAGCGCGGAACCTGATACTGAACGGAGACGAGGATGAGCAACGTGGAGACTTTCAAGCCGGGCGACATGATCCCTGACGCGGCTGTGTTCGCTGCGAAACTGCGGGAGCCGGTTGCGCTCTCCTACAACGCCGAACAGGTCAATGCAGAGCGCCGGCGGGCCGCCGACGAGATCGAGCGGCTGCTCGCCCGCAACGCCGAGCACGAGGAGCGCTATTCAGCCCTTGAGGCGAGGGAGGAATACCGGAAGCTGGAGAATGAGCGGCTGCGGACGGCGCTCAAGCCGTTCGCTGAGGTCGGACAGTGGCTGTTTGCGCGGCCCGAGATTCCCGACAGCAACCCAGTTGTCGGGTTACCCGGCATCAATGGCTACGAAGTGACGCTGACGCGAGGCCACTTCAAGGCCGCGCATTCGGCCCTTGGTCCTGAGCAGTCACCGCGCTCAAAACCCTAGTGCCATGCGGGTTTCTGTGCTATGGATCGCGCCATGACCGACGATCTTCGCCTACGCCCACGCGACGAAAACGGATGGATTATCCCTCCAGACGGAACGCGAAGCCGTGCGGTCTATGACGCGCTCAAGGCTGGCGCGACGCGCGCGGACCTGATTGCCGCATTCCCCATGCTCAAGAAGCGCTCCATCGAGTCGATGGAATGGCGGATCAAGCATCCAGAGCGGCAGCGCGAGCTGGCGCGCGCACGATACAGCGGGAAAGGCATCGGTCGGCGCACGCGGAAGCCCAAGCCGGAGCCGCAATGGGTAATCGACATCGTCGAGCATTTTCTCGCGCGACTCGACGAGCCGGGTATTCTTGAGGAGATAGACCGCTTTGCGATTGCGGCGATACGGGTCCGCGAAATCAAGGCCGCCCTCTATGGCATCCCCAAGAAGTGGGTCGTCTACGCCGACGAAGCAAAGCGCGCCTGATGGAATGGACGACCTCCGACTGAAACCAGCACAGCGACCGCGCGCGCCGGCATGGAAGCTCGGCGACGACTACGACGTAATATGCGAGGGCAAGAAGGTCGGGCGGATTCGCCACTACAATCGATCGGGTGAGGAAGCCAATCCGTGGTTCTGGGGGATCGACGCTCCGGGCCTCAAGCCAGTGCACGGCGAGGTGCGAACGCTTGACGAAGCGAAGGCCGCATTCAGGCGGGCCTGGCAGGCTGCAGAGCCTAGCGCGACCATGCGGCCTGACTGATGCCGCTGTTCTGGATCGTACACCGCGTTGACGGCGAGCCGCGGGTCTACATCAAGGAAGCCAGTGCGGGCCTCTATGCGAGGCTGGAGGGCGCGATGGCAGGCATCCTCAACCCGGTCGATGTCGTAATTTCCCTAGAGCGACGCTGGTTTCTGTGCTATGGATTTGCTTAGATAGCGGCCGACCGGGTTTCCGTGGTCTCAGTCAGCGCGCGGTTCTCGTCAGTTTCCTCGCCGGGGTCAGCCCGATATCCAACCTGACGTTAAACCAAATCCGGGGATGACTTTAAGCTCGGTATGGCATGGTGCCGCCAAGGGGGTTCCTAGGCCCGGAGGCGGATGCAGGGCAGGCTGCTGACGGCGAAGGAAGCGAAGGCACTTCTACAGCGGATAGGTTAGGAGTGCGCCGAGCGCAATCCCGGACCCGAACGCCAGCACGATCTTGAACGGCTCAGACCATGGCTCATAAAGCGCCGTGAGAAGGCCGATCACGGATGCCCTCCGGTCGGCGTCGAGGGCGGCAGGTTGGAAATGACGCGCCACAAGGTAACGGCGCCGGCCGCCAGCGCGAGCACGATCCCGGCGACAACACCCCACGCGAGACGCGCACTCGCCGTCGCCAAATTCCACGCGCCCTTCGCTTGCTGGCGGTCTGTCTCGATCTCGGAGAGCTTCTTACCCTGGCCTTCGACGGCTGCGGCGAGCCGATCGATCGCACCAGGCATTCCCGTTTGCGCGAGCACGATCTGCTGCTGCTCGGCCCGCATGGCGTTGATAGCAGACCATATCTTATCCCGGTGTTCGCGTGCCCTATGATCGCTCTCGATCAGGGTCGCGAGCGAAACAGTCTGACCAGCAACCCGTTTGTCGATGTCGGCGACCTTGTCGCTGACGGCATCGATACGCGTACCCTGCGCATTGACGGCGTCTGCGAGGTACTGGCGACCTCCGTTCTGTTCATGCTTAGGCACACGCTTTCTAGGCCCTTTCACTGGAGCAACCCCTTCGCGGGGCTGCTTCACACTCGCTTAACGGCACTGCCGTTACAGTTTGCGGAGCCATCGCGCTGCCTCTTCGGCGTGGTGGTCAGGGGCGGCCGGGTGTTCGCGCACACGGTCGTCCCGCTCGTAGTCTCAAAACCACCCATATCCTCGACGGCGGCGAAGCCAGTAATCCCACCAGCCGGCCAGCGCCGCCAAAACGATGACTGCGAAGGTGATCGACATCACACCATTCTCACAATGATCTGCGACACGACGGCTAGAACAACGACCACGACAAAAAGCCACGTGAACACGAACGCGAAGCCGTGCAACGCATTGCCGATCCGGCGCGGATTGAAGAACGTTCGCAGCAATTCAGCCATAGTGCCTCTCAGCCAATCGTAGGATGACGTGGCCAATAACAATCGCCGCAATGATCGCGACCGGGACAAGAACCGCGGCCAACTGGTTCACCGCCACGCACTCCAGATCAGCAGCGGCAAAAAGATCGGCCACAACAGCGCATTGCGGACGACGATCAGCGGGCGCACCATCACGTCATCGCGCACGAGATACGCGTTGAACTGGAACGTGCCGTAGGCGACGGCAAGGTAGACGGGAGGGATGATCCACCACCACATTTCATTTGATCCAGGTGCGAAGCCAGCCGAGAAAGCCGCGCGGCTTGGGCGGCGGCGTGAACATGGGCGCGGGCGCTACAGGCTCAGCGATTACGACAGGTTCCGGTTCGGGCGGCGCTGGCTCAACGAGCGGCGGTGCGCTCGAAACAACGGGGCGTGGCCGGGGCAGCGGGATAGCGACAACCGGCTTCGGCTTTACGCGCTTTGCGACGTGGCGGCTTTTTGTCAGTTTCTGCTTTCTGACCGTCTGCTGACACTGTTGCGCGCCGGCAGTAAGTTGGCCGCGAATGTGCGGGAGCAGTTGCTTCGCCAGTTCCGCATTGATGGCTCCGGGAGTTGCCTCATGTACCGTAGCTTCGGAGCAGCTGCGACGCGTTGCCTCTGCGCGGGCGGCACACTTTTCGGCGGCCGTCAACGCGTTCTGAAAGTACGCTTTGCCCGATGGCGTGATGGAGAAGCATTGCGCGTGCGCGAACGACGGCAGCAGCACAAGCGCGATCGCGAGCGGGAGACGCATCATCGTTTCCAGCAGCCGATCTTGGCGCCGTATGCGTTGTGCGCGAGCAGCGCGTCGACAAGCTGCGCAGACGCGCGGTCGACATCCGCCTTGGTCGGCCGGATCGGTTTCCATCCGTCGCAGGTATATCCGCCGCTAGCGGTCAGACACCCACTCAGCAAGACGCTTGCGGCGATCATCAGCAGACAATTGCGAAATTTCGTCATCGACTTTCATCCTCGTTCGAATGTTGCGCAGAGATGCTGCGGCCTGCTTTGCCTTCTCGGCCGACTTTCCGGCGGCATAGACCCGCCACAGGACGAGCAGCATGCCCACCGCGATCATGAGTCCGACTGCCACCTTTCGGCCGAGCGGAGACCCGAGCAGGAACGGCAGCACTGTTCCGGTCAGTAGACTTGGCATCAGGGCAAATAGGCCGATTGCGCCGATGCCACCACCGCCTACGATCATGCCGAGGATCGTAAGCATCACGCTGCCTTCTTGCGCGCACGGCGCACGGCTGGAATGACCTTCTCGCGCCACACCGATGTATCCGCGACGCTCTCGCGTTCGGTTTCGGCGGCGCGCTTGTCGCGCCAGATGCGATAGAGACCGTAGCCAGCGCGAGCGAGAAGCCCGACGAACACTACGCCTGCGGCAATCGACACCGCGCCGATGATTATCTTGGTGACGTTCTCCGGCAGGCCGGAGAGTTTTGCCATCCACTCGGATGCCGTATCGAAGTAGCTGGTCAGCGTGTAGAACAGCCCACCAGACACGCCGCCTGTGGTCTGCTCGGTGCCGCTCTTGCCTTCCGGCGTCTCGGTGACCTTGATGTCCTTCTCCAGCGCCTTGCCGGTTTCCTCAGCATCCATCTTGGTTTGCTTCGGTGCCTTCGCGCCGGTCGCCATCGCGAGCGCCACGCGCCGCACCTCTGCCACGCGACGCGTCCAGCCCGGCCCGAAAGTGGACCAGGTGCGGAGCCTTCGCAGAAACGCCATCCGCTCGTCGCAGATCGCGTTGATCAATTGGGCAGGATCGGCCGCCTTCGCCTTCTCAATCGTGACGACGCCGACCTGCCCATCAACTTGCGCTGCGCCGAGCGCCTTCTGCAGCCATATCGCCGAACGCGGCGGGCCGGAATTCACAGCGCCGTCGAACACGCAATAGTCGACGCCCGCCGGGAGTTCGTCGAACCTGATCGCGTTGGCGTACTGCAGCCGATAGATGGCTTGCAGTTCAGCATCCGAGATGTCGCGGACGGTCTGTCGACCCTTCCCGTTCTTCTCCCGGTAGGCGTCATAGACCCGCTGCGTGACGCCCTTCATGGTCGGGCCGCCGGGGTCTGCGGGATGATTGGCCCAGCCGCCCTCATGTACGAGGACGCGGCGAAGAGCAGCAGCAAAGTTTCCGATAGCCATGACTTACATCCTTCCCGATTTCAGATTGGTGCCAGAGACACGCGCGCCGTCCCGCCCGGAGCCATCGCCCGGAACGCGCCGGTCGAAAGATCAATGCAGCGCCCGCGCACGAACGGGCCGCGATCGTTGATGCGCACCACGACCGACCGGCCGTTCTGCGCCGTCACCCGCACGCGCGTACCGAATGGCAGAGACCGATGCGCCGCCGTGAATGCCCGCGGGTTCATACGCTCGCCGGATGCCGTGCGCTTCCCGCCGTAGCCATCGCCGACGCCGTAGTGGCTGGCCTGACACGTCTCGGCGCGCGCGGGCTTGTTGAACAGGAACAGCGTGATCGCGCAGGCGATCGCGATCACGATGAGGCAGACGACAGCGGTGCGGGTTTCCATCCCGCGACCGTGGCGGGTCTCAGGCCGAGCCAACAACGCACGGCTGGATGAAAAGGGCGCCGGCCGGGGACTGACCGACGCCCAAGGAGGGGAGGAGGCGTCAAACGGGAAAGCAACCGTCCAACGCGCCGACTATGCGCGCGCCGCGCAGGAGCGGACAACGCACGGTCAGTGCTTCGCCTTCTCTGGAATGCCGAAACTCTGGTTCACGCTGCTCTCGACGCCGTTGATCGCGTTGCGCAACCAGAACAGGTTCTGAAAGAACATCAGCCGCCGCAGCGCGGTGGTGTCGCTCTGGTTCCATTCGCCCGAGGCCGCCGCGCGCCCGACCTGCCCGATCGACGCCAGTTTGCCGACCGTCGGCCCGAGGAACGAGTCCGCGACCGAGCGACTGGCATAGCGCGACAGCGGCTTGTCGGCGCCATAGAGCCGGTGCACGTCGAGCTTGCCGCCTGAGAACTTGGCGGCCATGGCGTTGCCTTCCTCCAGCCACCCGATCAATCCCGATCGGCTGATGCCCTCCTTTACCCAATCGGCGGGGCGGTCGCTGACGGGCTGCCCACCGAGCACCGAGTTGATCTTGTAGGACAGCATCCCGAGCGCCACTGAGGTCATGACGCCGGACAGCGCCGCGGCGTCTCGTCGCTGCAGGTTCGAGATCAGGATGCGTTCAGTCGCGGCGGCCGGGAACGATTTGAACTGCAGCAGCAGGCCGCCGACAGGCTGCGACATCAGCAGCGGCTTTTCCTGCCCCGGCGTCACCACCATGATGTCGACGTCGCGCGCAATCGCACCCTCGAATGCGGCGCGGGCGCCGGCATCGGTCCAATCCGCCGTGTTCGGGACGTGCACGCCGTCGATCGTCTCGCCGAACTTGTTCTCGAAGAACTGGCGATGGATGCGGCTTGCCATGTTGGCGTCGATGCCGGCGTCGGCCAGGTTGCGCACCTGCGCCTTGGTCGCCTTGCCCTCGGTGATCGCCTTCACGCCGCGTAACGCTTCGTTGATCACGACGTTGCCTGCTATCCTCTTCTGAATGTCAGTCAGCGGCGCGAGCAGGTTCGCCACGAAGAACTTGTCGCTCGTCCATTGCAGCGCTCGCTCGACGCGGGACTGCGGCTTGTAGCCGTCGATAATGTCGTCCATCGCGTGCTGGCGCAGATTGAGTTCGGTGTCGACGCCGATGCCGAGCGCCTTCAATTGCCGCCCCTGCTTCTCCAGCCCTTCGTTCTTCGTGATCATGTGCTTGAAGAACGGCGCCCACCCGTCGGCGAATGCGGTGGTCAGGCCGTAGCGGATCGGGGCGCCCGCGAAGTCGGAGATCGAGGCGATCGCCGACATGCCCATGTTCGTGATGTTGTTGACCTGTTTGAGCGCCGTGGTCACGCGCGCGAGATTGGCCTGCCCCGGCGTCCAGCCGTACACGCCGCGGATGCGGTCGCGAACGCCGGACAGGAGCTTGGTCACAAGCTCGAGTTCGTTGCCGAGTTTGGCGACCTTCTTTTCATTGCCACGCGCTGCGTCGATGAGCTTGGCGTAATCCTCGTTGATAGCGCGAAACACCTGCGTCATCTCGACGTCACCGTGCCGTTCGGCCAGCACAACGTCGGGCACCACGGTGCGCAGGTGCGTGTTGACGACATGCTCGATGTCGTCCTCGATCCACTCCCGCGCCCATGCGTTGGTCACGTTCAGTTGCCGCTCGGCGAGCGAGCCGCGCTGCGGTGCGCCCCCGCCGGGAGGCTGCGGCCCGCCCTTGAACACGTCATAGGGCAGCCGGCCGTCTGGCGAGCCGAGAATGCGGTCGACGGTCTGCTGCGCCACGCTGCGCAGTTCCTGGTCGGACAGGTCGCGGTCGGATGCGATTATCTTCTTGACGGCGCGATCCATCGCCTTGTCGGCACTTTCGAGGCGTGTGAAGCCTTCGTCGCCTTCTTTGACGTTCCGCTTCTCTGCGTACTTCTCGCGTGCCTTGATGGCGGACTTGGCCTCGGCGACGCTCTTGCCCTGCCACGCAGCGACCTCCTCCTCGATCTTGGCGCGGACGGCATCGTGCTCGAGTTTGGCGGCGGCGGACGCTTCCGCGTCTGTGGCCTTGGCGAGTTTGGCCTGCGCCGCCTCGAGGTCCCTGCTCAGCCCGGTCAGCCGCTCCTTGGCCGCCGCCTTGGTCTGCTGATCGGCCTTGTAAAGCTCGGTCAGACGGTCGGCGAACTGCGGCCGCTGCGCCTTGATCTTTTCCTTGTTCCACGAATGCGGGAACCAGCTTTCACCCGGCGCCGGGGTCAGTCGCTCAAATCCCTCGACGGCCTGCTCGGCGCGCACCGCCCATGGCTCGAATGCCTTGGCGCGGATGAACTGCGCGGCTGCGGCGACCTGCGGGATTTCGTGCGCATCGCCGAACATGGCGGCCTCGCTGACCGCCTTTTTGAATTCGCTGTAGCTCATCTTGCCTTCGCCGCGGCCGAGCACGTCGTCGATCCCGGCGCGCATCTGCGCCATCTTGGGCGGATCGGCGCCGAACCGGTAGTCGGTGAACAGCCGGTCGAGTTCCTGCCCGACCTGATAGTGCGTGCCGTCCTTCGCCATCTTGACGACGCGATCAACCGGGGGGCCCTGCGTCGCAGCAACGCCCTCGGCGCTCTGCTTGTAGCTGTAGGGCGTCTCGGCGGTATCGGCCATCGCGCGGCGCGCCACGACGCTCTCGGCCTCCAGCGTGCGCCGCGTGACGGACAGCTTGGACGTACCGGGGATCGAGGTCGGCATTTCCAGCGTGCGGATGTCGGCCGCTGCCGCGCCGGCGGGCTGGGCGACACCGAGGCCCCGTCCGGCTTCGAATTGCGACCTGATCTGCTCGGGGCGGAAGACGACGTAGATGTCATCCATAGGCCCGCCATCGAATGTATTCTTCAGAATGACGCTATCGTGTCCGGCACTCTTAGCTTTCTGAATGATGTCCTTGTAGCTGGTGTCGCGATACTTTGACCCCCTAAAGTCATGCACGAGCGGATTTTGCATATCGAGAAGGACCGGGCGGATGTTGCCGCCTTCGCCGTGCACGATGTGGGCGTCGTCGTTATAGATCGCCTCAATCTGATCTTCGATTGCCCGAATTTTTGAGCGAGTGCTGACACCTGCTTTTTCTTGAGCTAGTTGCGTCTCAAGCTGCTCGACCCGTGCACGCGCCTCCGGCGGCAAGTCGGCCTTGAGCGGACGCTGTTGGTTCGCATAGGCCTCAGCCGTAGAGGCCGACTTACCGAAGAAAAAGCCCTCTTGGGCACTGGGCGCGCCGGTGTTCACGCCCAAGCGCGTTGGGTCGAATTGCTGGAAATCGTCGGAGGCCCCATGAAAAGCTGGATAGGCGAACTTGCGCGGTTCCGGGATCAGCGGCGGCGCGCCGGGCGGAACAGGCTCCGCGCGGGGCTGCGGATTCGCGTGGGCGTCCATATCGGCGCGCGCCCTGTCGAGGGACCGTTCCAGCGTCGCGCGCTCCACGGGGCTTAGGAGTCGACTGGCGGCCCCTCCAAGGAACCCGGCGAGCAGCGTGCCCGAACCGATGTTGATCGCGGACTCGGAAAGTGGGCGGCTGACCTGCGTCGCCTGCAGCCCCGCCTCCTGCGCCGCCACCTGCAGCGCGCCCGCCGCGCCGACATTGATTGCCGCGCGGGTGAACTCGTAACCGGCCCGGCCGGACTTCACCGCGATCGAGCCGGGCAGCAGGATGGTGGGATCGGCCACGCCGGCAATCACGGACAGCAGCACCCCGCCCCAGCCGGCCGCCTCCCGTGAGCGCCGGTCGGCCTCCTCGCCGTCGATCTGGCGCATGATCGTGCGCGTCTCGCCGTCGCTGCGGGAACCGACGAAGGCGCCGAGGTGCTGCTGCTCGTATTTCGTGCCGCGCACGACGTCGAGCGGGTTATGGCTTGGGTCCGGTTCGAATGCCCCGGAATTGCGGATGCCGTTGATGGTTGAGACTACGAGGTTTGACTGCCGGAACGCGGCGCCGAGCGGGTTGACATCCGAATACTGCGGCAGCGGCGTGAGCGTTGCCCTGTCCTGCCGGAAGCCGGGATCGTCGTCGGTGAAGAACGGCATCAAGGCACCTGTAGGTCGCCCAGCGCCGGCGTCGGCGCCAAGGCTCGCTCGCGCCGCGTGGTGAACTGCTCGCGCGCCGCCGCCTGCGCATTCGCCGGATCAAACTGGAAGCGCATCGGATTGCCGGCCCAATCCAGCGGGATCACGTCCCGGCCGGTGGCGGCATCCTTGATCACCACGACGTAGGACGGCGGACGCCGTGCGGCGACATCGGCCTCGGTGCGCGGATCACTAATCAGGCGGTAGGACGACGGGATTTCGACCTCCCCAGGGCCGATCAGCGAGACCGTCTCAGGCGCGCCAAACCGTGACGCCGCGATCGCCGCCTCGACGTCGCGCTTCATCCAGTCGTGCGAGCCGTCGACCTGCGGGTAGAAGCGCTCCGGTGGGTGCTTCATAAGCGCGCCACCCGCGACCGCGGACGGACCCCACACGGTTTTCAGCCGCTCTGCGGTCTGGGTTGCCGCCTTGCTCACATCAGGAGCAGTATCGACGTAGCGTTCCTTGAACACCTGCGTCCATTCGGCGGCAAGGGCCTTCGCCGCGAGACCATCGACGGGCGGAGGAGCCTGCGAGCCGGTGATGTTGCGCGCGGTCCAGTTCGGAATAATCGGCCACGAGTTGCCCAACTGATATGCGATGTCGTCGGGCTTGTAGGTCTTGGCCTTCTCTTCGCCCTCCTCCAACAGATGCTTGCGCGCGGTAGCAAAGGCAGGATCGTCCGCCCTCTTGAAGAATTCAGCCATCTGGATCGGCGACAGCGAGTCCTTGCGCGCCTGCCACGTCTGCAGCCGGTCGAGCGTCGCCTTACCGAAGTCGCGCTCGAAGAATTCCGGGTTCTGCCGATAGGCGCGATCGAGGGTCGACATCGCGATGTTGATCTTGTCCGGGTCGTAGCTGCGGATCATTCCGTCGAGCGCAGCCTTGACCGGCCCATCGCGCAGCGTCGCCTGATAGATGTCGGTCGGCAGCGTGCCGAGCTTTTCCAGCACTGCCTTTGCCGCGCGGGGATCGCCGCTCACAAGCTGCCCTGCCAGTTGCTGCGCCTCCCCCGGCCGCAGCGCGGAGAACGCGGGCAGACCCTCGGCAGCGCGGATCGCGCTCTGCTGCGCCACCTTCACGGTCAGAATGTCGCCCACGTTCGCGCTGGACCAGTCAATCGTCGGCAGCGCGGCGAAGCCTTCCGAGAAGCGATAGGACGCGCCATACGGGTCCCTGCTGAACTCCTCAGTGATTTTCCTGTCGTTCGAAATCACGGTGTCGGCCAAGTGCCGCTCGTATTGCGTCGCGCCGGTCTTCAGCTTTTCCTTCCATGCGCCGACGATCTCCTCGCGCTTCGACTGCGGGAGTCCGGCGAACTTCTTGCCGTATTCGGCCTGCGCCGCGATTTCGGCGACCTGACGCTTCTGCTCTTCGTTGCCGAGCAGATGGACCTGCGCGCCGAGCGCGCCGATCTCATCCATCGGCGGAAACTCGGTCTTGTTGATCGCCGATTGGAAGTCCGCGATCTTCTTGGTCAGGTCCTGCGTCATCTCCTTCTTGAGCATGCCAAGCGCGAGCAGGCCGGGGCGCGAACCGGTCAGGCTGCCGGGTGACGGTGCCGCCGAATATCGGCGATCCTGCTGATTGTGGAGTTCTTTCGCGTAGGCCTCCACGGCCTCGGCAGAACTGAACTTGCCAAGATGCTTACCGGTTCGATTGTACGTATCGACCGCCTCGCGGTCAGACATAATCCTCCCGTCATCGCTTACAGTTGGGATCAAGACGCGAGTTTGGGCGTCGGGCTTTCCAAGAACAGCCTTGCCGTCCGGCTCCATCGCGACATCGATCGAACGAACCGTGCTGATGGTCCCATCCGGGTTTTTGACAGATGGGCGGTTACCCAGGTCAATGTTGCCGGGCTCGAGCACACCTTTCGTCGGTAGCGCAGGCGCCCCCCCGCCGAGCCGCGCATAGTCAAGCCGCGTCGTTCCGTTCGCGTCGGCGGGATTGATGCCGCCGCCCGAGGCCAAGGTCACGCGCGCGCCCTCCGCGCCGCCGAGGTGGATCATCGCGCGGATGCCGTCGCGCGTGATCGGCACACCTCCGATGGTCTGCCCGATATACTGTCCGAGCCCTAGGTCATCGATTTCCTTGTCGGTGCGCTGCTGATGCAGCCCATAGGCTGCTTTCTGCGCATCGGGGTTGGCGAGGAAGTCGTTGAGCGTCTTCACCTCCGGGAATCCTGGAATGCTGAACGTGCCGGTCCATTTGCCGGGTGCGTCCTTCGGCGTCTTCGACCAGCCCGCCAAGTTCTCGCCCGATCCCGGCGTGTAGACGCCGAGAGCGGCAAGCCGAGGCGCACCGAACTGATAGGCGCCCGCATAGCCGAGCTTGTTGACGACCGTGGGATCGCCCCCGCTCTCGCTCTGGACAAGGCGGGCGTCGAGATTGCCGGTCGCGAGAATACGGACCTGATCCGCCTGCGGCAGCTGGCGGATGGTGCGCATGATATTGAGCGATGAAAGGTGTGCCTGGATATCGTCGCCGGTCTTGAACGCGCCGGCCTCGTAGGCGCGCCGCTGAATGTCGGCGAGAACGTCGGGCTGCAGCGTCGCGATGTTCGGCTTCGCGGCCGCCCACTCGCGCGCGACAGCATCGCGCTCGCCCTTGAAGCCCGCCTCCTCGCTCTTGAGCCAGCCGAGCGTCTTGGTCCTGATCTCGTCCTTGACCTTGTATTTCGTTCCGAACTGCTCCAGCGCACCATCGAGATGCGCGCGCGCGGCCTCGTAGCCTTGCGCGCGGTAGACCTTCTCGACGTCGTTGCGGATGATCGTACCCTGCGCGCGCGTGTCGATGGACTCGGTCAGCAGTTGCGCCTGGTCGGGCGACATCAGCCGCAGGTTCACCGCGCTATCCAGAACGCCCTTGTGCGTCGCGAGCGCCGCCTTGCCTTCCGGCGTATTCAGCAGCCCGTTCGAGGCGATCGACATCACCTCGTCGTCGGCCATCTTGAGCCGCGCCGTGATCGACTGCGCGTCGAGCCGGTAGTCCTCGGCGCGCTTTTCGGACAGCAGCGTCGCGTGCGTGCCCTCGAACTCGCGCGACAGGAACTGCTTGGCGTGCGGCAGCATCCAGCCGGGGACGTTCTGCAGCGCGCCGGCCGTCGTCTCGTTCGCCCACTGCCGGAAGGCTTCCGGGTCCTTGGCGAACTCGTCGCGCGCCACCTTGTTCTTGGCGCGATAGTCGACCTCGAAATCGGCGATCTTGGCGACCTGCGCCTGCTTCTCCTGATATTGGTATGCCTCGATCGCCTCATGGCCGACCTTGGCGCCCGCCACGGAAATCTTCTCGCCCGCGGCTGCGATCTGCCCCTCTGCCGCCGCCGCGCGCTCGGTGGCGTTCGCGATGTTGATCCACGCCTGGGCGTTCGAATAGGCGCCGGCGCCGACAGGATCGGTCGGCCGGGTCAGGACCGGATTGTCTTTCGGAATGGGAAGCCCGGTGCCTGCCATGTCACGGCCTCATGCGCGGGCCGCGCGCGTAGTCGAGCCCGAGCCCGGCGATGCGCCCGATGCCGCCCGCGATCGCAGCATTGATCCCGGCATCGGCGGCGCGGATCGATGCCTCGCCCGCGTCGTAGCCCATCTGTCCGGCGTAGGTGGTGAATGCCGCCTTGCGCGCGGCGAGTGCCGAGGCAAGGTCGCCGCTCGTCGCCTCCAGCGCATAGTTGCTCTTGGAGGTGCGGATGTCGGTCAGCGCCTTAGCGCTCACGCTGTCGCTGATCGCGCGACCGGTCGGACTGTCGAGATCGACGCCGCGCCCCGAGCGGATCGCCGAAATCGTCTCCAGCGAGGATTCCAGATCGTCGTAGCGTTTCGCCTCATCCTGCGCCGCCGCGGTGCGGATCGCCTTCCCGCGCCGCTCGTACTGGCGGCTTTCAAACTCGTAGGCTTCGGCCTGCTCCTTCGACGCCAGCAGGTTCGACTCGCGCGTGGACTGCAGCGAGTCCTTCTGCGCGTTGCCGGCCTGCACCTGCGAAAACGTCCCATAGGCCGAGGCGCCTGCGCCCACGACCGCGGCAATCACTGGAATTTCCGCGCCGCTCATGACCTGAATGCCACGGTTGTGCGAACCGCCAGCACCGTCAGGGGCAGCGGATCGGGTTGTGTGATGTAGATCGTCGGATCGACCGACCAGCCCATGTGCTGGAAGCGCTGCGCGCCGTCCTTGCGCGGCGGCGCGGCGCTGACATCGTCGGCCATCTGATAGGCCGCAAGTTCGAGACCGTTCTGCGCAAACCGCGCCGACGAGAGCACGGTGACGTGGCTTTCCACGATGCGGCTCATGTCGCCCGCGATCGGACCCTCGTCATCCTCCAGCGCAGGCGGCAGGATTTCGGTGCGCGTGTCGTAATAGAAGCCGACCGTGTAGGGCCCCGCCGGCGGGTTCTCGATTGCCAGAGGGTAAGTGCCGAGGCTGTAGTCGCCGACCACGACGTTCACCGTCGCGCTCCCGTAGTCCGCGACGAGGTCATCCAGATCGTCGAACTCCTGCGCAAGATCAAGCGTCAGGTTCTGGTCGAAAATCTCGAGGAAATTGCGCGCGGTCGTCACCGTGCGCCGCGACGTCATGACGATCTGCCCGTCAATCGACGCGACCGCGAGCACGACACCGTCGAATTCCCACGGCGAGGCGTTGCGGATGCGCTGCGCCTGCACAAGCTGGAGCGGGACGATCGTGCCGTCGGTGTTGACCAGAAGCGCATAGCGTTCCGGCCCGTCGTTGAAGTTCGACACCACCGCCATCCGCGTCGGATTGTCGATCAGGTGCGGCGACAACAGCGACACCTCTTCGGCATCCCACGACTGCGTCAGGTTGCCGGTCGGTCGCGCGATGATCACCAGTGAGCCCGAAACCCACAGCACGCCGTTATCGAACGCGCACGCCTTGGCAGTCGCGGTGATCGGCCACGGTGAGGCGAAGGGGAAGAATGCAATGGAGGTCGGCCGGAACGGGTTCGCTTGTCCCTCCGGGACGTAGTAGAGCCCCTTGTCGGTGCCGATCAGCAGCTGCTCAGCCGAAAACAGCTGCACGATCGCCGAGGCGCCGCCGTCCCCGATGGTTTCGAAAATGCCGTCTGCATCGGTTCCGTCGCCGACATCGAACGAATAGAGGTTGCCGAGGCGCGATGCCATCAGCCCGTTGGGGACCATCGGATGCCCGGCGAAGAGCAGTCGGTTGCGGTGAAGCGCGACGCAGGACGGATAGCCGTAAACCGGGCCGATCAGTTGCTCGTCCCAATCGGTCACCGCGGCTGCTGAAATATCGGCCACCGCCGAGACCGCCACCACCTGGTCGGGACCGATCAGGTCTTCGGCCTCGAATTTGATCAGTCGGCTGGTGATCACGACATCGATGTGCGTGCCGTCCGGGATAGCGGTGATCACGCCTTGCGCGCCCGACGTGTCGCCTGTCACCACATGCCCGACCGCGAAGCCGACATAGGTTCCGACCGTGAGGCGTTGCGTCGGCGGCAAATCCTCGATCACCGTACCTGTCGCCGTGTCACCGTCCGTGACCGCCGTGATCTGGATTTCCCGGCCTAGGTAGCGGATGCGCGTGCCGACGTAATCGGAGAACGCCGCCACCGTGAAATACGGCGCCGAGAACTGCAGCGTGACGGAGCCGGTCAGCGCCGATGGCTGCAACGTGATTGTTGCGGCCTGAACGCGATAATAGGGCTGCTCGACCCGGCCGCCCGCGCCGCCGAAGAATGCAAAATCCGCGCGCGACCACGTCGCAGCCCCAGTGCGGGTCACCACCTGGGTCGGCATCTCCGGGTGCGCGAGGAACACGGTGTTGCCGCTCTGGACGTAGTCCATCTCGGACCAGCGCGGGGTTTCCCATGGCGCCCCGGTCAGGCTGCCGGCGGGGGTGCCGTCGGTCAGATAGGCGTCCATGCGCTGGTGCGAGAACACCAGATAATACTTTGCGCTGCTGTCCGCGATGAATGCGATCACCACCGAGTCGGCGGCCAGTTCGTCGGTCCACCACGTTCCGGGCCGCCGCGTCACTCCGCCGCCGATCAGGCAGCGCATGTTGTGCAGCGACTTCGCGCCGTTCGCGTACTGGTCGGCGTCCTGCCGCATGCCGAGCTCGGGCGCGATCTCGCCGGCCGAGAAATTGGTCTGCAGGATTTTGCGGCGGCGCGCCATGCGTCACCGGTATGGGATCGGAGGGTACGCCGTGATGCCGCCACGCGCCGCCAGCAGCGGATGAGTCCACACGTCGCGGGGCGATCGGCCCTTGGCGTCCTCGCGCTTGGCCTGCTGCAACTGCACCTTGGCCGATTTTTCGCGCTCGTCGGCCTCCTGGTAGCGCTCGCCAATGCCGCGAAGGAAGACGGCTTCCATGCGCTGGATCACGGCTTCGGCGAACGTCTGCGGCCACAGCGACTCCTCGACGCTGTAGGTGTAGATCAGGACCACGTCCTGCGTGTTTCCGGCGTTGCACAGCAGCTTGTTGCCCTGCCGCTCGTAGTCGAGCGGGTAGCCCGAAACGGTCGCGACGCGTATATGCAGGATGTCGTTCGGAATCTGGTAGGCGTAGGCCCAAGGCAGGTCCGGCGTGCCGTCAAGCATCACCAGCGTCTTGGCTTTCGTCGCCCACCGCCAAGGGTAGGCGCACAGCAGTTCCTTGACGATCAGTTCATAATTCGCGGTCGCGATTTTCTGTGCCGGCGAGCCGCCCTCCAACGTGGTCAGGGGGTCGTTGCCGGTGCGGGTCAGCGCGGCGTTGATATTCGCCAGGGTGAACGACATGCGGGGACGGTGGCCCCGCTGGCTCAGCCCCGACAACGCACGGGGTCTGGCGGTTTAGCGCCAGGCAGCCAGAATGCGGATGCGCGGGATCGTAGCGACTTCCTGCAGCGGGTGCGACGCTCGTAGCGCCTGAAGATAGCGGTGACGCCGCTCTCGCCGGGAATCGTAGGCGTAGAAGCGCCGGTCCTCATACGCGACGCTCGGGAAATGACGCTGCGCGATGGCGGCTACCTCTTCCGCCGACCTGTAGCATATCCCGGAGTCGAGATAGAACCTGTTGTGCTTCGCGGTCTCCGCGGCCGTCATTTCTGTCTGCCCCGAATTTCGGATGCCGAGCCCTGCCCAAAGCCGCAGCCACCAATCCGCCTGAATACGTCCGCCGAACGGCACAAGGATGTGCGGTTCGATCACGGAATTGCGGCTCGGGAACGTGTGAAGGGAAAGCCCGCCGGGTTTCAGCACGCGCGCGCACTCTCGCATCATGCCGTCAAGAGCGTAGCAGTGCTCGATCACCGTTTCGGAAAAAACGAAATCGAAGCTTGCATCGTCATAAGGCAGCCGGATCGCATCGTCGGCGACGTGCGTGTCGGACCAGTTAACGCGCTTCGCCTCGTGCGCCGAAAAGAAGGCCCGGTCAGCAGGTGCCCGCAGATCGACCACATCCATCAGGTCGTAGCCGTGCGCCTCGTAGCCCGCCTCGCGGTACTGGTAGACACGCTCGCCACTGCCGCAGCCGAAATCAAGAATTCGGGAGCCTGGAAAGGCGTACCACCCGATCGTAGCCGCTCCCCGCAGCATCGAATGCGCGCCATTGAACCCATTCTGGTGAAATCTTGCCATCGCTCCAGCATAAACGCGGGCGACGGATTGAGACAACCCTACGGCTCTGGCGAGCCCGTCGCGCTACTATAGCCTTCCACAGACCAGCCGCAGTCCTTGTTGCCCGTCGTATCGGCGCGGGAGATCGTGACCTTGGTGCTGGTAGGGATCGTGACCGAGAACCCCGGCGTACCGCCTGAGTAATTGTTGGAGCCGAGGACATAGTTATCGAACGCGGACGCCGACCGCAACGCAACCGGCAACGTCTGGTCGGTGCTTGCTGCCCCGCCCGCGGTCGTGGTCGTGCCGTACTGCAGCACCCGCCCGTTCGGCAAGTGGCGATAGAAGCCGCGGCCGCTGACGAAGCCTGCCGACTTGATGTTGGTGAAGCCGACGCCATCGCCGATGTTGAGCACGCCCGTCGCGACGTTGGCCAGAACGAGTGCATTTCCGCGCGCGTCGACGTTCTCGAAAAACAGGTTCTTGTCAATCGCCTCTCCGTCGATATTGAACGCCCCGCCGCCTGAGACGACCAGATCGCGGAAGCCGATGTTCTCGATGAACTCGCCGGTCCAGTCGCCATCCGTGCAGATCGATGCAATGGTGGTGTCGGTGTCGATGTTCTGCAGGACGCCGGAAATGGTGATATTCGAGAGGCTGTGTCCGCGCGCCGTGCTGTCGAAGCCGCCGCCGCCGAACGGCCCGGCCGTCTTGGACACATTCACCAGCGAGCCGCCCGTCACGCCCGAGGCCGATCCAAGGCGGAACTTGATGTCGATGTTGTGCATGACGCCCGAGGCCGAAACGCCGACTTCTCGCTGCGACATCTGCATGTTGACGACGTTGCCGTGATGGGTGCCGGAAACCGTCAGATCGAGATTTGTGACCTTGTTCTCCCCGTCGCTGCCGCTCGCTGACCCGCATTCGCACGCAATGTTGACGATCTGCGCAAGATCGCGGCTCTCGTTGAGATCGACGCGCACCTTGTGATGGCTCGCGTTGATGCAGAAGTAGGCGCGGCCGGCGTTTTGCACCCGCACGTTCGCGTCGATAAAATCGCCGTTGAACTGCGGATTGAGGACGTAATACACGTCTTGCGCCTCGATCATGCGGAATTCATAACCGCGCCCACGCTCCTGATTGCTGAAGCTCGAACTGCGGTCGATGAACACCGAACCACCGCCGCCGATCTGCTTGACGTGGCGCACCGAGACGCCACGGCAGGCATCGCTCAGGGTGAGCGCGTGGATCCCGTCCGAAATCGTCGCGGCCAGCGGCACCGTCTGCTCGACGTAGATTTCGTCGATGTCGAGGTCGACCGCATTGCGGAAGTGGAATAGCAGGCCGGAGGTGCCGCCCCCTATCGCCCAATCGTAACTGCTCTCGAACTTGCAGCCGTTGGTCTTGATCTTGAGGCCGCTTACGGCAAGCCCCGTGTGCGCAGCGTTCGAGAAGATGAAGTTCTGCCCGCCAACGTTCGGAGCGTTCCAGATTTTGTAGGTCTTGCCCGGCTTGAATTCCCACGCTTCCACGGCGGCCGTGCCAAGCGTCTCGGTCATCAGCGCCATCGCGATCAGCGCGGGGCCGTCCGTCGCATAGGTGCCCTCGCTGCCGAACATCTCGGGGGTCAGCACGACCTTGCCAGGAACGCTAAAGCCGCTGAATGCGTAGTAGCGGCCGCCCTTGGCGAAGTAGAGATCGTGCGCTGGCTGGACCAGCGTCTCCTTGTACCACCCACCGCCATGATCTGCTGCCGCGGTTTGCCCGCCGCAGAAGACCAGCGAAGTCCCGGCCACGATGTCGGCGGCTTCCGCTGAGGCGCGCGACGAATAGAACACGCCGTCGGTCTCGGCGTTGAGCATGTCGGCGAGTTGCGCGATTGCGTCATCGACTGTGGTCTCGACTTCGGCAAGCCCGGCGCGGAGCTGCTGGTCGATCGCGATCCCCTTGTCGAGCTGCGTATTGAGCGCCCGGAAGTCCAGCGGCCCAGACTCCTGAAAGTCGACGGTGCGCTCGATCGGCAGCACGCGGTCGATCACCACCGTGGTGCTGGAGACCGCCGTATCGAGCGTGACCACGCCGCTGGGATAGCCGCCGGTCGATCCGGTCGTGCCGGTGACCGTGTAGTCCTCGTCGAGCGTGAGCGTTACGCCGCCGACGGTGACGATCAGGTCGGAGTTGTTGAAAAACGGGAACGGATATTCGAATTCCGAACGCGACGCACCCACGCTGTAGGTACGGGTGGGTTCATTGTCTTCGATGGTAATGTGCGCCATGCCCGCGACGATGCGGGCGGCCGCTCAGAGGCGACAACGCACGGCTATGTGGTCTCGAAGATGAAGGTGGCGCTACGACCCTGCGCCGTTGCGCCAGCCACGAATTGCAGGGACGGGATAGTGGAAATCTTCACCACGCAGGCAACGTCCGTGCTGGTGATGTATCCATTTCCGGCGATGTTCGTACCGTTCGACGTGATGCCCGGCGGGAATGTGAGGTTGATGTCCCCGGTGGCGGTGCCGAGCGACGTGATGTTGTACGTGACGAGAACGAAGGCGATCTTGCCGATCAGCTTGTATCGGCCGGTGGATGTGACTGTCGTGATGGTTCCGCCCGTGGACGTAACCGTTGGAGTGTAGGTGCTCCAAACGCCCAAATCCAAGGTAAACCCGCTCATCCCAGCCTCACACGTAGTCGATGTTGAGGCAGATCACGTCGCCAGCCGTCAGGGCGCCGGTGTCAGCGTCTGCCGCTGCGGTAGTGAGCCCATAACCGATGCCGGTCGCGAACGAATAGCCGAGCGGAAAATCGAGCACAAAACTCGCGCCAGGGGGCAGCGCGATCGTGCGCACCGGCGTGTCGGTGCCAACCGTCGGCGACGTCGCTTTGTTGTAGAGCTTGAGATAGCGGAACGCCGCAGCTGCGTTGTGACCCTGGATGCAATAGACCCGGCCCGCCGAGCCTTTGACGTTTGTCGCATTGGTCGATGCCGCGGCCGACAGAAGGCGCGCGGTCGACGCAATGCCGCCGGTGGCGGCACTGGCGTCCGCAACAGCGCGGCCAATGAGATTTGATCCCGCAGGCAGCGCAGCATCGATCGTGGCCGACGCCCAAAGGCGCCCCGCGGACATCTGCAAGAACTCGTAGTCGCCGTCCGTTCCCGACGTATTCGCGGGCGTCGCCTTGCGCACTGCCAGGGCAGGCACGCCGACATCGGCATCTGCGCTTGCCGCATCTTCGGCTTTGCCGATGCTGGTAGCAGCCGCGGTGACGACGGCCGAGGCCCAAAGCCGCCCACCGGACATCTGGAGAAATTCGTAATCACCATCCGTTCCGGCCGTATTGGCAGGCGTCGCTTTCTGGACCGCCATCGCGGGAACGCCCACGTCGGCGTCAGCCGAGGCTACATCTTCGGCCTTTGCGATCGCCGCCGCTCCGGCGGCAAGCGTTACGGCGTGCGTGCCCACAGTCAGGGACACGCCCGACGCATCGACCCAGAGCCGACCGGCGGACATCTGGAGCATCTCGTAATCGCCGTCCGTGCCTGAAGTGTTGGCGGGTGTGGCTTTTCGAACCGCCATCGACGGCACGCCGACATCCGCGTCGGCACTTGCTGCGTCTTCCGCCTTTGCGATGTTGGCAGCCCCGGCGTGCAGGTTTTGCGCGATGCGCTGGAGGCGGCCATTCAAGCCAGACGATGCCGTGTCGGTCGCCGGCGCCGTCTCGGTGACGATGCCGAGCGCGCTTTCGAGCGTGTCCGTGCTGAAGTTCAGCGTCGTGAGCTTGGCGTCCATCGACGCGAGCGAGACGTTGCCGGTGTCTTGCTTTGCCGCGGTCGCACCACCGAGCACCACGACCCCGGTCTCGGCAATCGCGTGAAAGATGCCTTTGTTGATCGAGACAAGGGTCGAGTCCTCAGTCGAGGTCGTCGCCGCGGGATCGCCCGGCCCGCCGATGCCGTCCTTGTTATTTCGGTAAACCTTGGGATCAAAGACCATCGCGTACCTCTGCGGCTACGCGATGCGGCCCGCGTCTGCCGCGTTATTCAGGATCACCCAGAAACGACCGTTGCGCCGCTGTCGAGCGGCATCCACCAGCACTGCCATCGTGTGGCGCCGGTGTTGGTCGCGGAAGTAGTGATGCGGATCACGCCCGGTGGGATGATCATGCAGCCGGTGCCGATTGCGTTGAGTGCGGCGCCCGCATTGGCGCCAACCAGCGCAGTGCCGTCGCCCTCGACCAGCAGCAGTGTGCCGGCTTCCTTAGCGTTCACGTCGAGGTTGGCCGCAAGGTCGACCGCAGTGCCGGTCGTGGGCGCCGACGTAACTTTGAGGTTGTTCGCCTGCGCCTGGATCACCGTGGTGACGACACCGTAAAGCAACGGCACCATCACGTTGCCGCCGGCGATCGTGAAGATCGTTTGATTGCCCGTCGCGGGCAGCGTCGCCGCCGCTTTGTCGACGCGCTTGCCGAGCGCCGCATTGGTGCCCGAAAGCCCGGTGTCGAACATGGCCCGCTGAAAACGGGCGATGTCATCGAGAAAAGTGAAGTCGACCATTTCGGTCTCCGGTCAGTTCAGCGCTGCACTTTCGCGGCTTTGGCGGCGGCACGATTGGCTTTCGCGGCCGCCTTCTCCTTGGCTTTGGCTTCCCGCGCTGCGGCGCGCTCGGTCTTTGCTCGGGCCCGCGCTTGCGCGCGTGTCTCGCCTTGAGGCGCCGATGGCACCTGCGCCGCTTCGTCGGCGCCCGGGTTGATCGGCCGCGACTGGTTGGGCGGCACGAAGCCGGGATTGCGCTCGTCGTTCGGCGCACCGGCGGACTCGGCTGGGGCCTCGGGGCCCGCGTTCGCTTCCTTAGCCGGCAAAGTGTTGCCGCGGACGACCGGCGGGTTCGCATTCGGATTGCTGATCACGCGCGCCCGGTTCGGCGGACCGCCACCGCGCTCGGCGCGATCCCTGCGGCGCTCGGCCCACTCCGCGCTCGGCACCATGTGCTGGCTCGGCGGGCCGGCCCACTCAATGTCGGCGCCGGCCGGATACCAGATGCCGTCCAGGAAGTGGGCTTTCTCGAGATGATAGACAGTCATTTTGGCCTCCGATCAGGCAGCTTTGCGAGTGCGGGCGCCGGAGCCCGACGCGGATTGTGCTGGCGCGTCATTCGACGGGTCGGGACGCGTGATGATGTGCGCGAGATTGCGCTCGTAGCTGCTCGACCAGCCCATCGCGGTCCGGCGTTGCGCGGCTTCCTTGCGCTTCTCCTGGAAGTCGGCGACGCGCGCCTCGACGCGCTCCTTCGCCTGCTTGTCGATCGGGTCCATGTGCAGGCTCGGCGTGCCAGCCCATTCGACTTCCGCGCCCTTCTCGTAGAACTGCGGCTCGACCTTGGCCTTCTTGTCCTGCAGGTAGTGCTCTTTCTTCAGACGATAGCGGGGCATTGGGAGGCTCCGATCAGATGCCGGTGGAGACCGCGGACGTGTACGACGTCCAGCTGTCGATGTTCTTGATGATGGCGGCCGTGAAACTGCCGGTCGTGAGGTTGCCGTTGGTCGTGGTGTACTTGAGCTGGAGATAGCGCTCGAAGGGCACAGCGCCGGCGAGCGGCACGCGTACGAAAAACTTCGTTCCGGCGGCGGTGAGCGCAGGGATCACGACCAGCGTCGCGACCGTGGCAACCGAGGAGAACGACGTGTTGTCATCCGTTTCGAGGGACACGGTGATGGTGCTGTCCGACCCGGAGTCGGTCATCGCCACGTCGACGGTGATCGAGAAGTACAGCTCGGCGACACCGAGATTGCGTCCGGTGTTGCCGCTGTATAGCGGCCCGGTGTCGTAGTAGTTCGTCGATGCCGCGGTGGCGGTGACAGCCTGCGCGTCGGAGAACAGAAGGTCTGCGTCCATGAACATTGTCAGGTTCCTTGCGCGGATCAGCTCACGGCGGATTCGGTGGAGAGCAACTGGTCGTGCAGTTCGATCGGGATGCCGTCGAAATAATTCTTCGGCTTGCCCTCTTCGTTGCCGACCGTCAGGTAGACGTTCGGCCGGTTCATCGTCTGGATGCGCAGCATCGTCTTCACGGTCCGGTTGACGTAGATGCGCAGGTTCTTGGAGTCGGCCGGGAACTTGTCGACGGCGACCGCCAGGAGCTCGAGGATGTCGGCCGCGCTGGTCTCGGCAATGAGGTTCGAGACGTCGATGTTCGCGATGCGGACGACGCGGCGCCAATCCTTGACGACGAGGCCGCACTTCCACTGCCAGAGGTCCATGTAGGCGCGGAAGCGTGCCGGCGGCGTCTGGGCGTCGAAGGCGTCGCCGAGGCCGAGGTCCTCGTGCTGGAGGCCGCCCTGCAGTCCCTTCGGATAGATGCCGTAAACGCCCTGCTCGCTGTGATCGATGACCCAGATGGACGTATTGTCGGAGCCGGTGCCGCCGCCATCAATGATGTTCTCGGCATTGGCAGGGCCGGAGTTGTCGGAGAAGCGCGTCGCGAGCCCCGTGAACTGCTCGGGGTCGAGGCCAGTGTTGCCGTAGAACGACTTCGCACCGAACGTCTGCCCCATCGACTCGATGAAGGGCTGATTCTCCGACATGCGGAACGCTGAGGTCAGGCCGTTGAGGTCGGCTAAGTCCTTGTCGATTTGGCCTCGCCCTTCCATCATGCAGGTGCCTTCGTCGACCTGAACCGTGGTCGACTTCGACGGCTGGATTCCTTGGTTGAGCTTGCGGAAGTAAATCGTCGGCAGACCGGAGCGGATCGTCACGCGCTCGCCGGTCGTGAGGTTGCCTTCCTTCCAAACCATGTTCTTGTTGAACGAGTTGGTCTGTGAAAGCAGTTCCGCGATTGGCGCGAGACCACCATTTGGGTCCATCCGCGTCGAAAGATCGAGGAGGTTAACTGCGGTTCCGATGGCAGCCATGATCAGCCATTCCTTGCTTGCGGAGTGGACGAGAAGCCGCCGGGCCAAATGCGGTCGGCGTGCGATTTCTGGTCAGGTTTGGGTGCGGGTGTATCGACGGTGCCGGGCACGCTGCCCTTCAGCAGTTCCATCAGTTTTTCGATGGTGGTCACGCCGTCGGCGGATGTCGCGGTGAGCCGCAATTCGTTGACCTGCGCGGGAGAGAATCCCTTGTCCTTGAGACCGTCCGCCCATGCCCACGCTGCGGCGCGGCGCTCTTTCGCCTTCTCGCCGAGCTTCTTGTCTTCCTCGGCGGCGCGCGCGACGTTTGCCTCGTTCGCGGACTTGATGTCGGCGAGTGCCTGCTGCGCGTCGAGCGCGACGAAGGCGTTCACGAGCTCGTTCGACAGCTTGTTGTCGTGCGCGAATTTCAGGAATGCCGGGAGCCGCGGGTCCTTCGCGGGATCGAACTTCACGCCCTCGGGGACGACAACGTCCTTCGGCAACTGAAGCTCGACCTTGTAGCCATCGGGCTTGTCGGGCACGGTGCCGGCTCGTTCGGCCGCGGCCTTTGCGGTCGCGCTGATCTCGCCGTAGTGCTTGCCGAACTCGTCCGTGTTGAGCGCGCCCGCCTTCGCGTCCCAGAAGTTATCTGGCAGCCACTCGGGCTTGGTCGCGGCGGGCGGCGCGGCATCAGCAGGCGGAGGTGCAGCCGCGGCGCCGGCTGGCGGCGTTCCTGCATCTGCGGGCGGTGCTGCGTTTGCTTCGGTCGTCATGGGCGCGAAAACTGCTTCGCGCCGCTCCAACCCGACAACGCACGCTAAGAGGTCGGCGCCGGTTTCGCCGTCTCTCGCGCGCGCTGCATCGCTCTTTCGATGTCGCTGACAAAGCGGCGAACGGCCTCTTCCTCGCGCAAACGATAGTCAGGTGCGAATGGCGGGGTGCGCACCTCGATCGTGCGCCGACGCATTTCTTGCAGCAGTTCTTTCCCGGCTGCGGTCGAGAACACGGCTAGGCACAGTTCCGAATAGCGGATCGTCTCGGGCGACGGCGGCTGCGGCGCGCGCGGGTCGAATTCCTTCCACGTCGGGTCAGGCATCAGACGCCACCGCCGAGGCCGGCCCCAGGCGACGTGATGCCGGCCGCGTCGACGCCGGGCGGCGCGTTGCCCTGCTGCAGCAGGCCGGACAATTGCTCGATCGCCTGCTTGATCTGTGCCTCGTCGCGTAGATTGTTGAGGTTGTAACCCATCAGTTCGGCTTGTTCGCGACAATGCTTGAACTGATCGACGATGATGTTCAGCATCGCAGGGCCGAAGCGGCCGCCGGTCATCTCCACGAAGCGGTCGTTGATCAGCACCTTCTCCTGCTGCTGCGCGCGCAACAGCGGCGAGATCGGCTGCAGCGCGACGGCCTCGCCGTTCAACTGCACCTTCGGCAGCGTTCCGCGCTCGCCGAGCATGTAGGAAAAGCGCTTGTAGATCGGGATCTGCAGTTCGAGCACGAGGTTGGTCGCCGGCGTACCCATGCGGCGGGCGCGCTCGGCGCGCTCGTCCTGCCATTGGAACGCGGTCGGGGGCGTCTTGCCGAGTTGCTCCGGCCGGTCCTGATAGTGCGCGCGCTTGATGATCGAGCGCAGTTCGTCCCGCTCAAACACCGAGATGTCGAAACGCGCCTTGCTCTCCAGCGTCTCCGGCGCTTCCGAGCCGATAGCGCGCGGCATCGCCATGCCGGGGATGATGCCGGCATCGAAGTTCGCCACGCCGTCGTCCTCGAACGAGAACGGCGGGTCGACGTACTTGTCGTAGTTTTTCAGGTCGAGATAGCGGACGTGGTTCAGCGTCTTGATCGCCGGCAGAACGCGGTAGGTGGGGCCGACACCCCATGCGGTCGTTGCGTCGCGCGCCCAGCGCGCCACGATGAACGGGCACGAGCCGGCGCCCTTCCAGACCTTGTGCCAGAGCTTCTTGCTCTGACACTGGACGACGTAGTTGTAGGTCTCGGTGCCCTTTTCGCTCCAGTCGCGCCAGCAGCCGTCGGTGATTTCCAGTTCCTGTTCGTCGGCATCCTGCTGTGGCTCGGGTCCGAGCTTCGTCCAGTCCGCCTGTTTCCAGAGCGTCTTGGCATCGCCGCGGCGGTATTTCTTGCAGCGTAAGATGCCGTCGACCAGGCCGTAGGGGCCGCGCGTGATCAGCAGATCGGTCGATGGAATGGCCTCGCAATGGAACGGCTCGGTCGCGCCGATGTCCTGAATGAGCAGCGCCATCGTGCCGGGGCCGAGATCGAGATAGGCTTCCTGCAGCGCCTGATACAGCGAGGAGCGCGACATCTCGGAGAAGATCACGGTCTGCCGCGCCTTCAGCATGTCGCCGATTTCGCGTTGGTCGGCCTCACGCATTTGAACGACCGGCTCCTCGGAGAGCCAGTTGTTCTTCTGCGGCGTGAACGTGTTGAGCATGTCGGCACTGAAATCCTCCAGCACCGTCGCCGGCGTCTCGTCGAAAATCTCGTCGTAGCTGTTGCCGGGCTGCGTCTCGTAGAACTTGTGCCGCCACGGCATCGTGTAGCGGTAGCAGTCCGCGATGCGCGCCTGATGCCGCGACCGGTCGGTCTTGGCGCGCGCGATCAGCCGGTCCATCGCCTTCAGGAGCGGATCGTCCTGGCCGTCGGCGGATTTCTTCGCTGGCGGTTTGAACGGGAGAGGCGCGCTTGCCATCAGCCTACCCCCAACTGCGAGCGGCGACCGCTGCCGAGGCCGCCGAACAGTGAGCGGATGCCGTAGCCACGGGCGCGCGACTGGGTCTGGGCGCCGAGTTGCTGCTGGATTGCAGCGATGCGCTGGCGCTCCGATCGCTGCTGCTCGGCTTCAATGATGCGGTTCGCCGCTTCTTCCGCCGCGCTCGCGGCCGTGGCGGTGGTCACCGGTTTGGGCGCGCTTCCAGTGCCCGCAAGACCGTTGTCGATCGGGATAGAGAGGCGCGACGTAGTTTGAGACGACGATCCGCCGCCGAGAATTCCGCTCATGGGGCGGAAGGTGCGGCGGCCCCCTGTTCAGGAACAACGCACGGCTTCTCGCGCACGACCTCGGCGCCCAGCGCGCGCAGGTCGCGGTACAGCCCGAACGGCGTCAGCGCCGGCGAGCACAAGCCGAGCAGCGCCTTCACCTCGCCGACGCAGAACGCGAGCGCCGGCGCATTGCCGCGCTCGAACCGCGACGCGACGCGCAGCACCGCGGTCGACTGGTCGAGCAGCGCGGTCAGCACCGGCGGGAATTGCTCGGCTGTGAAAATCTGAATGGACGTTCCAGCCCTTGAAGGATTGAAGTAGACCCACCGTTCTTCGGCCGCGTACCACGACGCCGCGGCGACATGACGGAAGCCGGGCCGCAGCAGCCGCGCCCACCATGCCGGGCCATCCGGCTCCATGAAGAACACCAGCCAGAGGCGCTCGGTCACCGCCCAAACCCCGCGATCGCATGCGGCCGCGCGAACGGGTTATGCGGGCGGATCGTCTGCACCGCCTTCTTCGGCTCACTCGATCCCGACAGCACCGCCCTGCCCTCGCCGCCGCCCAGCAGCCCGTACATGAACGCGTCCGCCGGGTCCGAATATTCGTCCTTCTCCGGCTCCTCGGCGTAGCGCTCGCCAGCGGTCTTCAGCCGCCGGAAGTGATAGCCGCCATCGAGCGCGGCGATCAGCGTCGAGCACGTCGGCGAGACCAGCAGCGAGGGGCGGCCCTCGCTCATCCGGGTCAGCACCGCCTCGGCCGCCTGCAACCGCACCGACAGCAGGAACGATGGCGCCGGGATGATCGGCAACCGGTTCGTGCGGAAGATCTGGAACGGCACCTGCTCGTCGTTCTGGCCTTTGAAATCGCCCGACGGATCGCCGACGATCCGCCAGCGCGTGCCCGCCGGCACGACGCGGGCGATCTCGTTGCGCAGCAGCGGCGCGAACTTCGACGCCCCCATGTCGCGCGCAATCAGCTCGTGCAGCACGTACCAGGTGCCGCGCACGTTCTGCATGAAGATCGCGGCCGGACGGCGTCCGAAATCCTGCCCGATGATGATCTCGACGCCAGGCACCGGTTCCAGCGTCTTCTTGGCGACGTGCACCGCGCGATTGAAGTCCGGCAGCACCGGCTTGCCATCCCGACGCGGCGACACCCGGTTGAGCACGTTCGCGTCGATCCACGACTTCGTCTTGCCCGAAATCGCGTTCGTGTAGTAGTTCGGCGGCAGGAACTCGGTGTTTTCGGCTTCCGGGTTCGGCTCGTAGCGCTCGACCTCGCCCTCGCTGTCCTTGATCTCGATCAGGCCCGGCGGCTGCACGAAGAAATCCCACGTCGGCGGCTTCACCGCGGCGCGCCGTTGGTCCTCGGTGAACCAGTCCGGCACCGCGACATCGCCGCGCATGATCGGGACCCAGTGCGTCTCGTCCGGCGCGTTCATGTCGGCGATCACCATCGGCCGCACCGCGCCGCCGTCGATCACGCGCGGATAGCGCCCGACGCGCGTCACCGCCTCGTCGAACAGCGGCCGGTCCATGAACTGCAATTCGTTGAACCAGCAGATCGTCGTCTCCAGCGAGCGGAAGTAGTCGACCGCGCGCTCGTCCTCCAACGCCACGAAATGCACGTCGAGCACCACATCGCCGACCCGGATTTCGTGCATCATCGGCTTCGACCAGTAGAACCGGCCGAACTTCGCCTCGGGGAACCACTCCAGCCACGTCTTGATCGTGGTGTCCTCGAGCTTGTTGTACGTGTCGCGGAAGACGTGCGCGCGGCAATACCGCTTCCCGTCCGGCCGCTTGTGCTGCTCCAGCGCCTTCATCCAGATCGACATCGCGCAGGCGAGCGACTTGCCCGAGCCGATCGGGCCCTGAATGATCTTCACCGGCGCCTTCGACTCCATGAAGCGCCACAGCCAATAGCCCTTGGGCTTGAAATTGACGGGACCGCTCACGGCTCACCGCCGATCGGGAGGCGCCTCCGCTTCCTGCCCTGCTTCACCGTCTCGGCGATGTACCGCTCGACCCGCACTACCGGCAGGATCACCACCTCGGCCGACTCGGCGCGCGACTCGACCTTCGCGTAAGGCCGCTCATAGTCCCGGAACTGGAGCACCGCGGCGGTCATCGGCGCTACGGCGGCTTTCTTCAGCCCAAGCTGGCGAACCAGCTGCTCGTAGCCGCGGCGAGCGCCCCGCGTCCACTTGTGGCGGCGGCCATGCTGCGTCAGCACCACCGCGGCAAGCGTCTTGGTTGCGATGTTCGCGGGGTGGTTCGAACACTTCTGCTCCAGAGACACAATGTTCGCCGCCATCCACGCGGCATTCCACCGGGTCGCCTGCCAGTGTTCGCGCGCTTGCTTCACCGCTTTCGGGTGGCTGTACAGGCCCTGATTACCCATCGATGCAAAAAGGTCGTTGAACAGAATCTGCCCGTCTTCGGTCCACTTGCCCCACACCTTTTTCGGCACGCCGTATCGGTTCTTCGCCATTGTCGTTCTCCGGTTAAACCTGCCTCCGCTTTCGCCCGCGCGCCGCCGTCTCCTTCCGCAACCGATCTTGGATCGCCGAAAGCGGCTCGCGATCCGTCGCCTTCACCCGCACCGGTGCTTCGGGCGCAGGTTCGGCAGGCGAGCCATCAGGCCCAAGGATCATCGGTGGGTCGTCGGTCACCGGTGCACCGCGATCGCGATGAGGAACAGGAAGAACCCCGCGTAGGCCACGAGCGCGGCAAGCTGGCGACCGGTCAACGAGAAGTTCATGGTGCACGCCTCACGCCGCGTGCACCGAGAACCACTAGCACCGCCGCCATCGCGGCGAATGCCGGGCCGTCCGTCTCTGCCGTGCCGCGCGCGCCGAACATTTCAGGCGTGAAGATCAGCAGCATCGCGATTTCCTCATCGACGTTTTCGGGGCAAAAAAATTCCGCACCATCACCACGACGGTTCAGAGGGAAAATTGAGGGGGAAAGGGAGGCACAGGCTTCGACGGCCCGATTTACCCCGGCGGGGTCTCGCGCGCGTCTAACTCGGGCCAATGATTTCAATGCGCCGCAGTCACGCGGGGAGTGCGCATTAATTGGCGCAAGTGCTTGATATTCCTCATTTGGGCTCATGCTGCGCCTCATTCTCGATGGTGCGCGCGCCTGGCGCCTGCGGGGTCAAGTCGACGATGTAGCCGACGCTTATGCTGTTGTTCACATTGACGTTTACGCCGCTGTTGGCGATCCGCAGGTCGCCCGTCTGCTCCAGGATGCGCTCGCTGACCTTCGCAGCGACGTGCTCGGACTCCGCGTCGACGAGCTGGACGTAGCGCCGTGACGCGCGCAGCGAGCCCATTGCGATGTTTTCGGCTCGACGGCGAGCGATAAACACCTGTACTTGCTCCCGCTTGAGCATGCGGCAGAGATGTTGATCGCTGATGCCGACGCGGACCGCAGCGGCTTTCTGCGTTTTGCACTCTCCGCTTTCGAGTAGGTCAATCGCTTGCTGGACCTTTGCGGGAATGCGGATGCGCTCGGCCGGTTTCGGCGGTGCCTGGACGGCTGCTGGCTCTACGGTGGCAACTGCTGACATTGCGAGACGGTGGCGCGGGGTGCGTGGCTGAAACAACGCACGGGCTTGTCGCTGCACACTTCGCGTCGCGCGTTGCGCTCGCTCACGGTCCTCGCTTGCGGCTGGCCGCCGCTGCGCTGCGGATTGAGTGCATAGCACGGTTCTGGAAAAGGGCCTGACGCACGCTCGCCCCTTCATCAGGATAGCTATTTGTGTTCAATGGCTTACGCGCACCGCGCGTCGCGGGCTGGCCCTTGACAAATCAGATGGCTCTTTCAATGTTGAAAGAGTGAGCAAACCCTCTGACCGCACTGAGACCGATCGAGCGCGCGTGCTGCGACTCCTCGCGGCGGGAAAATTCGCGTCGCTCCAGGAAGCGGCATCGGTGGTCGATGTCAGCCCGCAACGCATCGGGCAATGGTGTGCGCTTGTCGGCTTGGATTGGCGCGCAGCCAGGCTTGCTCACATCAAGCAGTTGTGGTTCGGGAAGCCTAGCGGCCGCGTGCGACACAAGAGGAAGGGTTCGGCCGCGCGCTTGTCGAAGGGTGAACTTCACAAGATGGGCGAGCAGGCAGCGGCGCGTTTCTGGTCTCGGTATCAGCCCCGCTGAGCTTGGCGGCGATCTTGTCACCCTCACGCTCCAGGCTGGCAGCGAGACGTTTTGCGCGCCGATATCTCCTCCACTTCGCTTTCGCGGCCTTGCTTTGGAGTTTATCGAAATTGGGGTTGGCAGTGCGCGCGCGGCCCCCTTTCGCACCGAGATCACGGAAGTGCCGGGTGTGCCGCCAATGCCTGATTTCACGGCTTTTTGCGTTCACATGGTCAAGACTGCCAAGCGCGCTTGGCACAACGGTCCCATCAGGCACGATTTGGACCGTGTAGCCGCGCCCGAACAGCGCGCACAGCGCAAGCTCGACGGTGCTCAAATTCGCCATGCGGCCTGACGGCGTGTCCGGGTAAAGCATCTTCGAGTAGTGCCCGTCATTCAGGCCGGACTTGTCGTCGGTAGTGCTCATTGACCAGCCGAGTTCGGCGCGCCGTTGCTCGCACACGGCCATGAGCGCGCGATACAGGGCCGGCACGGGCACCGCGCGGCTCATTCCTCGGCCTCGCGGTCGCCTGGGCCGCGGAGATGCGGCTGGCGCGGCGGACATCGCGCTGGGCAATCGCGGCGCTCACACGACCCCTTGCGAGGGACAACAACATCGCGACCACACATGGCACAGAGTTTGGTCTGCACGCTAGTTCCGCTGCGGCCGGCGTTCGGCGGGGCGGCGCTGCGGCTCATTCCGCGGCAACCTGGGCGGCCTTCCGGAAGCGCCGGATGCGCCGCCCCTCGGGCGTGGTGCGGCTGCGCCAGTCCTCCATGAAAGCCGCATAGTCCGCGATCGCTTGCTCGTAGTCGGCGAGTTGCGCTTCGATCTGGCGCTTCATCAGATCCATGTCGGTCACGATGTTACTGCCCCGTGCTGCGGCGTGAACACGCCGGTTTCATGGTCGACGTGGAACCACGCAACGCCGCGCTTGCCGCTACCGATCTCCCGCGCCTTGGCGCTGATCACGCGCGCGACGGGCTTCTCGAGATCGCGCGCCACGATCAGTCCGTTGTCGCATTTGTTGTACCAATTCATGGATCCTTCGATGTCGGCGAGTCCTGGAACCTTGCCGTCGCTCGTTCCGGCCTTCGTCGGATGTGCCACCATGATCACCGTCGCGTTCGTCGCGCGGCAGAACTGCTTGAGGTACATCAGGCAATCCCGGATGTAGTCCGTCATCATCAGGTCGCGTGGCTTGGCGTGCTCGAGCTCGTTCCATGGATCGATCAGCACCACATCGACCTCGTCCTGGTCGAGCGCAGCCACCGCCTTGTTGAGCACCCACTCCAGCGTCTGCGGCTTGTCGTCGTAAGAGCTCGGCACAGCCGACTGGACGAAGCAGCCTGATCGGCAGAACTCGTCGAAGCCGTCGGCCGCACCCCAAATCAGGCGCAGCTTGTCGCGCAGATGCGCTTCGTTTTCGGGCACGTAAAGGAATGATTTCGTACCGTGTTTTTTGAAGAGATTGCACAGCACGTTGAGCAGGAACGTGCTCTTGCCGTGGCCGGCGATGCCCGTCACGACGTTGAACTGCCCAGGGTAAAGCCGCCAGATTTGGTCGAGCTCCCACCATCCGGTCGAGATCGCAATCTCGCTTACGCCAGGCTGTTGCGGCGCGTCGGCAAGCGAAAAATAGCCGGGCTGGCCATGGCGATGCAGTTGCACGACGCTCATGTGATTCCCTCGAATAATGGATTTCCGCGGCCGGGCGCGGCTCGCTCGGTCCGCTCTTTCGCCTGCTGATTTTTCTTCGCGAGCGCGCCCTTGACGGCGTGAAACCAGTTGTCTGGCCCTTGCTCCACCGCCCATCTGCTGAGCGAAAGCAGTTCTGCGCGAAGGTCTATGCGCGGAAACGCCTGCTCGAACTTACCGAAGTCCTTTTCGGTCAGCCGAATGATGCCGTCCTCGAACGCGTAGACCTTCCCATTCGTAGGCGGCGCGCCGTCAGGCGCAATATCTTTCTTAGCTAGGTTTAAGGTTAAAGGTTGATCTGGCCCGGCTGTAGCATTGCTAGAGCTTTGCTTGCCGTCCGCTTTAGCTTTGCCACCCTGCGCGCCCGCCTTTGCTCTCGCCTCGTAGCTCTTACGAGCCGCCGCCAGGTCTTCCTCGACACGCCCATGTCGCCACCCCGGCCTGAAGAACTTCTCGATGATTGGTCGGGCCTTCTTCCACTCCGCGCGGGTCATGCGCGCGATCGCGGCGAGCTGCTCGTCATCGTCGGGTAGCCCGCCGGTCGACCAATGGTGAAACAGCAGGAGCAGGTAGGCGCCGGTGCTAGGCGCGCGAAGGTGCCCGGTGTCCCGTAGAAAATCGCCGATGTGGACAGGCATCTTCGGCGGGTTCATGCGGCCTGCCCTCGCACAAGGCCCCACGTCTCAATTTGGCGCAGTGCCTGGTCGAGCCCGTAGCAGCAGGCCACCGTCGCGCCGGCACGCATCAGGTCGCGCGCAGCCGCGATTTGCGCGTCGGTCAGGCGGCCGTCCTCGGTCTTCAACTCCATGAGGAACACCTTGCCGTCCTTGATCGCGACGACGTCGGGCACGCCCGCAGTCACACCGAGTCCCTTCATGATCGCGGCCTCGATCGGTTTGCGCTTGCCGCCGTTCGGAACGTGGAACGCATACATGCTCGGCGCGCCGCGTTGCCGCAGATGCTGGAAAACGGCGCGCTGGATCGCATCCTCTGGCCTCGCAGAGCGGCGGCGCATCAGGCGGCGGCTTCGGGCTGCGGGTTTTCGTCGGTCGACGCGCCGAATGGCGGATCGCTTACGTCCTCGGTGCTCGGCGTCGTGCTCGGCACGTCGACCTTCACCTTGCCGAGCGCGGACAGCAGGATTTCCTGCCCGTCGTGCCACCCCTCGAGCCACCGCTGATACTGCGGAACGCTTGGATCATGCGGAGGGCGCATATCGTCGCCCGACATGCCGGCGGCCTTGCCGTTGTCATAAGCGATGTCGACTGCCTGCCGCCGGTCCTGCATCTCGAACATGATCGGCTCGGCGCCGACGGGGAGGCCCATCCACCGCGCGATGCGGTGCTTGCGCGCGATCTCGGCTTCGATCTCCATCTGTCCGCCAGGGGCCTCAAGCGCAATCGCATCCTTGATGTCGGCCACGGCGCCCTTTCCGCATTCGGCCTTTGCGCGCTTACAGGCGTTCTTGAAATCCGCGTCGGCCTGCTTCTTCACGGCCAGCGCGGCCTCGTAGGACTTCTTGTGCTGCAACAGCAGCGCCCGCTGCTCATCGTCCGTTAGCTCGGGTTTGTTGTGCCCGGTCGCCGCCTGCTCAGCGTCCTTCTCGGCGATCGCGTCTTCGATTGTCGGTTGCTTCTTCTTGCGTGCCATTACCCTCTCCTGTTGTGTGAAACGCGAAAATCCGCGGTGAACCGCGGCAGCACTCACGCAACAGGTACAAACGCGTGCGACGACGACCTTGAACGGGGATGAGCCCTAGATACGGCGGGCCGCAGGTCGCCTTTCTGAAACCCGAGCCACACGCTGCCCGAGCAAAGCCTCCCGCCGCTCTTAGGTTGATCGGTAAGCGACGCGCGAATGCCCGCCGCAGTAGGACAATTTCTCGTCGCCGGTCGGCTTGCCGCAGAAGCGGAATGGCCCATCGCCTTCCGCCCAGCGGCAAACGCCGTCTTCCAAGTCGAGGATGGTGAAGCAGCCGAACTTCGGCACCGGTTTTTCTATCTCGCGCTCGCGCAGTTTCGCGGTGAACTCGCGGCGCGCCTCGCGCGCCTGGCGGCTGGCGACCTGAGCCTCGGAGACCGGTTTCTTCGGCACCAGCGGCCGGAAATCAAGGGCGGGAAAGCAGGCGCCGGCGACCGTCTCGGTGCGGGCCTCACGCGGCTCGCGCGCTAATCTCTGCCCAAAGTCCCGTGAATCTTGCCGGAGCTTGGCGCGCTCGAATTCTGGCGCAGACTGCGGGGTGAAGATGCTCTGGAAATCAGTCATCATGTCTCCCGAAGATCAGGCCTGTTGTGAGGTGAACGACGCTGAAGGGCGGATCGATCTCGCCCGAGACCCACCGCTCAGCGGTGCGCGGACTAGCGCCGACGAGAGCCGCCAGCGTCGCCGCCGTTTTGTCGGGCCATAACCCCTTCGCAACCCAAGTGAAATTTCGAACCGCAATTTTGCGTGGCTGTACGCATTCTTGTCGGTTGATTTCAGTCGCCGAGGCGACCCCGAACGGTATGTTCCCGTGCATGACGCTTCCCCCTCACTCAACACGAAGTCTCCCCCAACAGCGCGCATGTCAGCCCCCGACGTGCGCGTTCGGCCGGTCAGGAAGGGCTGCCCCGCCCTGCGTTCCTGATCGGCCATCCGTTTCAGCGGTATCGAAGATCACGTCGTCCAGCAGATCGAGCACGAGCGCCTGCGCATCGATGCCCTTGCGCGTGGTGAAGTCCGCGAGACGCGCCGCGCGCGCCGGTGTGAGCGGGACCTGCAGAAATGAGACGGTATCCGGCGCCAAGCGCGCGATGATCGCGGCGTCGTTGCGGCGGGGCGCGGTCATGCGGAGGCGGCCATTTCGGCCGATGCGTAGGCCGGCCACGGCAGGTCCGGCCGAAGGTCGCGCGCCTTCACCTCACCATCCGTCGCAGCTTCGATCAGGATCGCGAGATCGGCGTCGACCTTGCCGCGGTCCTTCGCGAGCCAGATTTTGTTCTGAGAACATCCGCAGGCCCGGCCAAGGGCCTCCTGCGAGCCGAGTTTATCGATGGCTTTCTGGATGAGGGGCTTGATGCGATCATCGTCCATTCCGCTCGCATAACACTGATCGGCGTATATTTCAACCCCTTCGGGTGTGTGACAAGTGTTGGACTGTTACACGGTTAGGGGTTATGCGGGCGACGGCATGGAACTCGGCGAAAAGATTCGCGAAACGAGACAAAAGCGCGGGCTGTCACAAGCGGCGCTGGCGGAGAAGGTTGGCACGTACCAACAGACGATCGAGAAAATCGAAAGCGGAACCGTTAAGCATTCCCGCTACCTTCTCCCGATCTTGGAAGCGCTTGAACTTCCATTTCCTAACGCGCCCGGCCAAGATACAACCCGGAATAAAACCGAGACGGCGCCTGTTCCTTTGGTAGGCGATCGCGACCTTCCAGTATACGGAGCCGCCGAAGGTGGGGAGGGAGCCCTGGTCGTTTCCAACGACCCTGTGGATTATGTCCGCCGGCCGGCACCGCTTGCACAGGTGAAGGACGGTTACGGGATCATCATTGTCGGGGAATCGATGATGCCCGAACTCAAGCCGGGCGAGACGGCATTGGTGCATCCCCATCTTCCGCCGGTGAGCGGCGAACCATGCGCATTCTATTCCGACGGCGATGGCGAGCATCTCGTCACGGTGAAAAGTTTCATTCGGAGCACCGCGTCGCACTGGCACGTTGAGCAATGGAACCCTGCGAAGAAGTTCAGTCTCGACCGGAAGAACTGGCAGAGATGCCACCGGATCGTCGGTAAATACTCGCGCCGGTGACCCCCGATGCTGGCCCTCATCAAATGGCTGGCCGCGCGTGCAGCCCTGATCCTCCTAATCTGCATAGTTGTTCTGCAATTCCTGACTTGGCGCGCCGTTTCGGACATCTACGTGCCGCGCGCGCCGGAGTCCTGTGGCCTGCGATCGACCTGCCAGGTCGAGCTCTCCGCCTACTCGGTCGATGCCCTGGCGACCGCCCTCGCGAAAAAATTAGGTCGCTGACACACCGAAGGGTGTTGACCTAAACACCGAACAGTGTATGGTGCCTTCCATCAGGAGGGCACCATGCTTCGCATCCACAGCGGACCCGGCATCACCGCAATCACCGGCACCGCCGAAGACGTGCTCGCCACCATGTTCGGCCCGCCGCAGCACGACGCGCACGCGCGGCAGTGGCACCGGATCGAGCGCCGGCGGCGCTTTGAGGCCGAGCAGCCAGCTCGGCAGGCCGCCATCCGCGCCTTCATCGACGAGGCGATCGCGGACGCTCACGAGCAGCAGGCGCAGCGCACCGCCAAGGACCACAACTACAACACCGCGGTGATCCGGCAGCACCTGCACCGGTGGGAGTTCGGGTGCTTCTCGGATATGGCGCCGGATGTGCGAGCGGTGCGCATCCGCCAGCTGCACCGCGCCCTCGACATCGCGGTCGATCACCACGGTGCACTCGCGGAGGCCGCCGAATGAGCCGCGCCATGAAAGACGGGCTGTATATGGCTCTGATCACGCTCGCGATCTGCGCCGTCATCGCGACCGCCGGCGGGGTGGTGCGATGATCGCCGCGCCCGGCATCTACACCGAGATGAGCGCCGCGGACTATTTCGCGGACCCTTGCCCCGAGCCGTCGATCACGCAGTCGATCGCCAAGGTGCTGATCGAGCGTTCGCCCGCACATGCGCGGCTTGAGCATCCGCGCCTTTCGCCGCCGTCAGAGGACGAGGAACCGGAAAAGTATCTCGCCGCGCAGGCCATCGGGAATGCGGCGCACGCGCACGCGATTGGCCGCGGCAAGGTGCTCGCGATCGAGAAGTTCGACAATTGGATGAGCAAGGACGCGAAGGCTGCCAAGGCCGCCGCGCTCGCCGCCGGCAAGGAACCGATCCTCGAGAAACACAACGACTGCGCCCTGCAGATGGTTGACGCCGCCCGCGCGCAGCTTGACGTGATCGGCTGGACCGATGCCTTCGCGCAGGGCCGGGGTGAAGTCGTCATCGCGTGGAAGGAAGGCGAGACGTGGTTCCGATCGATGATCGACTGGATGCCTTCGACGCGCATCCTCTACGACTACAAGACGTCGGCCGCGTCACTCGCTCCGCATCTGATCGCACCGAAGATGGAGAGCGACGGCTGGCATGTTCAGGCCGCGATGCACGAGCGCGGGCTAGACGTGATCGACCGTGACAACGCCGGGCGCCGTAAGTTTCGGTTCATCGCGCAGGAGAACAAGCCGCCCTACGCGGTGCTGCCGATCGAGCTCGACGAGCACTGGCTCACGCTCGGCCGCAAGAAGCTAGAATACGCGGTCGGCATGTGGCGTGCGTGCATGGCGAGCGGCAACTGGCCGGCCTATCCGCCGGAGCCGTTCTGCCCGCCGTATCCTGGCTTCCGCGAGACGCAATGGCTCGGCCGCGAGATCGAGCACGACGAGCGCCGCAAGCGCGCGCCGCGCGTGATCCCCGCCGATCACTTCATGGGAGGCTAGATTGAACGCACCGACCCGAGCTTTCTCTGCGTCGCCCGCTGTCCGCGCGCAGGTCCCGCTGCTGATCGGCATAATGTCGCCGAGCGGCGGCGGCAAGACCTACAGCGCGCTACGCCTCGCGACTGGCATCCAGCAAGTGTTCGGCGGCGACATCTACGGGATCGATACCGAGAACAATCGGATGCTGCACTATGCCGACCAGTTCAAATTCAAGCACGTCCCGTTCGCGGCGCCGTTCGGGTCGCTCGACTATCTGGAGGCGCTGCGCTGGTGCAACAAGCAGGGCGCGCGCATCACCATCGCGGACTCGATGACGCACGAGCATATCGGCGAAGGCGGCTACCTTGAAACCGCGGAAGCCGTCGTCGATCGCATCGCCGGCAACGACTACAAGAAGCGCGAAGCGGTGAAGATGCTCGGCTGGGCGAAGGCCGGGCCGCTCCGCCAGAAGATGATCGAGGGCATCAAGCAACTCGACGGCGCCTTCATCTTCTGCTTCCGCGCCAAGGAAAAGACGAAGCCTGTCCGCAAGCCCGACGGCAAGACCGAGATCATCGACATGGGCTTCATGCCGATTGCCGGCGAGGAGTGGGTCTATGAGATGGCCCTGAATTGCATGCTCGAACCTCGTTCCGAAGGCGTCCCGACGTGGCGTTCGGATCATGTCGGCGAGCGCATGATGATGAAACTGCCGGCGCAGTTCAAAAGCATTTTCGCCGAGCAGGCGCCGCTCTCCGAAGACATCGGCCGCCAGCTCGCTACCTGGGCGAAGGGCGGCACCGCTTCGCCGCAGACTGTCACTGCGGCGGGACCGGCCGCCTCCTCTCAGGCCGCACCTGATGAGGGCGAGGCGGTCGGCGTTGCCACCGTCAAGGCGCGGCTGCTCGGCGAGATTGAGAAGCTCGGCACGCTGACGGCCTGCAAGAACTGGTCGGCCACGAACAAGGCGACGATCAACGCCATGCCGACCGAGGAGAAGAACGAAGTCTCGAATGCCTACTACGACCGCAAGGAGGCAATCGAGCGCGCGACGGCAGAGGCGGCCCCGCAATGATCGATGATGCCACCCTCACCTATGCCGAGCTGATCGACCTCTATACGACCGATCCGTACTCGAAATTCTGCAAGCCGCGCGCGAAGGGCGGGCTCTACTTCTCGACGCGCCGAAACTACGCGAACAAGCTGGCCCGCATCCGCCGGGACATCGGCACCGAGCGGATCGTCGACACCGATGGCTACAAGCTCGACGACTGGCATAGCGCGTGGCTCGGTGACGACCCGAACGATCCGCACATCACGATGGCGCACGGCCTTATGGCGCTGGTTCGCACCATCGCGACCTACGGCGCGACGATGCGCAAGAGCAAGGCGTGTCGCGAGCTGCGCGGCATCCTCAGCGGCATGCGGTTTCAGAACTCGAAGCCGCGCACGCAGCGCCTCACCTTCGATCAAGTCATCTCGCTGCGCACGACCGCGCGCGCGATGGGGCGTTCATCGATCGCGCGCGCGCAGGCCTTCCAGTTCGACGGCATTTTCCGCCAGGGCGACATCATCGGCTATTGGGTGCCCCTGACCGAGCCGGATCAAAGCGACGTCGTCAGCCCGCGCTTCGGCAAGTGGCTTGCCGGGCTTCGGTGGGAGGAGATCAACGCCGACCTGATCCTCGTGCACGTCACGTCGAAGAAGCAGAAGCGGGTCGAGAAAGACCTCAAGCTGATGCCGATGGTGATCGAGGAGTTGCAGGCACACTACTGCGACTTCGGCGAACCGCTCACGCGCGACAAACTGCCAGCCACCGGCCCGATCATTCTCGACGAGGACACCGGCCGCCCGTTCCTCACCTGGAAGTTTCGCAAGCTGTGGCGCGAGATCGCCGTGAAGTGCGGCGTTCCGAAGGATGTCTTCCAGATGGACACGCGCGCCGGCGCGATCACCGAGGCGACCGAGTCCGGCGCCGAGCTCGAGCACATCAAGCACGCGGCCGCGCATTCCGACATCGCGATGACGCAGAAGTACGCGCGCGGCGCGGCCGAGAAGGATGCGGCGGTGATGAAGAAACGCGCGGAGCATCGCGCGGCGTCGAGCGCGAAGTAGACCGCAGTGCGTGGCGGAAGCTCCACGCAGAATTTCACAGGGGAAAGAGGATGACGCAAGCACTTCCATCAAAGGCGACTGGCAAGCGGCGACTGTTGAAGCTGGCCGACCTTCTCATCGCGGACGCTCGGAAGAAGAAAGGCATAAAGTTCGACTTGGCGACGTGGGTTAAACCCTCAGCGGGAGGGGCATACGATCACTTTACAAGTCGTCCCAAGACCGCCCCGGAACGAAATTGCGGCACGGCCGCGTGCGCGGTCGGTCTCGCTTGTATTAGCCCCGAATTCAACAAGCAGGGGCTAGGGCTGGCCTTCAGAAAATCCTTCTTCGCCCTCGATGCTCAATACATGGCCGTACCAGCTTTCGGACGCAGACGTGATTTTAGCGCTGTAGAGGCATTTTTCGCGCTGACCCGAAGAGAGTCCGGTTGGCTCTTTACTGCTGGGAGATATCGCAAATCAAAGGGCGCGAACGCCGAGCGCACAGTAGCGAAACGTATCCGAGACTTCGTTTCGGGCCGCGCGGGGCCGCCGCGCTGATTTTGGTTTCCTCTACACTTCGCGGAGACGCAACATGATCGTGGAAGAAGAACTCGCAAAAGGCAAATGGTGCCCGTTCACCTATGCGGCGCCGGAAGTCCGCGGCTCTGACGGCTCCGGTATTCGCGAAGGCGGCCCTTGGTCATGCTGCACCGTGCAGTGCATGGCGTGGCAGACAATCGCAAATGCAGACGCTACAGCGCCGCGCAATGGCTACTGCCGCTTGATGGCGCACTGACAACGCCACGCAGTAGGGAATTTATCGAAATGGCCTACGACACCAAATGCTACGACCTCGCCGAAGCCTTCCTTGAAGACCACGCGCACCTCAACACCGAGAGCCGACGCAAGACGCTGGCGCAGGAAATCCAGAACGCGATCGACAGTGAGATCGCAGATATGGAGCGCAATTACGAGCCGTCCGACGCGGAAATAGCGCGTAGCGGGCCGGACCTTCGGCAACAGCAAATCGAAGCGATGAGGCTGAAATGATCGACCGTGTAGACGGACCGATGGTGCGCGCTCGCAAGCTGGTCGAGGCCCACCTTGCAGAATTCGGGATGGTCCCCCACCCCGACAAGCTGAAAGACGCAATCGCGACTGACCTCGCGTTCGTTCAGTTCGCGGCGATGCCGCTCGCACGCGACATCGCAGCCGGGCCGACCGATGAGGAATGTGCGGTCGCCTGCGTACTCGTTACCAATCCGCAAGGCGCGCTGCGCAAGGACGGCGACGGCTGGCAGAAGCGCGTCAACGACACGATCCGCGCCCTGCGAGACGAACGCAACGCTCTCCGCGCCGCCCTCGCCCGCGCCGAGCGGGTAGACGACTAGAGACCGCGTGGAACAATGAGCCGCATCGAAACCCTAGCCGAAGGCGTCACGCTCTACCTGGGCGACTGTCGCGAGATATTGCCGACGCTAGGGCTCGCCAGCGCAGAAATCGCAGCGGTCACTGATCCTCCGTATGGACGCGCGTATGTGCCGCGGGCAATGAGGCCCGGACATGAACGCGATTGCGCACCTCGCTATGCGCGCGAAATGATTGAAGGTGACAACGAGCCGTTCGACCCGAGTTTGGTCATGGGCATTTCATCGGAACAGATTTTCTGGGGCGCGAACTACTTCGCGGATCGGCTCCCGCCGCGCGCAAGCTGGATAATCTGGGACAAGATGGGCGGCAATGCCAAGTATCACGGGACCAAAAGCTTCGCCGACTGCGAGATGGCGTGGTGCAGCGATGACAAGCCCGCGCGCATTCACCAGCAAATATGGTCCGGCCTAGTCCGTCAGGGCTCAGAGGCCTCAATCCCACGCCGCCATCCGAACGAAAAGCCTATTGAGTTAATGCTCGCGTGCGTGAAGCGCACGACCCACCCCGTCGTCCTCGATCCTTTCATGGGCTCCGGCACCACCGGCGTTGCCGCCGTCAAGCTCGGCCGCAAGTTCATCGGCATCGAGATCGAACCTAAGTATTTCGACATCGCCTGCAGCCGAATAGAGCACGCCACACGCCAGCCCGACATGTTCGTGAGGCAAGCGGCGGCCGAACAGATTTCAGTCCTGCCGAGTCTTCGTGCCGACGACGCTGCACAGTAGAAAATTATATCGCACCGAGGAATGACGATGATCGATTACAGCAAAGTGAAGCAGGGCGACAAGCTTCGGATTACCGGCATGGGCGCACCCGGGTTTGCAGCGCTCGGCGACATCGTGACGGTCGAAGCGTGCACGGCCGAAAACCACGGACGCTGTGATGTCGTCAACGCCAACGGCAAGAAGGCCTACTTCGCGCTGACTTGCGGCGCGCAACGGCTTGAGCCTATCGACGCTCCTCCCGCTGGAGCCCAACCCCGATGACCTCGCTCGACCAACTGCGCGCGGCACTGGTGAAGGCCCTCGACGGTCACACCCGCGGATCGCGAGACTGCAATCTCAGCGGCGAGTATCTGACACAGCAGATTTGGCCGCTGGTGGAAGCCCATCTCTCCGCGCCGGAGGGTGGGTGGAAGGATTACCTCAGCCGCATTCTCGAAACCTATTTCCCAAAGACGGGAAAGCAGCCGCCGTTAATTCAAGAGGCGCGCGCCGCCCTCGCCTCCCCCTCCACACCGGGAGGGGTGGAGCGTCCCGGTTGGAAATACGTTTACGCCAAACGTTGGCGCACGCTAATCCACGTCCCGGAAAGCATCGCCGATCAAGTTCGCGACGCGCTCGCCTCCCGCCCGATCAGCGGTGAAAGGGGAGAACTCGGCGCCACCATAACCGAACTTGAAGCGACCGTTCGCGACCTGGTTACGCGTAACGAGCGGTTACGCGCCGGACTCCGAACCGCAATCGATGACCTGTCCGCACTGGCGCCACGTTCCGACACCGGATCGATGCGAAAACGCAAGATCGATGCGGCCGTAGCAAGAGCCGAAAGCGCCCTCACCGCCCCGAGCGCGTCATGACCTGGGGAACGCACTGCCCGCAATGTGGTCTTGAAGATTGTCGCTGGTCGAAAGGGCCTACCTGTGAAGGTCTAGAGCGACGAAAGAAAGAACAAGGCACCCCGAGCGCGGACATGGACGATGACCGCCGCGCTGACAGTGCGCAGTTGAACCCAAAAACCTAGGAGAAACAACAATGGGTCGTGAACTGCGGCGCGTGGCGCTCGACTTCGATTGGCCCGCCAACAAGGTATGGCAGGGCTTCTTGAACCCCCTGTATGTCGCAACGAAATGCGCGGAGTGCGACGGCGAAGGCTATTCAGCGGATGGACGCCGGCTGAAGGCTCTGTGGTACGGCCACATGCCGTTCAAGCCTGAGGATCGCGGTAGCGTTCCGTTCACGCCGGCCGATGAGGCGGTGGCGGCCTTTGCCACACGGAATGTCACCCGCTCGCCAGAGTTCTACGGGCACGGCCAGGTAGCGATAGACCGCGAAGCGCGGCGCCTCTGCGCGCTGTGGAACGGGGCGTGGTCGCACCATTTGAACACGGGTGATGTCGCGGCGCTCGTTGCTGCTGATCGGCTATACGACCTCACCCACACGTTCGACCCGGTGAACCGTTGGAGGCCGAAGGACCCGCCGCACGTCCCGACTCCGCGAGAGGTAAACGTTTGGAGCATCAGTGGCGGCATGGGCCACGACAGCATTAATCAATACGTTTGCGTCAAAGCCGAGTGCGAGCGACTGGGCGTTCCGCTGCACTGCTCAGCCTGCAATGGAGACGGCGAGCTGTGGCCGTCTGCTGACGCTAAGCAGGCGTATGAAGATTGGCAGGAGGTCCCACCACCCGCCGGCGACGGTTACCAGATTTGGGAGACCGTCAGCGAAGGGTCGCCGATTTCCCCCGTCTTCGCGTCGCCCGAAGAACTCGCGACGCACATGGCCGGAACGAAGTGGGGCGCCGACGAAGGCACGCCCTACGAAACGTGGCTCGCGTTCATCAACGGACCGGGTTGGGCGCCGTCGATGGTGATGGATGGACGCGGCATTCATTCGGGCGTTGACGCCGCGGTGACATCCCAAGACCGCGGAGCCGAATGATGGCGCTGCTCAAGCCAAACGAGCCGCGTTTCATGACCGCGGAGCAGGCGGCCCAGCGCAAGGGATACCGCGGGCAGGCCGAACTTGCGCTGCGCAGCTCGCTGGAGGCGTTTTGCCGGGAGCGATGGCCCGAGGCCAGAGTTTGCCACGAAATGGTGATGGGCGAGGGACGGGTGCGCGCCGATGTCGTCGCGGTCAATCCAGCGCACATCGCAGCGTTCGAAGTCAAGGGCGAGTACGACGAGACGACGCGCCTGCTGCACCAGGTCGGCATGTACCAGCTTTGCGTCCCCGAGGTGTGGATGGTCGTCCCGGTCGGCCGCCACGCCGACGACGCCCGCGTGCTGCGCCACCTGTTGCCGAGCGTCGGCCTGCTGGTCGGCGCCGGCACGTCGGCGCGCAACCACTACGAATTCGACGGCAAGGACTTTGGACTAGTCGTCGAGGCCGAGCCGACGCCGCGGCCTGTCCATGTCGATATGATGCTGGAAATGCTGTGGCGTGACGAACTCGCCGCGGCCTGTGACCGGCTCCGCGTGTCGCGCGGCAAGAAGGATCGCCGGTCGGATATGATCGCCGGCCTAAAGGCGCTTCCGGTCGCCGAACTGCAGGAAGCCGTTTGTTTTGAGCTCCGCAGGCGCGATGCGCTGTGGCGCGCCGACCCTCCCGTCACGGTCCAGAGTTTGGTCTCCGCAGGAGTGCATCGCGATGGCTGAGCCCGATCACGATACCGCGTGGCACGAGATGATCGCCGGCCGCGATGCTGAGATCGTCCGCCTCCGCGAAGCCCTCAAGGGCGCCGCCGTCGTCACCAACATAGCCAAGACGGAGGTGGAGCGTGCGCAGGCCGCGATCGTCAGCATTGGCATACTGAACGCATCCGGCGCGCACCCTGATCCCGAGATCGACAAGGTGATCCGCGAGTACGCCGCCCTCTCCCCCGCCGGAGCGAAGGGATGAGCGGGCGCCCTTGTCCACAGCTCAAGGCCACAGACCTAGCGGCGCGCTACGGTTTCACGGCACGCTATTGGACGAAGCAGGCGGCGGCCGGGCGTGTACCTGGTGCGCGGCAGCCTTCCGGGCCGGGCGGCGCGTGGCTCTTTGATGCCGTCCGCTTTGTCGATTGGTGGGAAGACGCAGAACAGGGAGCGTCGCCATGGCGAGCATCTTCAGGCGCGGCAAAACCTATTGGGCGCGCGCCCAGCGTAAACGTCGAGAACTCCGCGTCAGCTTGCAGACAACGGACCGAACAACGGCTGAGCGGCGTTTTAGGGAATGGCTCGGCGAGCTCGAAGCGGTCGCGTGGGGCGACAAGCCGCGGCGCAGCTACGCAGAAGCCGAAGAACGGTTCATCAACGAACATCTACCGGCTATCAAGCCGGGCGCAGCCCGTCGATACGGCGTGAGCCTGAAACACCTATCCGAGCACTTCGGCAACATGATGCTGCACGAGATCACCAGCGCGGGGCTATCGGACTTCGAGACGAAGCGTCGCGCGCATGGCGTATCGACCTCCACAATCCGGCGCGACTTCGCCTGCCTGTCGTCGATGCTGACTTCCGCGCAGGATTGGGAATGGACGACGGACAATGCCAACCCGGTCCCGGCCTACCTCCGGCGACGCGCCAAACGCGGTCTCAAGGAAGGCGCTCCACACACCCGCTATCTGACAGAGGCCGAGGAGGCAAAGGTCATCGCGCACGCGAGCCCCGATGTCGCCAAGGCGATGGCGGTGGCGATCGACACGGGGCTGCGCCTCGAGGAGCTATTCAGCCTCGAATGGTCACAGGTTGACCTGGTGCGCGGGCTGATAACCACCACCACCAACACCAAGAGCGGCCGGAAGCGGAAGGTCCCCGTTTCGGCTCGGGCCGGCACAATACTCGGCACACTCCCGCGGCACCTGCATTGCCCCCACGTCTTTGTGAACCCGGACACCAAGGAACGGTTCGGCCAGATGACGAAGGGGTTCAAGGCTGCGGTCAGGCGCGCGAAGGTAGACAAGGCCACATGGCACGATTTGCGCCGCACGGCGGGCTGTCGCTGGCTTCAGCGCGACGGCAAGAGCATGGAAGAGGTTTCGATCCTGCTCGGCCACTCATCGGTCACCGTGACCGAAAAAAGCTACGCCTTCCTTGAGGCCGAAGATGTCGCCGCGTCGCTGTCGGGCGCACAAAAAGCAGGCACATGGAACGGCGGACATCATACCGATTTCAAAGGTGAAACAATGACTTCGCCAGTTGGCCCTCTGAACTCTGACTCCGTCGATCTTGGTTCGAATCCAGGTTCCCCAGCCACCCAGTCCGGTCTCTCACTTACTTTCCCGCGACACCAAGGAATTAGCACCGTTCCGCGCTATTTCGCAGGTCCGGATCCCGTCTCCGCTAACGATTGTGGGCGATTCAACCGGCGTCGGGGGCGCCATCTCCACCGGCCAATTTTGACTAACGGTTTGCCGGATCAGGCGATTCCAGAATGGCCAATTGGCGGCGTACTCGGCCCGGAAACGCAGCTCGGGAAGCTAGATGTCCCCCCGCTCTTTCAAGAGCTTAGCTGCAAAACCGGTGCATTGCACCCCCAATCCGACCAAGAGCTTAGTGACGCATTGCAAAACGGCGCCGAGGCCAATTGTCGGTCATCGGCGCGAGAAGAAGTTCAACGGCACCCGAACTAGCGCGCGGGTGCCTGCGTGCTCGACGCCGATTCCGAGGTCGATGTCGAGGCGCTGCTTGAGAGCGCGACGGACAGCTTTTTCCCCGAGTTCAGCGAGGCTGTGCCGGACGCCGGCAAACGCCTCGATGCGGACGGCTGGCGCAACAACCAGCGTGTCAAGAAGACGCTTGCGGCCGGGCTCGCACGGATATGGAGTCGGGACAAGCC
>JAIVGO010000169.1 GCA_020201525.1 Actinomycetota bacterium | reverse complement strand
AGATTGAAGGGCTATGACCGTCGCAGTCCTCCGGCTCGCCCGGTTCCAGCGATGCGTCCGTCGTGTCGGCGCTCACCGAGAACGGCACGGCCCCAATCGTAATCGCGTCTTTGAAATCGTCTCCCGGCGTTGATGCGCCGGCCCTTGCCATGCTCGAAAGCGCCGTAACCGCGATCGCCAAGATGGCGAGGTGTCGACGTTCTGCCTGCATCCGGCCTCTGAAGCGCCCCATCCCTACCCCCTACGGCACGACATGCGAGCACCCTCGCCGCCCTTTGAAAGGGATATTCGACGAAAATCGCGGCGATCCTGCCGGAGCCGGCGATGAGGAGACTTGGTGAGGCAAGTCGCGTTGATCGCCCGGGGGCGGATTTCGAGGGAGCCCAGGCGAGGACGGGCTCTCAGCCGCCGTGCGTATGCGGCTCTGGGATCTCCTGACCGATGTCGATGATGACGCAGCCGTAACAGATCGCGTTCGGGCAATCCTCGCCGTCGCAGAACTCGCAAGAATCGATCGCGTCGCCGCATCCACGACACACGAAAACCTCGCCCGAAATTGCCTCATCCATTTTCGTGTCCTTCGTGCTCTTTGTGCGCCGCCGCTACCGCGTCATCGCGTCGAAGCATACCGATGAGCCGGCCGTCGGAGGATGTGATCGGGGATGATTCCAGATCGTGCTCGACCATGAAGGCCGCCATCTCGGCGGCGCCGACGTGCGGCCGGAACGTACTCGGACCGGGTTGCATGACTTCCTCGATGGCGCGCCTGCGATCGGCGTCAAAGTCTTTTTGTCGTAGCAATCCGAGCACGATGCGCTCATCGTTGACGACGACGCATGCGTTCCAGCCGGCTGCGCGAACACGATCGGCAACGACACCGAGGCGTTCATCCAGCGAGCACACCGGCGCGTCCTTGCGTGCGAGGTCGCCGACGCGCGGGCGAGTCGCGTTGCTCCCTTCGGTCGCCAAGCCGGCCGCGAGCCAATCGAGCTTCCCCTCCTTGTAGTCGTAGACCTCGGAGAAGCCGAGCGCTTCGAGCCGCCACGCGGCTCGTGGGCTCATGTCTCACGCGCCGTCCCAGCAGTAGACGATCACAGGCCGGCTCGGATCGAGCGCCGTGCGTGCATCCGTCTCGATCTTGCGCAGCGACAGATGGATCGCGCCCGGGAGATGATCCTCTTCGTACTCGTTCTTCGGCAGCACCTCGACCAACTGCGCGCCCGCATCGACGAGACGCTTGACTTCGTCGCGTCTGATCTCCTTCATCGCCGCTCCTTTCTCGCCGCCCGGGGATTTCCACCCATCGATTCTGGCGAGGCCCGGACGACACCGGGATCTATTCCCACATTCCGCGCCAGCAGACACCTCAGCAAAAGGCGCCCCCGAGAGGGCGCCTTTTGCTGTCGTGCGTTCTTACACGTTGATGAGCGGTGTTTCACGGATCCCGGGGGCCTGCCGAGCAAATGACTGCTCCGCGTTGACCTCGTAGCAGAGATTTGAGCTCGAATCTCCGAGCGTCTCGTCGACGTAGCGCTGGATCGCCTCCACCGAAGAGGCCTCCCACAGACACGTCGCGCCCGATCCGTCACTTGCAGGATAGAACGATAGACCCTTCGCGCGCGGACCCGAGCTGGTGGATCAGAGGACCTACGCGAACGCGACGGTCTTTGCGCCGCCGATTACTTCTTCGACGACTTTCGCAGCACCGACGATCGTGGAGCCTTTCGTCACGTGCTGTTCCGTGATCCCGCGCGGCTTCGTGCAAGCGCCGCAGAGCCAGACCTGGCCACCGTTGCCGATGAACTCTTGATACAAATCCGTGAGCACCGGCAGGCCGGGCTGTGCGATCCCGTCCGTTCCGCCGTCGGTTCCGAGCCGGACTGCTTCGATTGTGCACAGCACGATTGCCTCTTGTCCCGCAGCCGCGGCGATGTTTGCCGCCACGAACGGAAGTGTCGCGCGTTCGGGGTTTTCTTTGCCGTAGGTGCAGTTGAAGATCAGCTTGTCAGTCATCTCATCGTCCCCTTTCCACCGTCACCAAAAGGCGCCCGTCTCCCGGGTCCTCGATCGAACGAACCACGTGACCCATCATGCGGGCCAGTGGAGGCAGATCCTCTTTCGCCGCCGGGTCATGTGTGGTGACAACCAGCACGTCGCCCACCGGGATCGCTTGCATGCGCCGGCGAAACTCTCCGGCCAGGCCATCGGCGCATCCCATGCCTCCTGCGTCGAACTCGTGGTTGCTCATCCCTGCACCACCGGATAAATCTCATCCGCAACCAGTCCGTGTGCTTCGCGGTGGACCGCTTGAGCTGCAGCGGCGTCGGGCGCTTCGACGAGGCAGAACACCTTTCCCTGATCCTCATCGACCCAGTAATGCAAATAGCGGACGCCGTATTGCTGTTGCACGCGAAGGTCTGCCAGATGGGCGCCGGCGACGTCGCCGACGGTCGTTCCCTCTGGCAGCTCGTTGTGCACGTCCATGTACAGAGCCATTCGTGCTCACCTCCTTGACCGCGACGATACGAAGGGAGGCGTTCCTCAACCGTTCCCGAGCAGCCGGTAGCCGGAGCCGAGTTGTCGCGCGTACGATGCGGCTGTGGCGCGTACGGTCGCAATCGAGCTGCTGGGAAAGTCCTCGGTCCTCGTGGACGGGTCGCCTGTGTCCGCCGACGCGTGGAGAAGCCGCAGGGCGGCAGACGTCGTGAAAGTGCTCGCTCTTGCGCCCAATCGTCGACTTCGTCGAGAGCAAGTCATGGAAGCGCTCTGGCCGCGAAGCGAGCCCGAGACCGCGGCCACCAACCTTCGTAAAGCGCTGCACTTCGCCAGGCGCGCCGTGGGGGAGGACGCAATCGTCAACGAGGACGGCGTACTCGTCCTGTGGCCGGACGCCGCCGTCACGACTGATGTTGAGCGGTTCGAGCGTGCCGCGGAAAACAAAGGTGAGGCAGATGCTGCCGTGGCGCTTTACTCGGGCGACCTTCTGCCGGACGACCGCTACGAGTCGTGGACGGCAGAGCATCGCGCACGGCTTCACCGGCGCTTCCTCGATGTGCTGCGAACCGCTGAGATGTGGGAGCGTCTCGCGGCAGAGGATCCGACCGATGAAGGGGCTGCCCGGGCGCTCATGCGTGAGCACCTCGACGCCGGTCGGCGGCGAGAAGCGATGCGGCGCTTCGAGTATCTCCGCGAGGCGTTGCGCGATCAGTTGGGTGTCGGGCCGGACGTCGAAACGGTGGCGCTCTACGAAGAGGTGCTCGCGATGGAAGGGCAAGAGCCTCCGTCGCAGGCAGATCGCGCGCACGCGCTACTCGCTTGGGCGCTCGTACACATGAACCGACGCGACATGGAGGAGGCGGAGCGCGCGGCCACCGAGGCGCGAGCAATTGCGCTCGACGCAGGATTGGGCCGGGAGTTGGGCGAAGCCGCCGTCATTCTTGCGGAAGTTGCCATGGCGCAGGGGAAATGGCGCGAGCGGTTCGCTGAAGAGCTGACCGAATCGATGCGCCTACGCGCCAACATGGAGCCAATCGTCTACGACGCGCATCTATGCTTCGCCGAGTACTACCTAGCGGGCCCGGACGGATACGACACCGCGGCGGCTTTTGCGCGTGAAATGCTCCAGATCGCCGAGCAGGCGGATTCCGCAACGGGCGCAGCGCTCGCGATCCTAATGCTCGGCGAGGCCGAGCTCCTCGCGGGCCGTCTCGAGGACGCAGAGCGGCATCTGAGGGATGCTGCGGCGGCCAACGAGCGTGAAGGCTGCATCTCTGGTGCTGCTCTGGCGACGCAGCGCCTCGCGGAGGCAGCGATTGCCCGCGGCCGGCGCTTTGATGCAAAACGTCTGCTCGCACGCGCCCGCAGTCTCGCCGAACGCTCGGATATCGCGACACATCTACTCGTGCGCGTCTTCGGAGCGATGGTGCGAGCCGCGGCCGATCCCGCCGAAGCAATTGCGGTGTTGACCGACGTCGAACGCCAACTTGCGCAGATGAGGACGTGCGAACCGTGCTCGATCGCCTACTTGACGAATGCAGCCGAGGCCACCGCACGCGCCGGAGAGCTCGGGAGAGCCCGCGCGTTCGTAGCCGAAGCCGAGCGCATCTCGGGTATGTGGCAAGGCGGCCCTTGGGCGGGTGCCGTCTGGGAAGCCCGCGGGGTTCTGCGACTAGCCGAAGGCGACGACCGGCAGGCGCGCGCCATGTTCCGCGAAGCAGCCGAGGCGTTCGCACGTGCAGGCAATCAGGCCGATGCCGCGAGATGCCACGAGGCGTCGGCCGGATAGGGGCATCCACCTTATCAAGTGTTCATTTGAATATTTGACAATACTCCGAAGCGACCGCTACGGTTTCAGGACATGGGGGACCGAGCGGCCAAAAAATCGCTTTTCGATACTTTCGGAGCCGTCGCCAAAGCCATGGCGAGCGGCCGCCGCGCGGAGATCGTCGACGTACTCGCTCAAGGACCGCGTTCGGTCGAGGAGATCGCCGACGAGATCGACCAAAGCGTGGCCAACACGTCACATCATCTTCGTCTTCTGGCAGGCACGGGGTTGGTCCGTTCGACCAAGGACGGGACCCGCGTCATCTATCGCGTCGCCGGCCCGGCGGTTCTCGCTCTATGGCGATCGCTGCGAGAGGTTGCGGCCGAACATGTCGGTGAGCTCGAGAAGCTCGCGCGTGACTACTTGGGCGACCGGGACGGATTGGAACCAGTGCCTCGCGCGGAACTGAAACGCCGAATGAATGCCGGCGACGTCGTCGTAATCGACGTTCGTCCCTCCGCCGAGTTTGTGGCGGGTCACGTCACCGGCGCGCGTTCGATCCCGCTGAACGAGCTTACGAAACGTTTGAAGGAGATACCCAAGAGCAAGCAGATCGTCGCGTATTGCCGTGGTCCGTATTGCGTGTTCGCCGACGACGCGGTGCGACTTCTGCGGCGGAAGGGCTACCGAGCCAAACGCTTGCAGGATGGCTTTCCCGAGTGGAAGGACGCAGGCTTGCCCGTTGCGATGCAAGGAGGCGAACGATGAGCGACATCCACGTCGATCGTCCGCTTCCCGACCGCGCGCCGGTTGGAACATCTCGCCATCCGATTCGCGCGCGCACCTGAGTGAGGCGCACGTGTCGAGACGGGTCCATTCGATCGCAGACGAATCTCTCGGTAATACCGCGTATCTGATCGACGTTGGTGACGGCGCTGCCGTCGTGGTGGATCCACGCCGCGACGCGGGTTATCACGTCGCCGTTGCTCAGAAGCTCAGGCTTCGGATCGTCGGCGTGTTGGAAACGCACTTGCACGCGGACTTCGTCAGCGGCTCTCGCGAAGTCGCGAATTCGACCGACGCAGGAATCGTCGCTTCCGGGCGCGCAGGGCTTTCCTTCGCGCACCGTGCCGTCGAGGATGGTTCACAGCTGAGCTTCGGTGACGCAGTGGTCGAGGTCCTCGGGAGTCCCGGTCACACGCCCGAGCACATCTCGTTCCTGATCACTGTTGGCAATGAGCGCATGCTGTTCAGCGGCGGTTCGCTCATCGTAGGCGGTGCCGCACGAACCGATCTTTCCGGCGATGACAAGACCGATGGCCTCGCCCGCGCGCAATTCGCGACCCTCCGCAGGCTCACCGTGCTCCCGGACGACACTGCACTGTTTCCGACGCACGGAGCCGGATCGTTCTGCTCCACAGGTCCGACACAATCGGCGTCGAGCACGATTGGAACCGAAAGGGCATCGAACCCGCTGTTCACCATTACCGACGAAGACGAGTTCGTCCGGCAGCTCACCTCTGGATTCGGTTCCTATCCGCGCTACTTCGCACACCTTCGCGACGTGAACCGCGCGGGTGCTCCGCTGCTCGAGACATTGCCGCCCGTGCCGCAGATTTCGGCCGCCGCAGCGCGAGACACGGTGGATTCCGGTGCATGGCTGATCGATGGACGGAGCGCCGAAGATTGGGCGCGCTCGCATGCGCAGGGATCGATCTCGGTCGCGGTGCGTCCGGCGTTCGCGTCGTGGCTCGGCTGGGTCGTTCCGTTCGGCGCGCCCGTGGTGCTGATCCTGGAACCGGACCTCGTTGAGGAGGCGCTGCGGCAAGCACACCTCATCGGTTACGACCGGATCGAAGGGTGGACGACGATAGGGGACTGGCTTGCAACCGGCCTACTGGTGTCATCGACCAAAAGGTTGAGCGCCGAGCAGGCGGCGAAGCACGTGAATGGGGGCGCGCTCTTGCTTGATATCCGCCGGCAACCTGAATTCGACGCCAAGCACATCGAAGGTGCGGCTCATCTCGAGCTGGGAGAAATCATTGCCGGCAAGACGCCCGATGCGTCGGAGGTCATCACGTATTGCGGCCATGGGGAGCGCGCTGCAACCGCCGCGAGTTTGCTCGCACGCCGCGCACGGCGTGTTGCGACATTACCGGGAGGCACGAGTGAGTGGCGCCGCGCCGGCTTCCCCGTGCAATCCTGATCCGGCCGTGAAGCTTCCCTCCAAAAGCTCCGTCACGTTTGGGTTGCGCGCCAACCTCGCTCAGTTCTCGTTGCTCGTCGGCGTGAACGCACTCGTAGGCGGCATGATCGGACAAGAACGCACCGTCCTTCCCTTGATCGCGAAACACGTTTTCGGTATCGGCGCATTTACCGCTGTGCTGACGTTCTTGCTCGCATTCGGGCTCGTCAAAGCTGCGACGAACTTCTTCGCCGGCCGGTGGGCCGACCGCGCCGGACGCAAGAAAGTGCTCGTTGCCGGGTGGCTTATCGGGATCCCAATTCCTTTCGTGCTCATGTGGGCGCCGTCGTGGGGATGGATCGTGTTTGCCAACGTCTTGCTCGGCGTCAACCAAGGGCTCGCGTGGTCGGCGACGGTGATCATGAAGATCGATCTTGCCGGTCCCGCGCGGCGCGGCCTCGCAATGGGGCTCAACGAAGCGGCCGGTTACGGAGCCGTTGCGGTTACCGCGATGGCGACGGGTTTCGTCGCCCAGCACGCGGGACTTCGACCCGAGCCCTTTTTCTTCGGACTCGCCTATGCCGGGCTCGGCCTCGGGATCTCGACATTGTTCGTGCGAGAAACCTTGCAGTACGCGCAGCTCGAAGGAGGGCAGTCGATTCACGTCTCGATGCGCGAGGTCTTCGCGCAGACAAGCTTGCGCGAGCCGGCGCTTTCGGCCGCGAGTCAAGCGGGACTCGTCAACAACTTGAACGACGGTTTGGCGTGGGGACTGTTCCCTATCTGGTTTGCACGCGCGGGTCTTTCCGTCGCGTCAATCGGAGTGCTCGTCGCGCTCTACCCTGCCGTGTGGGGAGTCGGACAACTCGTGACCGGCGCGCTCTCCGATCGCGTCGGACGTAAGCCCTTGATCGTCGCCGGGATGTTGTTGCAAGCGGGCGCGATCGGGTTGATCGCATCGACGCACGCATTTGGCTCGTGGGCTATCGCTTCAGCCCTGCTCGGCCTCGGAACTGCAATGGTCTATCCCACGCTGCTGGCGGCCGTCGGCGATGTCGCGCATCCCCATTGGCGCGCCTCATCCATCGGCGTCTATCGACTGTGGCGTGACGCAGGGTTCGCCGCCGGAGCGCTCCTCGCGGGAATCATCGCCGACTTGTTCGGCATGCGCTCCGCGATCTGGTCCGTTGCAGTCCTAACCGCCGTGTCCGGAGTGGTCGTGTGGGTGCGGATGTATGAGACTCTCGCGACGAGGATAACGCTGCCTCTTGAATGAGCGTGCGGGCGCCACGCGGTCACTGCCCGCTCCGTTGACTGTTGCCACGGAAACCTGCCTCGCTCACGGGCCTAATCACGTGCGCATTCAAGCTGTGCGTCTCCGCTTAGGCGATGTCGGCGTCGCGATGTGGCACGAGTTCGGTGACGCCCGCGGACTGCTGCATGACGCGGCGCTGCAAGTGGATGGCCGGGAGCGGACGTCCTAAGTAGTACCCCTGCCCTATCC
>JAIVGO010000209.1 GCA_020201525.1 Actinomycetota bacterium | reverse complement strand
GTGAGGATGCAATGCGACTGGGGCGTGTGCTTGCCGGCCTCGCGCCGAGGGATCCCGAGGTGCACGGGCTCGTCGCACTGATGGAGATTCAAGCATCGCGGTTTCGCGCACGCGCCACTCCCGAAGGCGATCCGATCTTGCTGCTCGATCAAAACCGCGCCCGATGGGATCAGCTGTTGATCCGCCGCGGCCTGGCGGCGCTGAAGCGCGCGGAAGATGTCGGCGGGTCGATCGGGCCGTACACCTTGCAGGCGACGATTGCAGCTTGCCATGCGCGCGCACGCACTGCAAACGAGACCGACTGGGAGCGGATCGCGTCGCTCTACGCTTCTCTTGCGCGATTGATGCCGTCACCGGTCGTCGAGCTGAACCGCGCGGTTGCCGTCGGGATGGCCGTCGGCCCGGAGGCTGCACTGGGGCTTGTCGACGCACTCGTGAATGAGCCTTCGTTGAAGGAGTATCACTTGCTTCCCGCAGTGCGCGGTGATCTCCTGCTGAAGCTTGGCCGGCGCGACGAAGCCCGCGGGGAATTTGAGCGAGCGGCTTCGCTGACGCAAAACAGGCGTGAGCGAGACCTGCTTCTTCAGCGAGCCGCTTCGAGCGTTACAATTCCACCTACGCCAAGCACGAAGGAGTCGATATGAGCCGCATTCGTGTCCTCGTCGGTACTCGCAAAGGTGGATTCATCCTGACCTCGGACGGCAAGCGCCGCGATTGGCAAATCGACGGACCGCACTTCGGCGGTTGGGAGGTGTACCACCTCAACGGCTCTCCGGCGGATCCTGACCGTATTTATGCCGCGCAATACACGGAGTGGCACGGCCAAGTCATGCAGCGTTCCAGCGACGGCGGGAAGACGTGGGAACCGGTCGGAAACGAATTCGCGTTCACCGGCGATGCCGGCGTTCACAAGGATTACGACGGAACAAAGATTCCGTTCAAGTTCAAGCGTGTTTGGCACGTGGAACCGTCGGCGGACGACCCGGATCTCGCGTTCGCCGGCGTGCAGGATTCGGCGCTGTTCCGGACGACCGACGGCGGAAAATCGTGGGAAGAGATGGACGGTCTGCGAACGCATCCGACGCATGAGGATTGGGCACCGGGCGGCGGGGGCATGTGCCTGCACACGATCCTCATTGATCCCGCGAATACGCAACGGATGTATGTGGCGATCTCTGCTGCCGGCGTGCTGCGTACGGATGACGGAGGCGCGTCGTGGTCGATACACAACAAGGGGCTGAGTGCCCCCTATCTCGCCGAAGACGAGCCCGAAGCTGGGTATTGCGTCCACAATCTCGCGATGCATCCATCGCGGCCGGATACCGTCTTCATGCAAAAACACTGGGGCGTCTACCGGAGCGATGACGCCGGCGGGCAATGGATCAACGTCGGCGCAACATTGCCGAGCGATTTCGGTTTTCCGATCAAGGTGAACGCGAACGAGCCGGAAACCATTTACGTTGTCCCGATCAAGAGCGATACCGAGCATTACCCGCCGGATGGACGGCTCCGCGTCTATCGCAGCCGCACCGGTGGCAATGAATGGGAGGAGCTCTCAAAGGGTTTGCCGGAGAAGGACACGTACGTCGACGTATTGCGAGACGCTATGGCCGTTGATGCGATGGATCCGTGCGGCATCTACTTCGGCACCACCGGCGGTCACGTCTTTGTTTCCGCGGACGGTGGAGACACGTGGGACGCGATCGTCTCGTCGCTGCCGTCGGTCGCATCTGTCGAGGTGCAAACGATACCGTGATAAAGGTCGAGCTTCCGCCGCACTTGCGACGCTTCACGCAGGAGCGGCGCACGGTCGAAGTCGACGTCGACGGCGCGGCGACGATTTCGAGCGTCCTCGACGCGGTCGAGCAGGCGTACCCTGCGTTGCGCGGCACGATTCGCGATCATGGAGCGGGCCCGCGTCGCGCGTTCATCCGGTTTTTCGCGGCCGGCGAGGATCTGTCGCTTCAGTCGCCCGAGACGCCGTTGCCCGACGCGGTCGCCTCCGGCAAGGAGGCCCTCATGATCGTGGGGGCGATTTCCGGCGGCTAGCTTTTGGGGGGCGAGATTGACAACCATTCTCATTCTCAAATAGTCTGGGCCCCTCGGACCGGAGGGGGAACCGTGTACGCACAGCGTCGCCGAATCGCCTATGGAGTGTTGCTCCTGGCGTTTCTCGCCGGCGCCTGTTCCAGCTCGAAAGCCGGCGACGCCGCAAAGCTGCGAGTCGTCACGGCCTTCTACCC
>JAIVGO010000168.1 GCA_020201525.1 Actinomycetota bacterium | reverse complement strand
GCGCGGAGCTGGAGGATCAGACGATGGCTCTGGCCGAGACGATCGCTGCGATGCCTCCGGTTACGATTCAAAACGTCAAGCGGTCCGTCAATCACGCGCAAGATCTCGCCGGGTATCGCGCCGCCATGGAGTATCACTTCATGGTTCATCAGTTTCAGCACAACACGAAGACCTCGCTCGACGCTCTTGAAGATCGGAAGAAAAAGGGCTCGATGAAAGAAGTTTTCGAGGAGCGCGACAAGCCGTTCGACAAATGAGCGGCGCGCTCGACGGCATTCGGGTCCTCGATCTCGGGACGCGCATCGGAGCCCCGTTCGCCGCGACGTTGCTGGCCGAGCTCGGCGCAGACGTCATCAAGATCGAGCAACCGGGCACCGGCGACTTCATGCGAACTGTTCCGCCGCTCGAAGACGGCGTGTCACTGTGGTGGGCGGTCGACGGCCGGGGCAAGCGAAGCGTCACGCTGGATCTCTCAACACCGCAAGGCCAGGATCTGTTGCGAAGGCTGGCAGCGAAGAGTGATGTGCTCGTGGAAAATTTTCAGCCGGGAACACTGGAGAAGTGGAACCTTGCACCGGAGGATTTGAAGAAGATCAATCCGCGTCTCATCGTCAGCCGCGTGAGCGTGTACGGCCAGGACGGTCCCTACAAGGATCGTCCGGGTCTCGATCGAAACGGAATCGCTCTCGGCGGGCTGCTCGCCATCACCGGTTATGCGGACCGGCCACCGGTGCGCCCCGGTGTGATCATCGCCGACTACACAACGGCGCTTTTCAATTCGATCGGTATTCTCGCCGCTTTGTTCGAACGAGAGAGGAGCGAAAAGGGCCAGACCGTCGAGCTATCACTGTATGAAAGCATTCTGAGGATCATGGAATGGACGGTTGCCGGCTACGACCGCCTCGGAATCGTCCGCGAACGCACCGGAAACAGGCTGGCAAACTCGGCTCCGCTGGATAACTACGAAACGCTCGACAAGAAATATGTGTGCATCGCGGCTGCCGGCGACGTGCTCTTCCCGCGACTCTGTAAAGCAATGAGCCGTGAGGACTTATTGAGCGAGGCGAGGTTCGCAAACCTGGATGCGCGCGCGCAAAACAACGACGCCATCAACGACATCGTTGCCGAGTGGTGCAAGACGAGAACGCTCCGCGAGATCGAAGAGATCCTGGCCCGGCATCACGTGCCCGTCAGCGGCGTGTATTCGATCGATGAGATCGTTGCCGACCCTCACGTCCAGGCGCGAAACTCAATCGTCACCGTGGACGACCCCGCACTAGGCCCAATGAAGCAGCAGGCGCCGACGCCCCGCCTCGATCGCACCCCACTCGAAATCAGGCGCGGCGCGCCCCGCCTCGGCGAACACACCGACGAAGTTCTGGATGAGCTTCTCGGCATCGCGAACGAAGAGCTGCATACGCTTCGCGGTCGGGGCGTCATCTAGCCGAGTTCTTGCCGGATCTCGGCCTTGAGCACTTTGCCGCTCGCCGTGCGCGGCAATTCCAACCGGATCTCGAGCCGCTCCGGAAATTTCTGTTTCGCCAGTTCGTGCGCGGCCAAGAACGCCACCATCTCGTCGAAAGAGAAGGCGGAGCCCTGACGGAGCACGACAACGGCGCATGCGCGCTCGCCGAGGATCGGATCGGGCAGCCCGACCACCGCCGCTTCCAAGACGGCGGGATGCGTCAGTAGAAGATCCTCGATCTCCTTCGCGCTGATGTTCTCGCCGCCGCGGATGATGATGTCTTTCAGCCGGCCGGTTACGCGTAGGTTCCCGTCTGTATCGATCGAACCCAGGTCCCCCGTACGAAACCACCCCTCGTCGTCGAACGACGCTGCGTTCAACTCGGGATTTAAGTAACCCAAAAAGAGCTCGGGGGAGCGCGCCCAGATCTCGCCGTCCACGATGCGCATCTCTGCCGGAGAGATCACGCGGCCGTCGCTTCCGACGCGTATTTCCTCGGGGTCCGTGTAGCGCGTCGCCGTCAGGGTCGGCACTTCGGTCGATCCGTACGCGCGCTTCACAATGCAGCCGAGGCGGGCCGCAGCGTCCGCCACGGAGGCGGTCGGGATCGACGCGCCTCCCGTGGAAAACAATCGAAACGACGAGCCATCGGCGGCGCCGGCATGTTCCGCCAGCTGCAACAAGAACGCAGGCGCGCCGGTTTGAAACGTCGCGCGATGTTCCGAGACGAGACGCATCGCAGCAGCCGCGTCCCAGCGCTCCATCAGCACCGTGCTCGTGCCCAGGGCGAACGGCATGAGCACGCCGTACACGAGGCCGGCGATGTGCGCGACGGGCGAACCGGCGAGGTAACGGTCCGAAGACTTCAGCTCGTGAACATCGCGCAGCGAGTCGATCTCGTACAGCAACGTTTCATGTGTGTGCAGGACGCCCTTGGGGTCCGCGGTGGTTCCGCTCGTGTACAGCAACAGCGCGGTCACGGATGGATGTGCCGGCGTCTCGAACGACGCGGTGTCCTCTTCGAGTAGATGTTCCAGAGACAGGGCTCCGGGCGCGCCGCCACGGACGACGATGATGTGTTCGATCGACGACACACGCGCGCGTAGCTCCGTAGCGAGCGTCGCGTGATCGAATCCCCGAAACGATTGCGGCACGACAAGGATGCGAGGCCGCGCCTCTTCGAGAATGAACCGTAGATCGCGCACACGAAAGATCGGATTCAGCGGATTCGGGATCGCGCCGCACAGCAGCGCGGCGTGGTGCACGACGACCGATTCCCACCACCCGGGAAGCTGCCATGAGACGACCACGCCGGGTCCGGCACCGAGAGCCGTGAACTGTCCGGCAAGCCGCGACGCCAGCTCCACGACGACAGCGAACGACAGAGAGCGCCGGCCGTCGATGATCGCGATCCGCGACGCGTTTTCCTCACACACGCGCCAGAAACGCGCGGGAATCGTCTCGGGCCCCCAATAGCCGAGAGTGCGGTACTTTTCCTTCAAAGGCGGCGGAATCACAGCGCGAGCCTATCGTTTCGGCTCCGGTCCTACCTTGACCTGACGCGCACGTCACGTCGAAGATGGCACCGATGACCGACTCCTTTGTCGTCTCGAACATCGGCGAAGATCGCAATCCCTACGCGGCGTACGCCGAGGCTCGGGCGAGAGCGCCGGTCGCGCTCACGACCCACTTCGGTGCGCCGGTGATCGCTGCGTACGCGTTCGACGAAGCGGAGCACATCCTGCGCGACGGAAAGACGTTCTCCGCGAAGATCAACGGCAAGCTCAACCGGCCGCTGCTCGGCAAGACCATTCTGGAGATGGACGGGCGGAATCACTTCGTGCACCGCAAGCTGATCGGGCACGCGTTTCGTCCAACCGTAGCCGCCACGTGGGAGGACAAGCTCATTCGCCCCCTCGCACATGCGCTCGTCGACGGCTTCGCCCCTCGAGGAAAAGCAGAGCTCGTCCGGGAATTTGCTTGGGAGCTTCCTGTGCGCGTGTTCGCGGAGATCATCGGCGTTCCGTCCGTCGACTACGCAAAATGGCAAGGGTGGGCGGTGGCTTTGGAGCAAGCCGCGCATGAATGGGATCGCGCGCTGCAAGCCGCACAGGAGGCGCACGATTATTTTCAGCCGGTCATCGAAGAGCGGCGCGCGAATCCGGGTGACGACTTGATCAGCTCGCTCGCGACGGCGGAGATCGACGGCGTGCGCCTCGACGACGACTTGATTCACGGATTTCTGAGGCTGCTCGTTCCGGCCGGGGCCGGCACGACGTACCGTCTCATCGGCAGCATGCTGTACGCGCTGCTGACCAATCCCGAGGTTCTGGACGCCGTTCGGGCAGACCGGTCGCTGATACCGGGTTGTGTCGAGGAGACGCTGCGGTGGGAGGCGCCTGTGCAGTTCGCGATGCGCAACGCGACGACGGACGCCGATGTCGCCGGCGTGCCGGTGCAAACGAAAGAGGTGCTGGTGATGGCGCTCGGATCCGCCAACCGCGACGAGTCTCGGTACGAGGATCCGAATCAGTTCGACATCAAGCGCCACGGTCCGCCGCATCTTTCCTTCGGCGACGGAGCGCATCGCTGCCTGGGTGAGCATCTTGCGCGCGTCGAAGGCCACGCCGCGCTCGACGTGTTGCTCGACCGGCTCGAAGATTTGAAGCTCGAGCCCGGCGACGCCGATCCACACATCATCGGCTTCGCCTTCCGGTCGCCGACGGCGTTGCCGGTCACGTTCAAGGCGACGTGATGGATTTCGACGACGTCGATCTTTTCGCTCAAACCGTGGTCGGCGACGTGCGGGATCCCTATCCCGGTTACGCGGAGATGCGGCACAGCTCTCCGGTCGCAGAAACAGATCACTTCGGCTTTACCACGACGAGCATCTATCGCTACCACGACGTCGTCGCAGTTCTCAAGCAGCCCGAGCTGTTCTCATCGGACATTTACAACCGGACCATTGGTCTTGTCATGGGTCCGACGATTCTCGGTATGGACGGAACCGAGCACGTTCTCAATCGCGGTCTGGTCGCCTCTGCGTTTCGCCGTAAAGCGCTCGAGTCGTGGACGACGTCCCTCATCGAGCCGACCGTGCACGAGCTCATCGACCGCTTCGCCCCAAGAGGTGAATCAGAGCTCGTCCGCGAGTTCACCATTCAGTTTCCAATCCGCATCATCGCCCGCATGCTCGGGATCCCTTCCGACGACTTCGGACGGTTCGCGCGTCTATCGATCGAGCTCATCAGCATCGCCCGCGACATTCCGCGCGGCTTGGCTGCGTCGCAATCGCTGCATGAGTACTTCGCAGGAATTCTCGAGGAGCGGCGCGAGCAACCGGCAGACGACCTCATCAGCTCGCTGGTCCAGGCCGACATCGACGGCGAGCGTCTCGATGATGAATTGATTTTCGGATTCTTGCGGCTGCTGCTTCCGGCAGGGGCGGAGACGACGTATCGCCTCCTTGGCAATCTTGTGTTTGCGCTTCTGAGTGACGACGATCAAATGACGATGGTGCGGAGCGACCGGTCGTTGATTCCGTCTGCGATCGAGGAAGCCTTGCGATGGGAGTCGCCCGTTCAGATTGTGTCCCGGATCCCCACGAAGGATGCGGTGGTCGGGGGTGTTCCGATCCCGGAGGGAAAGTCGATGACCTTGCGGCTCGGCTCGGCGAACCGCGATGAAACGGTGTTCGAAGATCCGGATCGCTTCGATCTACGCCGGCAGGGTGCTCCGCATGTGGCTTTCGCCGAAGGACCGCACCGGTGCCTGGGTGAGCATCTCGCGCGCCTCGAAGTGACGACGGCGCTCAATGCGATGCTCGACCGCTTGCCCGATCTCCGGCTGGTGCCCGGCGATGTGGACCCGCATATCAACGGATCCGCTTTCCGCTCGCCGACGTCGCTGCCGGTAGAGTTCGCGACAGCCTGAGCCGGGGGAACCCATGCCCGAGGGTCCGCTCTACGAGCCCGACATTCAAACTTTGCCGCGCGAGCAATTGCTTGCGGTGCAAGAAGAACGGCTTCGAGACAGCGTGGCGCGGGCTTTCGAGATTCCGTTCTGGCGCCGGAAGATGGAGAGCGCCGGCCTCGGCCCGGACGACGTGAAGACGCGCGAAGACTTGCTGCGCGTCCCGCGCACGAACAAGGACGAGCTCCGCGCGTCGCAAGCCGAGCATCCACCGTTCGGGGACTACATGCGGCGTGAGGAAGCCGTGCGCGTCGGCACCACGACCGGCACCACCGGGACGCCGTCGCTCATTTTGTGGACGAAGCGCGACCTCGAAACCGAACACCGCGCCGCAGCGCGCATGTACTGGCGGCAAGGTGTGCGACCGGGCCTCCTCGTTGCGCACTCTCACCCGCTCGGCGCCTACGGCGGCGGCGCGATGATGTCGAGCTCGCTCGAGGCGTTCGGATGCACCGTGCTCGCAGTCGGGTCGCCGGCGACCGACGAGCACGCGGAACAGATCGTGAAGCTGTTCGATCTGGTTCGACCCGACATGTACATCATGTTCGACGCCGCGCTTCTCAGGCTCTGGGAGGCCGCGGAGCGCCTCGGCCTCGATCCGCAAAAAGATTTGAAGATGCGGATGCGTGCGCCGCACCCGTCGATGCAAGGCGGCACCGCGAGCGCCGGCGCGGAGTGTTTCGCATACATGGGCGGTGCTTGTGCAAAGTTCAACGGCGCACATCTCTGTGAAGACCTAGCGGTTGTCGAGTGTGTGGACCCCATAAGCGGTCACCCGGTTCCGGAAGGGCAACGGGGACATCTCGTCGTGACGACACTCGAGCGCGACAATATGATGCTGCGCTACGACCTCGAAGATTTGGTCACGCTTGATTCAAGTCTGTGTGAGTGCGGCGAGACCAGTGCTCGGCTCACGTGGCAAGGGCGCGCCAAGGATGTAACTCGCGTCGGAAATCTTTCGTTGTTGCCCATTGATGTTTGGTGGGTGCTCGAGGATTTCCCAACGCTCAAGATGCCGACTATTGAATTTGTGATCGTCCGCAGCAAAAGCGACGACATGCTCCATGTGCGGGTGGAAGGGGAGGGCGTCTCGCAAGACGAGATCAAACAACGTCTGACCGAAAAGCTTGGCATCCCCGCCAAGGTTGAAGTTTTGCCGCGAGGCGCTCTCGGCCGCTCCGGCTTCAAGCCGGTGCGCGTTGTGGACGAGCCGTGAAAGAGCAGCGGCGTCACGGCTTCCACGACGAAGCGGCCGAAACGATGTCGCCGAACGAGCGCCGTGCAATGCAAGACGGAATGGTCCGCGGCATCGTCGAGTATTGCTACAACGGATCTTCGACGTACAAGGCGAAGCTCGACGAAGCCGGCTTGACACCGGCCGACGTCACAGGCGTGAGCGATTTGCCGAAGATTCCCGTCACGCGCAAGGCCGAGACGCAAGACATGAAGTTCGAGGGCATCATGACGGTGCCCTACAACCAGGCCCGGCGGATCTTTGTGAGCCCCGGTCCGCAGTTCTACGCATACGGTCCTATTCCGCAGAAGATGAACCCATTGCTGCGCGTGTATCACGCGATCGGATTTCGTCCCGGCGACATCATCTTGAACACGTTCACGTACCATTTCACCCCCGCGGGAATTAACTTCGACGAGTCGCTCGGCGAGTTCGGATGCGCCGTAGTCCCGGCTGGACCGGGTAACACGGATCTGCAAGTCGATGTACTGCGAAAGCTCGAAGTCACCGGCTACGTCGGCACGCCCAGCTTCCTGAAAATCATCGCCGAGAAAGCGCTCGATCTCGGCGTCAAGCCGAAAGAGGATTTCTCGCTCGAGTGCGCGTTGACGACGGCGGAGCCGCTGCCCGAAGAATTGCGGGCAGAACTCGAAGACACGTACGGGTGCATCGTGCGCCAGCTCTACGGATCGGCCGACGGCTTGCTGCCGTGTTACGAGTGCTGGGCAGCCGACGGCATGCACGTGCCCGACTTGATGATTCTCGAGATCACGGATCCGGAGACCGGCAACCCGTTGCCACCGGGCGAACCGGGCGCCGTCACCGCGACGGTCATGAATCCGTATCGTCCACTGTTGCGATTCAACAACGGTGACAAGGCAATGATCACAGAGGAAACGTGCATCTGCGGACGTACGGCGCCTCGCCTCTATTTCAAGGGCCGCATCGACGAGTCGACCAAAGTACGCGGCATGTTCGTCTATCCCGAGCAAATAGCCGAGACCCTGAAAAGCTTTCCGACCGTAACAGCGTGGTGTGCGATCATCGACCATGACCAAGGCGGCCGCGACACGTTCACAATTGAGGTAGTAGGCGAGGCGGACGCTGCGACTCGCAATGCCATTGCCGAAGGCATCAGAGGTTTGGTGCGCTTGCGCGCCGAGATCGCTCACGTGAAAACCATCGACGATCCGGGCAGACTCATCGACAAGCGCCCCGTATGAACTTCGACGACTCTCCCGAAGACAAAGCGTTCCGCGCAGAGTTCCGCGCATGGCTCACCGCAAACAATCCCGGACCGATCCCGCCCGATCCCGACGCTGCCTTCGAGTTTCGCCGTGCGTGGCAGAAGACGATGTACGACGCGGGCTGGGCCGCACCTGGCTGGCCGCGCGAATGGGGTGGCCGCGAAGCGACCGTGTCCCAGCGCGTGATCGTGCAAGAGGAGATCGCGCTCGCGCGCGCGGCGGTCATCATCAATGCGATCGGCGTGTGGAAC
>JAIVGO010000017.1 GCA_020201525.1 Actinomycetota bacterium | reverse complement strand
CATCCACGCAGAGGAAGTATTCACGCGGCTTCATGTCGTAGAAGCCGAAGCGGCAATGTGGCACGCGGGTCAGATTCTCATTCGCGATAAGGCCATACGTCTTCGTATCGCCGCCGGTTACGCGCTTGTGGCTATGGCTCTTCTCGGCAGCGCTTATACTTCGATCATGAGCACCGACGACACACAGTTCCCACCCAACCGCAGCGCTGAGTCGCTGCCGAGGCACGTCGATCGGCGACTCATGGCACCTATCGAGGGACTTCCCTACGGAGACAAACCCCAAAGTGCCGTCCTCGCCTTCTTTCGTTGGGCGAAAGCCTTGACGCGCCGCCTGTCGCGCGCCACCTAATCTCTCCGGCTTTACAGCATCTCCTGTCGCCCCCGAATCCCGCGGATCACGTGTGCCAACGCTCGATTCGAAAGCCGGTGTGATCGTCGCCGCGAATGGCGTTCTTGCAGGTTTCCTCTTGGGGCGGAACTCCCGCCTCGCACAATCTCCGCGCTGGCTTGCTGCCACGCTCGTTTCCTCGTATTCCTTTCGATCGCCAGCGCTCTGGTTGCGTTTTCGACACGCCGGTTCGGCGACGCACCTGCATTCAGATCAACCATGCGCCTGATGAACGCGGAACCCGAGTGGCTGAAATGGCGATTCCTCAGAAATATCCGAGAGGCTATCGACGAAAATCACGAGAAGATCGAGCAAAAGGCTCGCTTCGTGACCTGGGCCATATTTTTGTTGCTTGCGGCTGTGGCCCAACTCGGCGCATACTCGATTTGGAAGATCTTTCGACCCTAGGAATCGCCATGGCAAAACGTGCCCCGGTACCGGAACCAGTTTCAGATATTGAGCTGCCCGACGCCGTCCCCGACGGAACCGAGTACAGCCAAAGCCTCGGCCGGTTCGTGGACAACCTGCTCGGCGCGGAACGCATGCACCGACGAGCCGTGCAAGAGACGGAAGCAGCATTTCCCCGGAGCACTGAGCAGCCGGACGATCCACCACCGGCCGAGCCTCCACCTGCTGTTCCCGATGGAACGGAGTACTCAACGAGGGGCGCGAAGCGACCGTCCGAGCACCGAACCTCGCGCCGGCACTAGTTCGCCCTTTCCTGTGCGGCGCTTCCGCGGAAACGTCGTGAAAACTTTCGGTTGCACCAAAAGAGCGAGGCACTCTCGCCTCGCTCTTTTGTTGTCGAAGATACCCGTGATGTACGGGCGCGTCCCTGAGTGCAATCATTTTCGCACGTTTTTCGGGCTGCGCAAGTGCCGGGTGGCAGAGCGGCTATCCCTGTTCACCGCTCCGGCGATGGTCCCCCAACAACGTTGAGGGGTGGACCCGACGAGTCTCGAACTCGTTCTTCGTCATCCTCAGGGACGCGTGCTGACCGATTACACCACGGGCCCACCGCCACGCGCGACGGTAGACACGCACCAACGTCGAGTCATCTCCGGGAACAACCGGCGGACACACTCGAACAAGCCATCTTCGAGAATCTCATCGCGATTCGGTCAACGCACCACGTTTTTGTCACACCGGGTCGCTATCGTGGCCGTCACCTTCCTCATTGATACTGAGGAGGATGCTTTGCCGCTTCCATCGATCGACATCATCGCGGCACAAGTGGCAGCCGAACGCGAACGTCAAGCGCGCCATTTCGAAGCGCTTGATAGCAAGGCGGGAATCATCATCGGTTTCGCCGGCATCCTCGTAGCCCTTCCGGCGGCGGCCGGTGCGGTGACCGCAGCCGGACGAATGGTTGCGATTCTCGCGGCCGGGTGGTCGGGCTGGGCATACCTCCCGCGAAAGCTCCCGGTGTCCGACACGCTGCGATTGCGAGATTACGTGACTGCCGACGCCGACTTCACGAAGCTTCATGTCCTGGACACAGATGTTCGCATGACCGTTCTAACGGGAGCTCTGCTGCGTAACAAAGCACGCCGGGTGATCATCGCAATGGGACATCTTGCCGCCGCCGTAGCTCTTATCGGCGGGGGTATACTTCGATGAGAGGCGACAACATGGCTAAACAACCCCGTGACCCCCACCCTGCAATCGAGCTTCCTCCGGCGCCGCCGTTTGAGCCCGACCCTGCTCTGATTACCTACATCGAGCGCGGCCCGAGCAATCGTGAATCGCCGATCGAGCTCCCGCCGGCGCCGCCATTCGAGCCCGATCCCGAGCTCATCACGTACATCGAACGCGGGGCCAAGCGCGACAAGCACAAGTAGCTGCGGCTAGTCGTCCTTCTGAAGGGATTCGGCTCGCGGCGCCGAAGCTAACGGCCAATGCGCATTGGGCGGAAAGCATTGAGCGTGCTTGTGCTGCTCGTCGTCGTCGTCCCCGGAATGGGGAACGCCACGCACGAGCGGCTGACGCGCGCCTCCGTCGATGCCGACGGCGGCTATGCCGGCTGGGGCAGCGAGCACGCCTCCATGTCCGGAAACGGACGCCGGATCGTCTTCGAGGCCTACGGCAGCCTCGTCCCGGAAGACCGCAACTACGACTACCACGACATCTACCTGCGCGACTTCGACACGCAGCAAACAACCTTACTTTCGGTCGCGCCCGACGGCGGGCCCGCGTACGGCCCGAACGACTCCCCCGTCATCTCCGGCAACGGCCGGTACGTTGCTTTCACATCGGGCTCCGAACGTCTGATCGCCGGCGACACCAACGGCGTCTCCGATATCTATGTTCGCGACCTCGAAACGCAGACAACGCAGCGCGCATCGGTCGCGAACGACGGCTCCGAGGCAAATGGTGAGTCGATCGCCGCCGCCATCTCGGACGACGGCCGGTACATCGCATTCGTTTCATCGGCGTCCAACTTGGTTTCCGGCGACGCGAATAATGCACCGGACGTGTTCGTGCGCGACACGCTCGACGGCGCGACCACGCTCGCATCCGTGGCAACCGGCGGCGCGCAAGCCGACGCCGGCGCCGATCAGGTCGCCATCTCAGGCGACGGACGCACGATCGCGTTCACCTCGATCGCGACCAACTTGGCGCCGGACGACACGGCGACGTGTGGGTTCGGCGCGCAGAATTGTCCCGACGTGTTCGTGCGCGACCTCGACGCCGGAACGACGCGGCGCATCTCAACGACAAAGACCGGGGCCGCAGCGAACGGCATAAGCCTCGACGCCTCGCTCTCCGCCGACGGAAGCAAGGTTGCGTTCGTCTCCCGCGCGAGCGACCTTCCCGGCGGAGCGCCACCGGCGTGGAACGTCTACGTCGCCGATACGGCAACTGGGGCTATCTCCCTCGCGTCGCCGGCAGGCGACGGCAGGCCGGACGGGGCCTCGAGCAGGGTCGCCCGCATCGCGGCCGACGGGCATGCCGTGATCTTCGAATCGTACGCAGGGACCTTCGATCATCCGACCGGCGGCATTTACATTCGCGACCTCCTCAACCAAACGACGGAAAAGCCGGCTTTCACGAACAACGACACGCAAGGAAATGCGCGCGCGCGCGATCCGGCCCTCTCATCCGACGGACGCGTCATCCTGTTCCGTTCGGACGCCTCGGATTTCGGGCCGAACAACGGGGAGATGCAAACGTACGTCTACGATCGCACCCCCTCGCCGACCGAGATGATCGTGAACCCGGCGTATGTCAACATTGCGGTGCCACGCGTTTCGCTCGTTGCGCGGCTGATCGAGTCGGGCACGGACGACGGCATTGGGAACCGAACGATTCGCTTCCTCACGCCCGGCGGAATCGAAATCTGCCGCGCGACGACGAGCCGGTACGGTTACGCCGCATGCGCCGGCCTCACTCCCGAATTTGTCGTCGGCGCCGTGATGTATCGCGCTGTCTTTGGCGGCGACTCGCAATTCTTGGGGAGCTCGGCGGACAGTTCCGGCCTGACAATCAGCCGGCCACCGTGCTCGCACACACAACTGGACGAGGTTCTCGCCAACCTGGGAATACCGTGTAACTAATCCGAGCGAGAATTTCGAGAATCGGTTCGCGAACGTCTCGAGCGGATTTCGTCATGGGGAAGAAAGCGCGTGAGCAACGGCGCCGCGAACAGCAGACTGCGGACCTCATCACTGATCTGTTCATCCGATGCGCACAAGATCCGCACACGACACCACGTGATATGGCGAAAGCGATTCTCGCGGCTTTCAAGTGCGAGCGAGTTCCGCCCTCACTCGGAGGCCTGCTCTGCACCTACGCGTCGCTGGAGCACGCCCGGGCGGTCGGCGCCGAGCTCATCGATCTCGATCCGCGCGGCGTGTCGGCCCTGACCTACAACGCCGCGATCGCGCCGAACCTCGAGGAAGCGATCGAGCTCTTGACCATGGCCGTCGCGCGCGGTGGAGGAAGTAGGGTCGAGCTGGACATCGAGAACCTCATGGCGGAGTTTGGTGATCCGTTCCGCTCGAGAAACACCTGCTCGTGTGCAACGTGCACACCCGCAACGACGAATTGATGCGAGCTTCCGCGGAAGCGCCCGCCACATGGCGAACTCGATGAAGGCCATCGGAGCCGAGGTACCTACGGAAATGCGACGCCGCAATCCGCTCAGGCCAGTGCGTGCACCGGCTTCAGATACTGCTCCCACTTCGGATCGACCCGGCCCACGGCCACGACGATCCACACCGTCTCGTGCGGCACGGTCGGCTTGTGCCGGAGCTTCAGCCCCGCCTCGTGCGGAAGCCGGTCCTCCTTGTGCGTGTTGCAGCGCTTGCACGCGGCGACCACGTTTTCCCACGTGTGGGTCCCGCCCCGGCTGCGCGGGATGATGTGGTCGACGTTCTCGGCCGCGTTACCGCAGTACTGGCATTGATGATGATCTCGCACGAACACGGCGCGCCGCGACAGCGACACCCGGGCCCGGAACGGGACGCGAACGAAGTACTTCAGGCGGATGACCGACGGGATCGGCACCGCGCTGCGCTCGGAGTGGAGCACGCCGCCGTCTTCGTGAATGATCTCGGCCTTTTGCTTCAGGACCAGGATGACGGCGCGACGAATCGGAACGACGCAGAGAGGCTCATACGTCGCGTTGAGAACTAGCGCTCTTCCCAACCCGTCATCCTCCACCGCCCGCTACGAGGGGGCGTGCGGTGGCGAAAGTATAGCAAGGGGTATGCGCGGCGACGTGGCGTTTAGTCGGGCGGATATAGCACACATGCGACATCGCGACGGTCCACCGTCCGCAGCGGGGGCTCCTCCGCCGGCCGAAACACGACGGAGACCCGGCCGCCGTCGACCTCGACGGCTTCAACCGCGTCCTTCATAGCCGGGTGATCGTCGAGCACGCGGCCGATGAGATGCTTCGTTTCCTCCGGCCGGTCGCCGCCGAGCGTTATCGCGCGTCCGGTGATCGTGAACGCGCTCAAATCCCCCAGCGCGCTGCGCTCGCGCTCGAACGATTCGCCGGTGAGGGTGGCCCACCGATCTTCAATCGCGTCGATCAGGTCACGCGGCTCCCAGCCGCAGATGCCGATCGACTTCGGGCACCGTGGATGGAAGCGGCATCCCGCCGGCGGCCGCGCGGCGTCGGGAATCTCCCCTTTCGGCAGCTCTGCAACCTGCCGCCGGGACGGATCCGGCTGTGGGATTGCCGCGAGCAGGGACTGCGTGTACGGATGTTTCGGCGCGGCGTAGATCGGTTGCGACTCCCCGATTTCGGCCACCTTGCCCAAGTACATGATCGCGATGCGATCACACAGGAACTTCGCCGTCGCCAGATCGTGCGTAATGAAGAGGTACGTGAGCGCGGATTCTTGCTTCAAGCGCAACAAGAGCTCGAGAACCTTCGCCCGCACGCTCATGTCGAGCATGGCGACGGGTTCATCGAGAACGAGAAACGACGGCTGCGTGATGAGTGCCCGCGCGATCGCGACGCGCTGCTTCTGCCCGCCGGACAGGTCGTCGGGGTATTTCTCGAGGAATGCCTCCGGCGGTGAAAGTCCAACCCGCTCCAGGACGTCGGTCGCGGCAGTGCGCAACTGATCGCGGCCCTCGAGAATTCCATGGATCTTCAGCGGGTGCGAGACCGCATCGACGATCCGCATCGCAGGATTGAGGGATGCGTTCGGATCTTGGTAGACGATCTGCATCCGCCGGCGAAGCGGGCGCATCGCGCCCTCGTCGTACCGCGTGATGTCTTTGCCTTCGAACTCGATCGTTCCCGATGTCGGATCGACGAGCTTGAGCAACGTTCTGCCGAGCGTCGTCTTTCCGCTGCCCGATTCTCCGACGAGCCCGAACACCTCGCCCGGATTGATCGCGATCGATACGCGATCCACGGCGCGCACGAATCCGTGTCCGCGGCCGAGCAACCGGTCGGCAAACGAGCCGCGGATCGTGAAGTGCGTCTCGAGCTCGCGAGCTTCGATAAGCGCGGCCATCAGGCTCCCGGGTAGAGATAGCAGGCAGCTTCTTGCTGCGGGCCGACGTCGGCGAGCAGCGGCACGCGCTGGGTGCACTGCGGCATCACGTACGGGCATCGAGGCGCGAAGCGACATCCCGGCGGCGGACGAAGGAGGTCCGGCGGCGCGCCGGCAATCGAGCTGAGCTCCGTTGTATCGAGATGGATAAGCGACCGTAGCAACCCTTGCGTGTACGGATGCTTCGGCTGGGAAAACACCGACGGCACGTCGCCGATCTCCACGATCTTTCCTGCGTACATGACGGCGACGCGATCACACGTTTGCGCGACGATACCGAGGTTGTGCGTGATCAACAGCAAGCCCATCTGGTACGAGCTCTTCAAGTCCTCGAGGATGTTCAAGATCTGAGCCTCGACGATCACGTCGAGTGCCGTCGTGGGCTCATCGGCGACGACGAGCCGCGGCCGCAGGACGATCCCGAGCGCGATCATGATCCTCTGGCGCATCCCGCCGGAGAACTCGTGCGGGTAATTGTCGAGGCGCGTCGGCGGAATGCCCATCGCACGCAGCGCTTCGCGCGCCATGTCGCGCGCGTCGTCCTTCGACGTGTCCGGCTGATGCGCGCGAATCATCTCGACGAAATGATCCGAGACCCGCATCAGCGGATTGAGACGCGTCATCGGCTCCTGGAAGACGAGGGAAACCTCGCTGCCTCGAGCCTTCCGCCGCTCTTGATCCGGCAGCTGGGAAAACAGCCGTCCGGAGATGGATACGTCGCCTTGGGCAGAGCCCTCTTCCGGCAAGATGCCGACGATAGCGCGCCCGAGCGTCGATTTTCCGCAGCCCGATTCGCCGACGAGGCCGAGCGCTTCCCCCTGGCCGATTTCCAGATCGATCCCGTCCACGGCGCGCACGACGCCGCGCGTCGTGCGATACGACACGGACAGCCCCCGAATCGACAGTGCGGGAGAAACGGCGACGGCGCTCATTGCTCGATCACGTGAGTTTCTTGCGCGGCGGTCGTCGCTCCTGCTTGCCCGAGCGCCGGCGTGCCGGCGAGACCGACGCGACGAAGTAGCGGGTTGATGATGTCGTTCAATCCCTCGCCGACGAGCGTGAGCCCCGTCGTCAGAAACACGATCGCTAGTCCGGGGAACAACGCCGTCCACCACACGCCGGACGCAAGGTCGTGAATCGCGCGCGACAGATCTTGTCCCCATTCCGGCGTCGGAGGATTCACGCCGTATCCCAGGAAACCAAGGGCGGCCAGCGTGATGATCGCGTCGGCGGCGTTCAAGCTGAAAATGACGGGTACCGATTGTACGACGTTGAAAAAGATGTATTTCCAGACGATCGTGCGCGGGCGCGCTCCCAGCGCGCGCGCCGCATCGACGAAGACCTCTTCGCGCACGCTGATGACGTGATTTCGGATGACGCGAAAATATTGCGGGACGTACACGACGCTGATGGCGACGGCGGCGTTCACCACTCCCCGCCCGAGAAACGCGGCGACGACGATCGCGAGCAACAGGCCGGGAAACGCATACAGCGAATCCATGACCATCACCAGCGACCGGTCCTGCCAGCCACCGTGATATCCCGCGTAGAGACCGAGCGGCAACCCAATCGCAACCGAGATCGCAACCGACAAGCCGACCACTTCCAGCGCGAGGCGAGCGCCGTACAAGACGCGGCCGAGCACGTCGAAGCGAATGCTCGTCGTCCCGAACGGATGCCCGGCCGACGGCGGCGCAAGCTTCGGGATTCCTTGGTAGTCGGTCCCGCTGTACTTCCAAATGAACGGGGCGAAAATGGCGAAGATCACGAAGGCCAGCGTGATGCCGGCGCCGATCCACACAACGGTTCGCGGGAAACGGCCGGCTTCACGCCACGGGCGCATCCACCGCTCCGGAAGGAGCCGGATGCGCGGCGGCTTAGTAACGGACGCGAGGGTCGACATAAGCGTTGGCGATATCGATGAGGAGGCTCACGGCAACGACGAGGATCGCGAAAAACGTCACGACGCCTTGCACGCCGGGGTAATCGCGCGAGCCCAAGTACTCGACGAGCTTGCTTCCGATTCCCGGCCACGTGAACGTCGTTTCGGTGAGAACCGCGCCGCCGAGCAGCGCAGCGAACTGCAAACCGGTGATCGTGATGACGGGGACGAGCGCGTTGCGGAATCCGTGCGCCATGACGACGCGCCATTCGGGAATGCCGCGCGCGCGGGCCGCTTCGACGTAATCGGCCTGAAGCGTCTGCAACATGTGCACGCGAACGAGCCGGACCAGAATGCCGCCGATGACGAGACCGAGCGTGATCGCCGGCAGCGCGAGGTACCGCAGCGCCGTGCCGAGGGCCGACCAGTTCCCGGTGACGATGCTGTCGATGATGTACAGACCGGTCACGTGATGGGGCTCGGCGAACGATGCGATCCGCCCGCCCGTCGGAAAGATGTGCAGCTTCACCGAGAACAGCAGCTGAAACATCATGCCGAGCCAGAAGATCGGCGCCGCATAGATGATGATGCCGAACATGCGCCCGCCGAGGTCGATGGGTGTGTCGCGATACCGCCCGGCGAGCGATCCCACGCCCACGCCGACGACGATCGCAACGAGCATCGCAGTCAGCGTAAGCTCCAGCGTGGCCGGGAAGCGCGACTTGATGATCCCGCCGACGCTTTGCTGCGTCAGCACCGATTTTCCAAAATCGCCTTGTGCGACGTCGGCGAGATAGCTGCCGTACTGTGCGATGAGCGGCCGGTCGAGGCCGAGCGAGTGACGGACGATCTGGAGCTGGGCCTGTGGAAGCTTTTGCCCGTACGCAGCTTCGATCGGATCGCCCGGTGCCACGCGCAAGATGACGAAGACTATGCTCAGCAAGATCACGATCATCGGAATCGTGAGCGCGATCCTCGTGATCACGTAGGCCCGGAGCGAGCCGCTGCGCTTGGCCATCCCTCTCCTTAGAGGCTACAGAACAATGGGGGCGCCGCGGTAGCGGCGCCCCCAATCCTACTCGTGCCTTACGCCGTCTTCGTCAGGTCTTCCACGCGAAGGAACGATGTGACGTCGAGCTTCGCGCCGCCGACGCTCTTCTGTGTGAAGACATATTCCGCTTCCTCCCACAGAGGCACGTACAGCGCCTTGTCCGCCATCAGCTTCTGAAGGTCCTTGAAAATGGCGTCGCGCTTGCCGGCGTCGGTTTCCTTCTGCTCGTCGGCGATCTTCGCATCGATCGCGGGATCGCTGAAGAACGAACCCTGTGACTTCGCGCCTTCCGTTCCGATGAACGGCGAGAAGTAGTCGTCGGGGTCGAAGTAATCCGGGAACCAACCGAGAAGGAAGATGCCGAATTTCCCGTCTTTCAAGTCGGCTTTGTATGCATCCCACTCTTCGGTCTTCGACGCTACCGTGAAGCGTCCCGTCTCTTCGAGCTGGCGGCGCAGCGACTCTTGCGCATCCTGCTCGGCGTCGCCGTAGTGGTTCGTCGACGCCCAGAGAGTGATCTTCACTTTCTGTCCGGCGCCGACGCCGGCGGCTTGCAGGTACTGGTCCACCTTCGCCTTGTCGGTCGTCGCGCCGAACGTGTCCTTGAAGACTTCGGTGTACTGACCGAAGCTCGAACGCAACATCGAATACGAGGTCTTCACAGTGCCGTTGAAGGCGTCATCGTTCAGCTTGTCGCGGCTCACTGCTGCAGCCACGGCCTTACGAAGGTTCTCGTTCTTGAACTGCGGGTCCTTCACGTTGAACACGATGAAGCGAATGCGGCCCAGCCCTGGACCGGTTGTCGCGAGATTCGTGTTGCCCTTCAGCGCCGTGATCTCCGTCGGAAGGAATGTGTGGAACGCGACGTCGACTTCCTTGTTCTCGAGAGCCAGCTTCAGAGCGGACGAGCTCTTGTAGAACTTGATGAGAATCGTGCTCGTCTTGGGTTTGCCACCGATCGAGTTCGGGTTCGCGTCGAGCTGAACCGACTGACCCTCGATGAAGTTCGCGGAATCCATCTTGTAGTAGGAGCTACCGGCGATGGTCTTGTTGTCGGCTACGGCAGCCGGCGGCATCACTTTCGGGTTCACGATCGACGCCACGCTGAACGACAGCTTCGAAAGGAACGTCGCGTCGGGATGCTTCATGTGGAAGACGACGGTCTTTGCGTCCTTGGCCTCGACCGACTTCATCGAGTCGGTGAGCAAGAAGGCGGCCGAGCCCGATACGTTCAGCTTGACCACGCGGTCTATCGAAAACTTCACCGCGTTCGCGTCGAGAGCCGAGCCGTCGGAGAACTTGAGCCCGTCCTTGAGCGTGAACGTCAACGTCAACCCGTCGGTCGAGACTTGCGGCATCGCCGCGGCGGCGTCGGGCTTGAGCTCGCTTCCCTCAGAGGGGTAGGTGACCAGCCTGCTGTACGTTTCCTGCAGGACGTTGCCACAGAAGAACTCGTAACACTTCGCGGGGTCGTTGGACGTGTTCGAGTCCGTCGTTCCCCACACGATCCGGCTGGCCTTCTTGCCGGTCGTGCTTCCGTTCGGCGTGCTCTTGCTGCAGGCACCCGCGAAGAGGGCGATCACAGCGATGAGCGCGAGGACGGACAACCGTTTGCGTCCGTTCGACATTTCCCCACACCTCCTACTCGGAATTCGGCCGGTACTCTCCCCGACCGGCTTGGAACGGGGCCGATTCTAACCCCGAGGTAGCAAAACCGCCCGAACGACCGTGCCATCCAGGGGCAATGCGTTGCTATGATTACCCCAACCCACGTCAAGGAGCCTCATTGGCCACGCGCAAATCGACCGCACGCCCCGCCGATTTCGCCACCGTGTTCTCTCAGCTCGAAGGCAATGTCGAACGGATGATCCGGGGAAAGGCCGACCGAATCCGGCTGGCCCTGGTGTGCCTGGTGGCCGGCGGTCATCTCCTCATTGAAGACGTGCCCGGCGTCGGCAAGACGTTGCTCGCGAAGGCCATCGCCCGATCGATCGGATGCACGTGGCGCCGAATCCAATTCACCCCCGACCTGCTTCCCACCGACGTGACCGGCGTCAGGGTTTTCGATCAGGAGCACCGCGATTTCGAGTTTCGTCCCGGTGCGATCTTCGCCAACGTCGTGCTCGCAGATGAAGTGAACCGCGCGTCGCCGAAAACGCAGTCGGCACTGCTCGAGGCGATGGAAGAGCGCCAAGTAACCGTCGACGGCGAGACGCACCCGCTCACGGAGCCGTTCCTCGTCATTGCGACCCAGAACCCGATCGAGCAAGAGGGGACGTACCCCCTGCCGGCCGCGCAGCTCGACCGCTTTCTCATGCGCATCTCCGTGGGGTATCCCGACGCCGAGGCGGAGCTCGAAGTGCTCGCGACGCACGGCGCCGGTGTCGCCATCGACGAAGTCGAACCGGTCGCCGATGCCCGGACGATCGTCGCGATGATCAATGCAGCGCATCGCGTCCACGTCGCCGACCCACTGCGCAATTACATCGTCGAGGTCGTCGGCGCGACCCGAAAGACGCCGGACTTGCAGCTCGGCGCAAGCCCGCGGGCCTCGCTCGCTCTCCTGCGCGCGACGCGGTCGCTCGCCGCTGCCGAAGGGCGCGACTACGCCACTCCCGACGACGTCAAGACGCTCGCGCCGGTCGTCCTCGCGCACCGCATGATCGCCGCCCCGGAAGCGGAGATGAGCGGCCGCACCGTCGAGGACGTTCTTTCCGACGCGATGAGCCGCGTTCCGATTCCCGTTAGGAGCTGAGATGCCGACGCGCCGCGGCCGGGCGACACTCGCCGCGGCACTCGCCTGCTTTTTTCTCGGACGAGCGCTCGGCGTCCCGGAGCTGTATGCCGTTGCGCTCGCCGGCGTCTTCGTCGTTGCGCTCGCGTCGCTGTCCGTGCGGTGGGCGCGTTACCGGCTCGCATTCTCGCGGCGCATTCGCCCCGGCCGCGCGTTTCCCGACGACACCGTGCGGGTGGAGCTGAGCGTCCGCAACGTCGGCCGGATCTCGTCGCCGCCGCTTCTCGTCGAGGACACACTGCCCGACGCGCTCGGCGGGCCGTCCCGGTGGGTCGTCGACTCGCTCGCCCCGGAAACCGTCCGCGCGTTGACCGTCGACCGGCTCGCACTCACGCGGGGCAAGTACAAGGTCGGGCCGCTGCGCGTCCGTCTCGTCGATCCGTTCGGTTTGGCGGAGCTGACCACGCAAAACAAGCGCGAAGATCTTCTCGTCGTCTATCCACGCATCGAGATGCTGGGTCGCGGCGCCCCGCCGTCCCAGCGCATGGGATCGGGTCCCGCGAAAGTCATGCGCCTCTCCCCTGAAGGCGACGAGTTTTACGCGATCCGTGAATACGAGGACGGAGACGACCTCCGCAAGATTCACTGGAACTCCGTTGCGCGCACCGGTCAGCTGATGATCCGCCAGGAGGAGGCCCGGCTTCATCCGCGCGCGACGTTGCTGCTCGACACGCGGACCGAAGCGCATCGCGGCTCGGGACCGCATTCGAGCTTCGAGTGGGCCGTGTCGGCATGTGCCTCGATGACGTGGCATCTCGGCCGCGCCGGTCACGCGCTTCGGCTTGCGACCGACGTCGGGGGCCCGGGAGCTCCGCGCGCCGGAAAGCCGGCGGTCGAAGGCATCCTGGAGCTTCTCGCCGCCGTCGGTCCGGGACGCCGCGGAACGCTGCTGCCGGCGATCAAGCGGCTCGGTACGAAACCGGGAGCAGGCGGCGCGATCATCGCGGTGCTTCCACCACCGCCGCCGGAGGAGCTGGCCGCACTCGGCCGCCTTCGCTCGGCGTACGGATGGTGCGGAGCGATCCTCATGGACAGTGATTCTTTCGTCGGCGTTTCGCCGCGTGTCCGCGCGCTCGCAGATCAGCGAGCGGCGGCCGCAGAGACGGCACTCGTCCGCGCCGGGTGGCGCGTCCGCGTCGCCGGCTCGAACGACCGTATTGGAGATGCATGGACAGGACTCATCGCCGCTCCGGGATCCCGCCGGAGATCGGCGTCTTCGCCCTCGTAGCCGCGGCGTCGCTTCCGCTCGCACGGCTTTTCAGGCCGCCGTCGGGCTCGCAGCTCGGATATGGCCAGGTGCAGATGTACACGCTCATCGTCGGAGCGCTCGTCGCGTGGGGATTGAGACGGATGCGCGTTCCGACGCTGTTCTCGGCCGTGCTCTCCGGGCTCGCGTTCCTGTGGTTCGCCGCCGCGCTCTTCGTCCCGCAGGCGCTGACCGGACCGTTCCCGACGCCGCATGCCGTGCGCGTGCTCATCGCGACGATGCAAACGGGTCTTCGGCTGTCGAACACGGAAGTTGCTCCGGTCGGTCCTGTGCCGGCGTTCTTGATGCTTGCATCGATCGGCATCTGGGCGAGCTATTGGCTGGCCGACGACGCCGCGGTCAGGCTGCGCCATCCCCTCCTCGCAATCGGACTAACCTTGCCGATGTTTGCCATGCCGGGAACACTCATCCGCGGCGGGCACTCGTGGGTCGAGGTCGCCATCTTCGCTGCCGCCGCCCTTGTTGTGATGTTCCAAGACGAGCGCGCACGGCTCGCTCGCTGGGCGGGCGTCTCGCTGCGGAGCTGGCAGCCCGGGCTCGCGGCGCGGATCGGCTTGGTCGCCGTCGTGCTCGCCGTATTCACCGCACCGCTTCTTCCGGGCTACGGCCAGGCCCCGGGCGGATCCATCCGCGCAAATAAAGGCGCCCGGCTGACCGTGAACCCGCTCGTGTCGATCCGCCCGAGCTTGGATCATTTCCCGTCTGTGAACCTCTTCCGCGTCCACGCGCGCGCCGAGTCGTATTGGCGCCTCACGTCGCTCGATTCCTTCAACGGAACGGTGTGGACGGCGACGCCGGATAACCGGACCGTGTCGCTCGCGCACGAAGTGCGCCGGTCGAGCCCTGCGCCGGTCGTCGAGCGCGTCGAACAATCGATCACGATCCAAAACCTTGCCGGGCCGTGGGTGCCGACGGCATTCGAGCCGGTCGGCGTGCGCGGCATCCGCGGCGTCGGATTGCAGCCCGTCACGCGAACGCTCGTTGCAAGCGGCGGATTTCACAGCGGGCAAAAGTTCAGCGTGCTGGCGGACGTCCCCGTGCCGACGAGCGATGATCTCGAGCACGACACAGGCCCGGACGCGGTCGGCGACCGGTACCTATCGCTGCCGGGGAACTTGCCGCCGGTCGTGCGCAGCCTCGCGGAGTTCGTGACCTCGCAGGCGGGAACACGGCTCGAAAAGGCCATCGCGCTCCAGGACTACCTGCGCCGCTTCGATTACGACCTGGAGGTTGCTTTGCACCACGGGTATTCGGACCTCGTTCGGTTCCTGACCGAAGTTCGCGCCGGATATTGCGAGCAATTCGCGAGCGCGATGGCCGTCATGGCGCGCGCCATCGGTATCCCCGCTCGGGTCGCCGTCGGATTCGGCACTGGCGAGCTCGTCGAGCCGGACACGTACCAAGTCGGGTCCCAGCATGCGCACGCGTGGGTCGAGGTTCACTTCCCGAGCTTCGGGTGGATGGCATTCGAGCCGACGCCGCGCACCGACGGCTTCGACGTACCGGGCTACACGCGGTTCGCCCCAGGTGCGGCGCAGCCGACCGTCGCCCCAACGTCGGCCCCGGCGACGAGCACACCGTCCCCGTCGGCGACCGCGACGCCGTCCCGCGACCGGGGGGATCAGGGCGCGGCGATCCCAAGCGGCGGCGGACCGAGCCGGCGCGTCGTTCTCCCGGCCGCCGTCGGCGGCGGAACGATCTTGCTCCTTCTCCTGGGCTTGCCAGGCATGGCACTTGTGCGCCGGGTCCTGCGTCGCCGGCGCGCTCACTCGGCGCCGCAAGCAGTCGGTGTTCGCTATGTGGAGTTCCTCGAATGGTGCCGTGCCGCGTCGCTCGGACGGTATTCCTCCGAGACTCCCGTCGAGCATGCGCGGCGCATCGGCCTGAAGCACAACGCCGCCGGTCCGGCTCTCGCCGAGCTTGCAGTCCTCGCGACCGCCGCCGTCTACGCGGGGGACGCGATCACGGCGACCCCCGAAACCGTCGCCGAGCGTGCCGAGGCGGCACGAAAGGCGATCGCTTCCTCCGTCCCGAGGCGACGGCGAATCCTTCCAGTCCTTGGATGGGGCTGGTGGAAAGCGGAAGACCGCGCCGCCGCGTTCCGCCGCCGCTGATCAGCGAGCGCGCGCGCGCCTGCGGGCCGGCCGCATTCCCGACTCTTCGGCGAGATCCTCCTCGACCGAATGCAAGGTCCGTACGAACTGATCGCGGTCGCGGAGAAACTCGGTGACCTCCCCGTCTATCTCTTGCGCAATGCGATCGATCGCGATGTAAAACGTCATCTGGCCGTGACGCAGCGCGTCGAGAAGCTCACCTTCGTTCTTGCAAACCTTGAAGATGCTGGAACCGTCGGTGATGAGCTTCACGCTCGAGAGGTGCTCGTCGAGGCCGGCGTGATCGCGAAGATACGTATACGCGCGGCGAACGCGCTGCAACGACATCCCGCCGTCGAGAAGTGATTTGACGACTTTGAGAGCGATCAAGTCACGAAACGAATACTTGCGTCGTACACCCGGGCGTCCGCCCGTGCTCTGAACGGTCGGTTTTGCGAGGCCGATCTTGTCCCAGTAGCGCAGCTGATTTCCGGTGCAACCCGTCAAGCGTGATGCCTGAAGCGCGGTAAAGCCTTCCATGAAACGGCTCCGTGTCGAAAAAGAGAACCAAAGTGTTTCGGGCCGGGGAAGGCGCGAGGTTTCATTTCTACGGCACGACGGGCGTCGTGGCAAGACGGCATCGCAATCATTTCAAAAAAAAATCCGCGGGCGAGGCCGCGGAGGCATGAATTTGTGCCATCAGGAATCTTCGCCGCGCTCAAAACGGCGGCGCCAACGCTCTTCGAAGCGGTTGAACCAACTCGGAGATCTCGACGCTTGCGAGGAGCGGACGTGCTCGCGCCCGATGTGCTTCACAATCGTCACCATGAGCACGCTCGAGCCGAGCATGATTCCAAAAGCGGCAAGACCGAACGGCAGCAACCAGACACCGTGACCGAGCGCACTCAGTACGAGACCGGCAATCAAGAGCGCAAAGCCGCCGCCGAAGGCAAGTGAAGCTCGCTTGAGGCGCTTGACGCTCTGTCCATACGGGCTCGTTGCCGCGACGTCACGTGCAAAGCGAGGGTCTTCGGCTGCGAGCCGCTGTTCGATCTCGCTGAGGATCCTTTGTTCGTACTCTGAGAGAGGCATGCTGCGTGCTCCACTCGTTGGTGTTTCCCTCAACGAATTATAGGGTTGCCATTCACTTCGTCACAAGGGACGCTTTCCCTGATTGTTCGCAGGACAAAACGTTCCCTACGAAGCTTCCAGAAGAATCGTCGCGAGAGATGGGAGCCTGAAGTTACCTCCCGCGATACTCCGGCGGTCGCTTCTGCATTTTCGCCGTGACCGCCTCGATGAAGTCCTCCGAGGCAAGCATCTTTCGCTGGGCCGTAGCTTCCCTGCGAAGACCCGAATGGACCGGCAAATCCAAAGCGGTTGCCGTGAGACGTTTGGCCGCGGCTAGTGCGAGCGGCGGTCCGGCGGCAAGCTCGGACGCCCAGGAGAACGCGCCGTCGAGCACATCCTCCGGCGACACGCACCGATTCGCGAGTCCCCATCCGAGTGCCTCGGGCCCCCCGACCGAGCGTCCCGTCAGCACCATCTCCTGTGCCCGTCCCATCCCGATGAGGCGCGGCAGCCGCTGTGTGCCGCCGAGGTCGGGGATGATCCCCCAGTTGATCTCGAACGCCGACAGCCGAGCATCGTCGGCCACGACCCGCAGGTCGCACGCGATCGCCAGCTGCAGCCCGCCGCCGAGACAGGGGCCGCGCACTGCGGCGATCGTCGGGAGCGGGATTTCGGCGTACAGCGTGAACGCGCGCTGCAGACGGGCGATGTCGATCGGGCCTTCAGGGCCAGTCGTGAAGATCGTCGTATCGATTCCGCTCGAGAATGCTCGACCCTCGCCCGTCACGAGCACGGCCCGCGCCTCCGGATCGGCGGCGGCGCGGCGCCCGCATTCGTACAAGCCGTCGAACACGTCGAGGTTCATCGCGTTGAGCACCTCGGGACGATCGATCGTGACGACGGCCACGTGATCCTTCACCTCATAGCGGACGGTCATTTCTTCCTCCTCCGGGGCGGGGTGTCGGCGCGCGGTTCCGAATCCGCGATCGCAGCCAGGTCGACTGCGTCGGCGCCGAATCGCGTTCGCACCTTATCCATTGCGGCGCTTGCGTCGCGCCACGGGTCCGGGCGAGTCCCGATGCGCAGCTGTTCGGTCGCCGACAGGCCGAGGCCCGTCGCCGCAACCCCGAGCAGGCGGACACGCGGCCGGTCGAGCGGAAGCGCATTGAACAAATCGCGCGCGGTCGCATACAGTCGAGCGCCGGTGTCCGAGGGCTCGGCCATCGTCCGGGAACGCGTGATCGTCTTGAAGTTGGCGAACCGGACCTTGACGGTGACGGTGCGCGCCGCAACCCCATCCTTTCGCAGACGCGTCGCGACGCGTTCCGCCAGCCGCAACAGCTCACGGTGAAGATGCTCCGGCGCGTCGAGATCGGTGTCGAACGTCTCTTCGGCGGACACCTGCTTCGCCGGCTCGTGGACGACGACGGCGCGCTCGTCCCGTCCGCGGGCTATGTCGTGCAAGTGGCCGGCGAGACCGGGGCCGAGCGCGCGCTGTAAAACGCCGTCGGGGAGCGCGCGAAGCTCCGCCACGGTGCGCACGCCGAGTCGCTCGAGCGCGGTCGCAGTTTGCTCACCGACCCCCCAGAGGTCTTGCACCGGAAGCGGGTCGAGAAACGCCGCCGTCTCCCCCGCCTTCACGTGACAGACGCCGTCGGGCTTGGCCTTAGCGCTCGCGAGCTTCGCCAGGAACTTGTTCGGCGCGACGCCGACCGAACAAACGAGCTCGCGTTCGTCACGGACCCGTTCGCGGATGCGCTGCGCGATCGTCGCCGGCTCGCCGAACAATCGCGACGCGCCGGAGACGTCGAGGAAAGCTTCGTCGAGCGAGATCTGCTCGACCAGCGGTGTGAACGAGAAGAAAATCTCTATGACTTTTTCCGACTCCGCCTTGTAGCGCGAGAAGTTAGGAGAGACGAACGTCAAGTTTGGGCAGAGGCGGCGGGCCCGGGCACTCGGCATCGCGGAGCGCACGCCGAATTTCCGGGCCTCGTAGCTGGCGCTCATCACGACGCCGCGCGGTCCCGATCCGCCGACGGCGACCGGCACCCCTTTCAAGCTCGGGTCGTGCTTCGCCTCGACGGAGGCGTAGAACGCGTCCATGTCGACGTGGAGAAAAGGTTCGGGCGGCGGCGCATTCGGCGGGGGCATGCGCCGCAGACCTTACGCCCCGGCGGAGCCGCCGCTCGAATGCCAGAGCTTCTTCGGCGCGCCGGCAGGTTCGTGCGCGGCGGCGGCGGCGGCGGCCGATGAACGGGGGTGCACGGGCTTCGGCTCGAGCGGCAGCGGAATCGCCGTCGGATGCGGAAGCTTCGGCGGCTCGAGCCCTGCAGCGCGCTTCGCTCTGTTCGCCGCGCGACGCTCGCGCTCGTATCGCTCGATCTCCTCGATTCCTTCGGTCCACAGCTCTTTGAGGTCGAGCGTGCCGTCCTGATGCTCTTTCGCGATCGCGGTGAGATCCCAGGCGCGCTCGACGTTCAGCGAGATGCCGCGCGCGCCGGTGCGCCGGATCGTGCCGCGCACGACGAGCAGCCACGAATGGAAGATCGTCCATGCGCACTGCTCTTGCACGCTCTCGAAGACCGTCGTCTCGATGAGGCCGTGGCCGTCGTCGAGCGTCAGGAAGATGATGCGCTGACCGCTCTTCACCGCCGGCGTCTGGCTGGCGACTTTTACGCCGGCGACCATGACGCGGCTCGCTTGTCGCTGCTTGAGCAAATCTCTCGTCCGCGTCGTCCGCAGCGCTTTCAGCACCGGCTCGTAGAAGGAAACGACGTGACGTGTGAAATCCATTTGCGTGACCTCGAGCTCGGCGCGAACTTTTTCGGCATCGGAGTACGCGCGCAACCCGACGTCGATGAGCGGCTCCTCGACCGGCATCGCCGTCTGCGCCGGCTCGGGTTTCGGCTTTGCCTTGCCCCAGAGGTCGTGGACTTGCAGCAACAAGTCCCGGCGGCGGGATCCGGTGAACGCAAGCGCGCCGGCGTGGATGAGCGCTTCGACCGTCGGGCGGTCGGGCTCGGCGCGCCGGCACAAATCGACGAGACCTCGGTAGGGGCGGTGGCGCACGATGCGGTCGATCTCCTCATCGGAGATACCGGCGACGTGCATGAGGCCGATGCGCACGCCGAGCGTGCCGTCTTCGGCTGTTTGGACGGTGTACTCCTTGTCGCTGGTGTTGATGTCGAGCGGAAGGATCGGAACTCCTTCGATACGCGCGTCGTGCAGGATCGCGCGCCGGGGATACATGCCCGGCTCGTGCGTGAGAACCCCGGTGTAGAACGCGGCGGGATGGTTCGCCTTCAGCCACGCCGATTGATACGTCGGCACGGCGAACGCAGCCGCGTGCGATTTCGCGAAGCCGAATGCGGCGAAGCCGATGACTTCGCGCCAGACGCGTTCCGCGGTCGTTCGCTCGATGCCGTTCTTCGTTGCCGTCTCGACGAACCACGCGGCAATCTTCGGCGCCTCGTCGTCGTCGGAGAGCTTGCGCCGGATCTTGTCGGCGGTGCCGAGATCGACGCCGGTCATCGCGCTGATCGCGCGCATGACTTGCTCGTGATAGACGACGACACCGTAGGACTCCTGCAGCGGCTTGCGCAGCGTGTCGTGCGGGACCTGCGTGCGCTCGAAGCCGAGCCGGCGATTGAGGAACGGCGTGATCATGTCGTTCTTCACCGGGCCGGGACGGAACAGGGAGATGTCGATGATGAGGTCGGCCCATTTGAGCGGCTGAAATTTTCCGAGCAGCTCGCGCTGTCCGGGCGACTCGATCTGGAAGCAGCCGAGCGTGCGCGACGCACGGATGAGCTCGAACGTCTTTTCGTCCTCGCGCGGGATTGCGTCGAGGTCGACGTGCTCATCCGTCGTGTCTTCGACCTGGCGCACGGCGTGCATCATCGCGCTCAACATGCGCACGCCCAGGATGTCGAGCTTCAACAGGCCGAGTGCCTCGACGTCGTCCTTGTCGAACTGCGCCATGCGAAATCCGTTGGCGCTGGTTTCCATCGGCATGCGCGCGCCGAGGTCGTCTGGGCCGATGAGGATGCCGGACGGGTGCAGGGCGAGATGACGCGGGAAACCGTCGAGGCGCTCGGCGATGCTGAACAGGAGATCGAGCTGACCGGCGTTCAGCGCGCTGCGCCGGAGCTCGGGGAGCCTTTCCATCGCGCCCTTGATGCCGCTCGCGGAAATGTGCGGGAACGCTTTCGCGACGAGGTCCACTTCGCCCTCGGGGTAGCCGAGCGCCTTCGCGACCTCACGGATGGAGCCGCGCGCGCGATACGTATCGACCATCGCGACGCACGACACTTGCTCGGGCGAGAACGCGCCGAGAATCTCCTTGTAGACGTCTTCGCGCCGTGCCGATTCCACGTCGATATCGATGTCCGGCAGCTCATGCGTGCGATGCTGGTTCATGAAGCGCTCGAATATGAGGTCGTGCTCGATCGGATCGACGTTGCTGATGTGCAGCGCATAGCAGATGAGGCTCCCCGCAGCCGAGCCCCGGCAGGAATTCCGGATCCCCATCGTCCGGATGCGCGCGCAGATGTCGGCCACGGTCAAGAAATATTGCGCGTAGCCGAGCCGAGTCGTCATCGACAGCTCTTTCTGCAGCCGCGCAATCACCTCTTGTCGGTGCGACATACCGCGGCCGGCGAGCCCGGACCAGCATCGTTTCGCAAGGGCGGCGTTGGCACTCTCCCCCTTCGGCAGCGGATACGGCGGCATGTGCAGCACGCCGAGGTCGAGATCGACCTCACACTCCTGCGCCAGACGCCACGCATTCGCGACGACGTCGGGCCGGTTTCGAAAGAGCGCCGCCATCTCCTGCGGAGACTTCAGGATCGCCTCGTGGTTTCTGTTCTCGCGGTGGTGCGCCGCGAGCGGGACCAGCTTGCGCATCGCATCGAGGATGTCGGGAAGGAACGCATCGGCCGGAACGAGCGCGCGGACGCCGTTCGTCGCGACGGCTTTGATCTTCAGCTCGTCGGCGAGCCTCAGCGCGCGCTGGATGCGGAGACCGTCGCCTTCCTGGAGGAGATTGCGTACCTCGATACGCAGGCGGCGCGCGCCGAACACTTCGAGCCAGCGCTTCAGTGCCATCCGCGCGGCGTCGTGATGACCGTTCGCTGCCAGTGTGCCGGCGTCGCTGTCGGGTCCGAGGAGACAGAACAGTCCGTCGCTGTATTCGGCGACGTCGCCGAAGGTAGCGCACGGATCGCCGCGCTCGCCGTTGTGGTGCGCCGCGGTGATCAAGCGGCAGAGATTTGCGTAGCCATTCTTGTCGCGCGCGATCAGCGTGACGGTGGTGCGTGCGGCGCCCGCTGGGTGCGAGCGCCGCACGACGTCCGGTGAGGGGTCCGGTCCAACCGTCAGCCGCGCGCCGTACACCGGCTTGATGCCGGCGATCCCGCACGCCTGCGCGAAACGTACCGCGCCGGCAAGGGAATTCGTGTCGGTGATCGCGACGGCGTCCATGCCGAGCTCGGCGGCGCGTGCGGCCAGCTCCTCCGGCCGCACCGCGCCCTCGCGGAGCGAGAACACCGAGCGAACGGACAAGTGCGTGAATCGCGCCATCGCATCAGCCCGCTAATCCCACACGCGAAACAGGTGCCACGTTCCGGCGCGCAAGTCGCGGCTCAGCTCATAGGTGCCGGGCGGCAAGCCGTTCGTTTCCGGCTGCGCGTCGATGCGCCAGATCTCGCGCGCGTCGCCGCGCGCCCACGGCTGGGCGACATCGCCGCTCGGCTCCCACCAGCCGCCGGCTTCGCGCCACCGGCACAACACTTGACGCACGACGTAGCGCTTTCCGCGCCACGAAAACGCTTCCAACGTTCCCTCCGGCGCCTCGACGACTACCGTTTCGGCGTATCGCTTCGACAACGCCCCCACGTCCCCAGGCTGTAGGTTTTGAGACTCGAACGTATGTTCGAGTGGAATCGTAACCGTACGCCGCGCGCGGCAAACCTGTCAAGGGGCGGTAATGAATGCTCTTCGGGACACGACTATCTCGGGCGAAAGGGGGACGGATGGATCTCGAAGGGATCTTCCGAGCCCACCAGAGGGAGATATTCGTGTACTTCTTGCGAACGATCGGTGACCGGGAACGGGCGGAAGATCTCGCGCAAGAAACCTTCCTTCGTGCGTGCGGCTCGGCAGTGCTCTACCGCGGTACGGCGTCGGTCCGCACGTGGCTGTTCTCCATCGCGCGAAACACGCTGGTCGACTCGTACCGGCGCCGTTCACCGGAGCTTCTCGGTGACCCTCCCGACCAGGTTGTGGAGTTCGATCCGGTGCGCCGGCTCGAAGTGGAGGAGGCCCTACGCGCGCTGCCGATTCTGTCCCGCGAGGCGATCGTGCTGTGCGATGTGCTGGAGCTTTCCCCGTCCGACGCTGCAAACGTGGCCGGCATCTCGGCCAACGCATTCCGTGTGCGCCTGCACCGGGCGCGCGACCAATTTCGAAAGGTGTTCGACCATGAATGATGACATGAACGGGCAATCACTACGGCTCGCCGATCTAGCCGAGGTGGACTCACCGGAAGTAGTGCGTTCTGCAGTATGGCGGTTTCGGCGGCGCGTCGCGGTATGGGCGTTCTGGATAGTCGGAGCGGCAATCGTCGCGGCGCTCATCATTCCTGAGATCGGGCCTAGCGACCTTCCGTTCCGGATGCGTGAGGCGCCCGGCGAAGCCATCGGGACGGTCATCCACGGACAGTTCGTCGATGTCACCGTCATGGACGTGCGGCGTATCGACGCAAAGACGGTCGGCGTCCACATGCTGGCAATGTCGCGGGCTCTCCGTGCCGACGAGAACCTCCACGTCGAAGGATGCGTGGGTCCGAGCGCCTCGGCCGGTCGTTGCGTTGAACAAAGAGGTGCGGGATCGATCCTCGAGTTGTGGGTTGGTCTTCTACCGCGGGACCCGTCGTTCGAGATGAAGTTTTTCTCCGCAACCGGAGATCCGGAAGGACATCTCACGCGGCGCGCGCCCGGCGCACCGGCCGGCGACCCAGAGCTTCTTGCGAAACGACCGGCAGTTATCTTCGAAACCGTCACCTTCGACGTGCGAAAGCTCGGAATCTCGGATTCGATCTGGAGGTAAGGATGACCGACAAGCTCGAACAGCTCAGCACGCTCGACAGAGCAACGCTCCGAGCCTGGCGAGTGGCGAATACAATCGGTTGGTGGATCGCCTGCTTTGTGGCGGCAGGGATCATCAGGGTCGCCGAGCGTTCGACGCTGGAGAGGCTCGCCGATCGCGGCTCATTCCCGACTGGATGGCAGGCATCGTCGCTGCACGCCATATTTTTTCTGGCGATGGCTTTCGCGGTCGCCGGCATCGCCGGATCACGCATCTGGCGAGACCAAACGCGCGTCACGTTGATAACGCTCCTGGTCATGCTCGGTCCGGAGGTTTGGGGTGGCGGGGTGTGGTCCGCGATCCCGGCGGCCGGGGCCATTGCCGCTGGATACCTTTGGACGAAACACGTCGTCGGAGCTCGTCGCGTGTGAATCATGCGTTCGAAATCGCGTCGTGGTACCGCCCTTCGTCGACGATCAGCCGCCAGAATCCCCGAGCCGGTTTCGTCGCTCGGAAATCCTCGAAGTCGAATGTCAGAATCGGCAGGTTGTGGCGTTCTGCAACCGCCATGACACATGAATCCGTCAACCCAACGTCGAGATCGGCAAAGGTTTCGTCGAGCTCCGTCGCGCGTCGAAGGAGCGCCGGCGTGAGATAGTCGATCGTCATGGCGCCGTCCGCCGCCGACCGAAGAAAAAGGCGCGCCGCGTGTACGCCGACGTGCGTCCGTAACAAATGATCTGTCTCTGCCAACACCGGCACCGGAACGACCGCTTCACTTCCCAGCTCGGCGATCAAGGCAGCAGCGAGAAAATGGGCCTTGTCTCTGCGGTTGGCGGCTGCGACGAGTGGCCCTGTGTCTACGACCACCCTCACTTGTTCGAC
>JAIVGO010000167.1 GCA_020201525.1 Actinomycetota bacterium | reverse complement strand
GATCCCGCTCCATCCAAGAACTCACCGCCCTAATAGTCACGACGAAGACGAGGTAGCCGGGAATTCCGATGAGGAACCAAAGAAGCCATGTTTGCGAAATGGCAGTTAACGAACCGACGGCGATCACGTCGATAACGAGTGCAAGCCACCAAGCTCTACGTCTAAATTGCGCGAAAACCTTCAGGCTTTCGCGGGTGCGTCGTTCCGAATCTACTCTCCACCCCTCCCTTGAGTCATCAGCCACAGGGCCTCCTCAACGACAATGCTCCCGGTCGGGACTCGGATCTGTGCCACACACGTATATGGCGGCGCTTGCAATTGCCAGGTCTGCGCCGAGGACAATGACGGTTCCGCACTTGGTGATAGCTGAGAACGGTTCTTCAGGAAGAAGAATTCCAGCACACGCCACGCCCCCGGCAAAGATTGCGACTCCGCCTACTACTCCCACGGTGCCAACGACAAAACGCCTAAAGCCTTCGCCAACGGCATGCCAGGCGCCTGGCTTCTTTGTTGGCTTCGGTTTGGGTCTGGCGCGATCCGGACTAACCGACGTGATAGTGGGGCTATAGCCACTTGGACCGAAGCTGTCATCGTCGGGGCTGACCGTGCGGTCGGGCGTCCCACTTCCGCCGCCGCCGCCGTCATACTCTTCCTCCCTCGTTCCCGACAAGTCCATTCCAGTAATCGGGTTCTGGCTCACGTAGTCATATGCGTTCGCGCTACCACCCATCAGGGGATCGACACTCGTGAAGCGTCCAAGCAGTGGGTCGTAGAGCCGCACACCCATGCGCACCAGCGCCGAGTCGGGCTCGCGCTCGGAGCCGAAGGATCCGGTGTAGCCGTACTTGGTCGGGGTCTGCGCAGAGGTCAGCGTGCCGAACTCGTCGTAGCTGTAGGTCTCTTGGGTCGCGCCGGAGCTACTCAGCGTCTTGATCACGTCGCCGTGGCCGTTTCGCAGCGTGTAGGACGGCGTCGCACCGGAGTAAACCGCGAGCAAGCCGCCGGGACCGCTGACGTAGGTGGTGGTGACGGTGCCCGAGGCGTCCTCCAGCCACATGCCACCGCCGTAGCGGTACTTGGTCGTCGCGGCGCCGCGCACCGACTTTACGGTCTTGCCTTCCCCGTCGATGGTGAAGGCGGTCGCGGTGCCGGCCGTGGTGGTCTGGGTGGCAAGGTGCCGCCCGTCGTAGGTGATGCCCAGCGCGCCGCGGGGCGAGGGACCGGTGTAGGCGGTCATCTCGCCGTCGGTGGAGTAGGTGATGCCGCTCATCCCGGTTGCGCTGATCAATTGATCTGCGGCGTTGTAGGTCGCCGCCACCACCGAGGCGTCGGCTTGCCGCGTGAGCGTTACGTCTTGTGCGTTCGAGGCGATCACTGTCCCGTCGTAGCCGCTGGCGGTCAGGAAGTTGAGCTTGTCCCCTGCGCTCACGCCGACCCGCGCGGTCCCGGTGCTTGGAAGCGTGTTGTACTTGGTGGTGATGTTGCCCGAGGGATACAGCACCACCTCGAAGTTCGCCGCTTGGGTCCCGTCCTGGGACGTGCCGCGCCAGCGGATGCGCACGAAAGAGTTATCCGCCGGCTCCTCGAGGAAGACGCCGTAACCCTTGCCGAGGTTGGCCGGCGCCGCAGGATCGGGGATTTGCAAGTCCTTGCCGTAGACGTCGATGACGTTCAGGGCGGTGCTCGCCGGATCCGGCGCTTGGGCACTGCCGCCGGAAGAGCCGATGGTGAGGTAGCCGTTGGTCGAGACGTTCAGGTTCGTGCCCGAGGCGTATGTCGTGCCACCGAAGGGGAAGGCGAACTTCAACGGGCGCGAATAGCTCGCGTTATCTCCAACCCACTGGGGGATCGCGTTGGCGGCGAGTGACATGTTGCCCGGCAGCACCGGATCGGCGCCCCAGGAGTTCGCCTGTGTGCTCTTCGTCCACCCGGCGTTGTTTCGTTTGTCGAGCCGGTTGGAGTCGGCGTCAAAGACGTAGCGCCGCGTGCGCTGGCTCACCGGGTCACGTACCTGCTCCAGGCGCCCGGTGGTGTCGTAGCTGTAGAGCCACTTGCCTTGGGGTGAGGTGTCGCTCGTACGCTCCCCGCGGATGCTGTAGGTGTAGGTGTCGGTGCCCAGATCGCCTCCGGTCACAGTTTGGTTCGCGTAGCTGGTGAGGCGGCCGGCGGCGTCGCCGTAGGTGAGATTCGCGTTCGTGGCCACCGGCGACGTCGGATAGGTCTGCTGCGTGAGCCGGCCGTCGGCGTCGTAACTGAAGTTGTACGTCTTGCCGGTGTGATCGACCAGATTCTTGGTCCGGTCCAGCTCATCCGGCGTGTACGTGATACCGGTGGCACCCGTCGCCTTGTTCACGACCTTGGTCACATTGGAATCTTGATCGTAGGTGTAGGTCGCCGCGCCTGCGCCGCCGACGCCGGTCGGCCCGGTCTCATCGGTGGCTGTGGACAACCGGTCGAGATCGTCGTAGGTGTAGACGCTCGCGGCACCGCCGGCTGCCACGATCACCGGATCGCTCACGCCGGTCAGCATACCGTCGGCGTTGTAGCTATACGTGGTGGCATCGGCAATGGCTCGGTCGCTTGCTTTCATCGAGAGCGGCCGGCGCAGCGCGTCGTACGAAAGACACGCGTCGCCCTTGCCGTCGGTCGCCTTGACGATATTGCCGGCGGCGTCGTGGACCACGATGGTATCGACGCTTGCTTGGGGACTGTCGATTTTTTCGATCAGGCCCGTCTGCGGAATCGACGCGGCGTTGCAATCGGTTCCCGACGTCGGCTGACCGCTTTCCCCGTAGTACGTGTACGTCGTCGTATGGGTTCCATCGGTCGATGTTGCTCCGTTGCCGTTGGGCATCGCGATCGTCTTTATCTGCCCGTAGCTGTTGTAGGTGTAGCGCGTGCGCATCGTGGTGCTCGTGCCGGTGACCGCGGCGACGTTCGTCACGTCGTGCTCGGCGAGGCGGCCGAAGAATGCATCGTCGTCGTTGGTGTAGTTCGCCGGCAGCTCGTCCTCGTAAGTGAAGGTGGCCGTATTCAACAGCGCGTCCGTCGTCGTCGTGAGCAAGTGAAAGCCCGGCTTCAGGCTCGTGCTCGGAATGGGCGTCGTTGCCTGGTTCTTGTAGGACCATTTCAGCGCCATCGACCCCGGCGTCGTGTTGTTGTAGTACTCCACCACGATCGCGTGCAGGCCGCTGGTCAGCGTCATCGCGGCCGATGTCTTCGACACCGAGGCATGGTTTCCCCAATTGTCGACCATAAGCCGTCCGTCGACGTACACGCGCGAGCCATCATCGGATGTTGTTGTGAACTTGTACGGATTCAGCGTCGACGAAACATTCACATACCCGGTCCAGCGCGCGGAGAAGGCCGAGCCCCCGGAGCCACCGACACCGGTCGGCGGATAGCCGCCGGACCCAGCGGTGAAGTTCACTTGCGGATCGAGCCGCCGAACGCTTGCCGGCGGCGTCAGTGTCGTGTTGTTGTAATAGACGGCTGCCAGTCCTGAGTAGTTTTCATCGTACGCGTGCGTGATCGTATTGCCGATCGGGTCCCGTTCGCTGAGCAGGTTGCCGGCCTGGTCGTAGGTGAACAAACTTGCCGCGTCACCGCGGAAGTCGTTCGCGGATGCGAGCAGGTTCTGATTCGCCCAAGTGAGCGTTTTCGTCTTCGAGGTGCCGTCCGGAAGGGTGATCGCAACCGTGCTCAGCCGTCCCGATCCGGTGGTCTCGGTTGTATACGTGGTGGTGTACTTAGTCTTGCACGTCGCATCGCACGTAACGAGATTTCCCTTCGGCCTCGTCACGGTCGTCACGGTCGAGCTCACGTACGACACCGTTGTTACGGAGTTGTCCGCTCCAGCCGAGTGAACGCCGGTCACGGACGTGATGCGGCTCGAGGCGTCGTACCCAAACGACGTCTGAACGAGAGCCGGCGACTTCCCCGTCGCCATGCGATTGCTCGCGTCGTACGTGTAATGCGTCGTGGCCGTATTGACGGGGTCATCGATGTCCGTGAGTCGCCCAGAACCGTCGTACGTTATCGTCCACGTTCGCGCGGCTGTTTGATTTGAAACGATCGTGTGAAGCCGTCCGGCATTCACATCTGGCGATAGGAGATAGCTGAAAGTGAAGCCGCGACCTTTGGGGTCTGCAACCGAAGAGAGCCTACCACTTGCGTCATACGAATATTGGAATCCCTGTTGTCCGGCGCCGAGAGAAGCTGGCTTGAAGGACTCAGGTTGCGCCGTCGCCGGCGACCCGGATGCAGCGCGGAAGGAATACTCGCTGCCGTCAACCAATGTCAGCGTCCATGTGCCGTCCGAATTCTTCACAAGTGATGAGAAGTCGGCGGCGTACGGCGCGTACGAAGAGCCCTTGGATTGGTGGTACCAATGTGGCGCACCGCTCGTCTCGCGAAGCTCGACCCATCCACCCGGGTACAGAGGATCCGCCGTGTGGTCGATGAGCCTCGAGAAAGAGAACGGTGCGTTGGTCGCGATGTTCAGCTCCCACCCGAGACCCGCCGTTCCGAGCGCCGTATTCTGCGAGTTATAGGTATCGACGATGGTCAGCGGCCCGAGGACGGTCGAATCCGACGCGATCGCGTGCTGCACAGTGAGATTGCCGTTCCACAAGTTGACATTGCCGGAGACACCCGGCGCAATCGGAACGCCCATGTTCGGCCGGTATGAACGAACGCCTAGATCTTTTTTTTGTACGAACACCAACGGCGACTCGGTTTCGCCGCCATTGCCCTTGTTGTCCCAGGCGCGCGCATAGACGCGGTACGCCCCGTCGGGCCACATCCGAACCGCAGGTGTGGAGCACGGGTTGTGGGATGCGCAGTCATCCACTTCTTGGGTGTTCCACGAATACGTGAACGGCGCCGTCAAATCCGATCCGAGGTGCGACAATATCCCGTTGCCGCGATCGAGCATGAAGTCGACACGCTGCACGCCCCCGTCCTCGATGGGCGCCGCCGTGAGCGTGTGCGTCCCTGTGAGAATCAAGCCGTCGGAGGGAAAGGTCATCGGCCCGTACGGCAAACCGGTGTCGAGATAATCGAAGTACGCAGTGAAGGTGCTGGAGCCGTTGTCTTCTTCCCATGTCACCGGGATGATGCTGTCGGGCTGTACGCGTGGAGGAATTGCGACGCGCACCATTGTGCCCGGTGCACCTGAGTCCAGCGCGACTGTACTCGCGCCGGACCAGCCAGTGGCGCTGTCCCAGGTCCTCTTGTCGACCCCCGTACCGTTCACCGAAAGCAACGTAAGGCCGGCGCCATCGGTCGTCATCGTGACCTCACCCGTAGCCGTCCCTAGTGAAGTGCCGGGCGAGGAAAGCGCCGGCGTCCAAACGCCACCGGAAAAGCTGCGGTAGCGCAACCCGATTCCCGACCCGGAATAGACGAGATGAATCGTCCCAGTGTCATCGGCCACGGCCTGGAAGTTCAGCGTGCTCGAACCGAAATCGCCGGTAAAGTCGGTTTGCGATGACCAGCTGGTATCACTGTTCGCCTTCACCCAGCTGAGAATCCCGTTGCGATTGACGATGATTCCGGTTGCGGCCGTCGACGAGACGAGTTGAGCTACACCTTCAACCGGCAGCTGATACTCGTTTCCGGAGGGCCACGTAGCGCCGTCATCGTCGCTCCGGCGCACGTAGATCAGGTTGTTGACGGGTGCGGGCTTCGAAATCGCCACCCAAAGCTTTCCAGCGGGCGTGCGAACAATAGAGCGGTCCGTTCCGAGAGCGGCGTTGTCTACGGAAACCGGTGAACCGACGGTCCATGTCGATCCGCTATGGGTCCACTTTCGGACGGCGTGCGGCGTGAGCGATCCGACGTCCCCGCGCTCAAGAGAATAGAGCGTGTCGTTGTCGGTTCGCATCACCGCGTCGGCGATGCACGTCGGAAGTGCCGTCGCGGTGCCCCAGGTTTGATACGGCGGTGCCGCAGAGGTCTTCCTGCAGCCGCCACCGGTGATCGCGAGGACTCCACTGCCGTCGTTTGCTCGGAAAATAGAGCGCTTCGGCGCAATCGAAAGTGCTTGCGTAATGCTTGTGTCCAGTGTCTGCACCGCGGTCGCGTCGGGCGGCCCCGCAAGAGGGTATCCGTGCGTCGCGTTTGCCGTGTAGTTGATAACGAGCTTCGGACGCTTCGAGGTATCGCTCGTGTACCGACTGGATTCCCACGCGCCGCCGCCTTGACTATACGCCTCGTTCGACTGAACAAGAATAAGACCGTAGTTCGGAAAGGATTGGCTGACCCATCCCTGCACGAGCCCGGTTACGGTCCAGTCGTTCCAGACGCTGAACCACGGATCCGAAGCCACACGGGAAAATGCTCCCCACACCTTCGACGAGTCGTACTTGGTCGCGGCGGTGTTCCACGTGTCGCCGCTTCCCCAACTCTGGGACATCCGGTAGGCGTTGATGGTCTGTCCCTTGCCCGAACACAGCGCGTTGTTGCTCCCCATGCATCCAAGAACATCCCGGTACATCGACAGTGTCGCTGTATTGATCACGGATCCGAACGGGATGGTGTTTTCGACGTTGAACTTGATCGCCGTTCGTCCCTTCGTGTTCACGTCGGTGCCGATGTAGTTCACGACGTCGTTCGCCGTGAGCGAATAGTTCCCGCCGTTTACGGTGTCAAATGGCCAGTATCCATCGAGTATCGTCGTTTGGATGGTTGTTGTCGGATCGACAATCACGGGAAAGCGACGTCCCGGCACATTCAGCCATTCTTTGTCGAGGCTTACCGTGATCTCCCATCCGCCGACGACCTGCTCCGCACTCAGCTCTGCGTGTCGCGTCGCCGGCGTGAGCACCTCGCTGGTGTGGTCGGTACTCGCCTCACGTGCCCACGGCGCAGGGAACACAAGGACGGTGTCGCCGGCAGCGTTCTTCGCCGTGAGCGAGCCGTTCTTGGCCTTCGCGATGGACGCAATCGGTCCTTTCACGAGGAAGGTGTAGGAACTCGGTGCGCTGCGGCCGCGCAGGGTCAGGGTCTCCTTGAATCCAGTCTCCGTCGAGGTGATGTCGTCGTCGGTCGACGCTGCGACGCCCGCGAAGTGTGCATTGGATCCATCCGCCGCGCCTGCCGAGGACGAAAAGTCTTTCGGCGTGAACGTGTACGCCGCGTCGCCAAGTTTCAGCGTGACGTGATCATCCGCCGAGGAGTCCTTGACGTACAGGCCGAAACTGTTGGATTTGTTTTGCCAGCGGTACCCCGGCAACGAAGAGGAAACGAGGTCCGTCTCGATGGGCTGCCAATCCCCGGCTTCGTCCTTGTAGTTGACCCGATACGGGAACGCCTCAACGGTGAAGCTGCCGTCGGCGTTGTGGACTGTCCGGGACGTCGCCGTTCGCTTCTCCGGGACTTCTCCCTTGCTGACCGGCGTCGGCTCTGGCTCAGGTGGCGTCGCGCGAAGAACTGATGCCGCCCACGACCCGGCACCGCGGAGCGTGGCGAGAATCGGCGATCCCACTGCGCCTGCGGCACGGCCGAGGGCACTCAAGGCGGTGCCGTACCGAGGTGCAGTACCCATCGTCGGCTGTGCGCCTGCCGCCGAACCAGCTTGCACAACAAGCGTCAACGCCAGCCCAATAGCAACCATCGCCTTCAAACCGCGTCGCCTCTTGCGGCCCGTGCTCATCCCCTTGGTCTCCGTATTGAGGACTCTCGGGAGAAGTAAAAAAACCTTCCTGACAGCCAGCTGAACTCCACGACAGACAAGACCTAGCGCAACGAAAATCACACAAACAATGCGAGCAAGTACACGAAACGAGACGGGTGACGACAAGATTTCTCTCCTCAATGTTCCGCCCAAAAAGTGCTTTGAGCGCGGCAGTCTATGAGTCGCACAGACAATGTCAACAGACCGACCGCAGAAATGTGTAAGTTGCAAAACCTCATGTACGGCAGCCCTACTTCACCGCCATCTGCTCTAAGCGTTCCAATGCTAGTTCCGGCCCTCTTATCCAATCTGGTTCGCGATCGGAAAACCTCTTGGCCGTGGCCGAGTGCGTTTAGGGCTCCGTGAGGGCGACGGCGCTCAAGCGCGTAGAGGGACTGCCCCCGGATTGGTTGACTCCTGATGTGTGAGGATTACGGTCCTCGCCGGAGGTGGTCGACGTGCCGAAAGCCTTTCCTGAAGAGTTCCGCCGCGACGTCGTGGCGGTGGCTCGCCG
>JAIVGO010000117.1 GCA_020201525.1 Actinomycetota bacterium | reverse complement strand
AACATCGACGGCTCCGGCATCAACCAGAGCTTCGTCAACAGCGGTGTCACGGGCCCGTCCGGCGTTGCCGTTGACGGTGCCCACATTTACTGGGCCAACCTGGGTCCCGTCACCGCGGGCATGACTATCGGTCGCGCCAACCTCGACGGCACCGGCGCCGAGTCGAGATTCATCACCACGATGAGCGCTTCGGGCGGGGTCGCGGTCGATGCCACCCATGTCTACTGGACCAACTCCGGATCCGGAGCGCAGTTTGGGTGCGGCAACACCATCGGTCGCGCCAACCTTGACGGTTCCGGCATCAACCAGAATTTCATCAACACCGCCCCCGACGGCGCGAACAACATCGCGGTTGACGGCGCCCACATTTACTGGGACGACATCGGATGTCCCTTCGGCACCGGAACCAAGATCGGTCGCGCAAACCTCGACGGCTCCGACATCAATCCAAGTTTTATCACCGGCGCAGACGGCCCAACTGGCATCGCGGTTGACGGCGCGCATATGTACTGGGGCAATGCCAGTTCCGGCGGAGTCTTCGGCTCGGGCTCGACGATCGGGCGCGCCAACCTCGATGGCACGGGCGTCGATCAGAGCTTCATCCACGACTTGCAGTTTGCTCCGGGTGGCGTCGGGGTCGATTGCGATCATATCTATTGGGCCGGCCTCGGCCACTTCGATGGCACCACGCTCGGCCGTGCCAAACTCGACGGAACGGGCGTCGAACAGAGCTTCATAAAGCTCACCGGCAACGACAAGGGCCCGACGGGCGTCGCCGTGGACCCGCCGAAGCGTTGTTCGACGAGAACTGGGTCGGGACATTCTCAGGTTCTCGGCGCTCGGTTCACAGCGCTGCCGAGCACGTGGACATCAGCGGTTCCTTTTGGAGCGGGACTGGCTCTTCTCTTCGCAGGTTTGCTCGCGCGTTCCGCGACGCGATCAACCGGTGCGGATCTGAGTCGGAGATGGGGGACAGAATGAGCCCGCGGACGATGGGCGCGTCGTAAAACTCCCCATAACGTCCGGAAGGAGGAAAGCGATCGTGAACCCGCGAACATCACGCCCCGTCCGAAGGAGCAGAAGGTTACGAAGAGATGCCACAGATCAGCAGCAGCTCTGTTGCTGACCGGTCTTTTCGCATTGACTGTGAGTCCGGCTCGAGCAGAAGACCGTGTCACGCAGGGCACGATTGCGATTCCGGCGAACGCGTGGGTCAACGGCAACCCTGTGGGTGACGCTGCCGAACGCGCTGCGGCGTGTAGTTACAAGTCTTCGGGCCAGCAAGGTCAAGGCATCGCACAACACGTTCTCTCTTCGACCCGCGACAACCGTGCCCGCGATCTTTGGATTGCGGTTCTATCCGGCCCTTCCCGACTGCGGAGACACCGCAACCCAGGCGATCGAAGCGTCCCCTCCGTGGATCCCGCAACAGGCGACGATCGCAGTTGTTACGCTCATAGAGCAAGTGGGCGCGTACCCGCAGATTCCCCCTGGCATTCCAGGCGTCCCCGTCCCGTCGGTGTGCATAGACTTGATTTGGTGCAACCCAGTTAAGTGGATCTTGCAGACGGCACCGGGTCTGATACTCGCGGCACCGAGCGCGGTTTTGGGAGCTGTGAGGCCCAGCTGGTCCGTAAGCGCTCCGGGTTCCGGATTCATATTTGTCGAGCAGACGCCGTAAACGGATGAACAGACGACAAGAGCCCGTGACAAGCCAGGTCTTGATGCATGGTCGTTGTTTCGATAAACGCCTGGGACCGCGCACGGTTCCGGCTACTGTCGAGCTATTCCTCGTGCATGAAATTGCCGACGAGCCGACTATCGACGTCGACGCGCAGGGCTGGAGTCTCTTATCGGGCGGAAATCAACAGCCGGTCGCTGTGCGCAAGGCGCGGCACACCTCATGGAGCTTAGGAAGGTTGAGTTGGCATATCCGCTCGACGAGGGACCATTTCGGGATCGTGAGGATGTTGTCGAAGCTCGCCGCACAAGGCTCGGGCATCCCGTCGTCGGCGTCGAGCGCCACCTCGGTTTGGATACCGCGGACGGTTCGACTGATCTGGGCGACGACGATCCCCGAGAGCACGGTCAAAGCGCCCTGTCGGGTGAGGATGAGATAGGGACGCCGGCCGGCCTCGGGATGTTCGGCCCACCAGACCTCGCCGCGGTTCACCAGGGCTCGGCCGAGATCGACTCGCGCAGCGCGGCTTGCACGCCGGGTCATCGACTTGCGGCCGTTTCCGATAGGCCTCGACGATCTGGCGATCGATGGCAGCATCGAGTGCGTCGGCGAGGTAGGCCTTGATCGCCTCGCGGATCAGTTGCGATCGGGACACTCCCTCCTCCGCAGCTCGCTGATCGAGTGCGGCTAGAAGGTCTTGGTTCAGCTGGACCAACGTAGCCGTTCGGGCCATGACAATATCATAGCATATTGTCGACGGGCGGGCCGCTCCCGATCGAGGTCCAATTCTGTGGAGACTGGATGGCCGTGGTGCTATGATGTCACATCATGGCGTTCAAGCGTACCCAAATCTACCTCGACCCGGAGGAGCACCGCCGGCTACTGCGCGAAGCCGCGGAGCGCGGCCTGTCGCTAACTGAATACCTGCGCCGCGTTATCGCTCAGCGCACCGCCGAGCAACGGGTTACGTACGACGCAACAGCCTGGGATGGAATCTTCAACCTCGGAAACTCCGGACTGAAAGATGCAGTCGAAGACATGGATAAGGAAGTTGCCGAGGCGTTCGAGGCGGAATACAAGCGCAGTCTGAATAGGCCCGCGACCAAATCCAGGCAGAGAAAGCCCGGATCGTGAGTGTGTTCGTCGACACGAACGTCTTTCTGGCGGCCACCGACGCCGGCGAGTCCCAGAACGCACGAGCGCGCGATGTCCTGATTCGAATCACAGGGGATGGCCCTTTCACGACAGATCACGTCCTGGTCGAGGCCTGGGCGATGCTGCGAAAGCGTTTGGGCTGGGATACTGCTGAACGATTCCTTGCGAACTTTCGCGGGTCGCCCGTTGCGGTCGAGCCGGTCGGCGCCGCCGACTTGGAACGGGCCGTCGCAATCGGCGAGCTGTGGGCCGATCAGAAGTTCGATCTCGTCGATCGCACATCGATGGCCGTCATGGAGCGACTCGGCTGCTCCTCTGTTGCATCCTTCGACCGTGATTTCGGCGTGTATCGCTACGGCCCGGACCGCCGGCTCGCCTTCGACGTCATTACCTGATTGCGGGTTCAGCGTCTCCCGGCCGGTTCGCGCGCCTCTAGGAGTTATGGCAGCGCGTCGATATCGGCGCCGATCGCGTAGACGTTCGGCCAGATCTCCAGGCCGATTTCTTTGTCGATGCGGAACGTGTAATCGCCGCCCGGCGCGCTCGTGAAGCGGTACCGCGTCGATCCGGAGCCCGACCCGCCGGGACCGTCCCAGCTGAGCTGCACCGGACCGGCGTATGCGCCGTCCAAGGTGTGGGTGCCGTCGGTGCTTGCTTCGAAGTACCCGAAGAAAGAGTGGGAGATCGAGTGGTGCGCGACGGCGTTGCTGCGGGCGGCGACCGCGGGCGAACCGCCGTGCGCTGCCTCGACGCCGACCGGCTCGGTCGTCGTGAAGTCCTCCGGCGTCACGAGGAACGTCGAGGTGCCGCGCGTCTCTCCCAGGAGGGTCACGTCGCCCTCGCCTCGAAGCTCCAGTGTGCCGTCTTGCACAGGCTCATTGGCGGCGACGATCGCAATGATCGTTTCGACGACCGGGAGCCCATACTCGTAGAACTCGCCGGCAGACCACGCCGGGCGCTCGTACTCCCCGTAGCGACCGGTGCCGTCAACGGAGCCCGCTTGGGCGCGGAACCGAAGCCCATAGGTTCCTGTTTGAGCTCCACCGCTCCAGCCCTGTCGATCACCGTACGAGATGAACCCGGTGTCCCCGGGGGCACTCGAGGCCTTGAAGAGGGGGTTCACGACGCCGGTTTGGCCTGCCTTGCCGAATTGAACCTTCCACGCAGCCCACGCGAATTGCGTCACCGGCGTCAACGTGCCGAGTCTGGGCCGGCAGGTCTCGAGGTCGTAGCACTCCGCGTGAGCCGCAAACGGCATGGCTGCGACAAGAGCAAGGACGAGAGCAAGCGCGGCGCGTCGTGGCACAGCATCCCCCTGGCGGACGAGTCGGTCACGAACGATATTCCTCATGGAGAGATCAAAATCCTCCCCTTGACCCGGCCCCGGGCCGCCTTACGCATAGATCATGCTCTGGCTATGGCGTCTTTGCCGATGCATCACCGAAACGCGTTCGACCGGATGCTTGTGGCGCAGGCCGTTTCCGAGGATCTCGCGATGGTGACGAGCGATGAGGCGATCTCGTCCTACGACGTCAAAGTGGTTTGGTAGTTTCGCGCCCGCGAGAAGCTACGTCAGCGAGTTGGATCAGGCTCCGAGGATTGACAGTCCGACACTAGATTCGCCGAAAGACCGCCACGACTTTGCCGAGCACGCGCACCGCATCGGCTTCGATCGGTGCGTAGGCGTCGTTCTCGGCCAGGAGCCGCACGCGACCGCCCTTGCGTGAGAGGCGCTTGACGGTGGCCTCTTCCTCATCGACGAGCGCGGCGATGATCTCACCCTCTTCGGCGGTCGCCTGCTCGCGCACGATCACGGTATCGCCGTCGAAGATGCCGGCGCCCGTCATCGAATCGCCGCGCACTCGAAGCGCAAAGAGGTTTCCGCGAGAAGCGAACTCTTCGTCGATTGCGATCGTGTCTTCGACGTTCTGCTCTGCGAGAAGCGGCGCGCCCGCGGCGATCTGCCCGAGGAGGGGGACCTCACGCACGCGTACGGGCGTTGCGTCGCCACCGGGTGCCTTCACGCGAATGGCGCGCGGCCGGTCGGCGTCTTTCGCCAGGTAGCCCTTTTCGGCGAGCCCGGCTAGCTGCGCGTGCACGCTCGAGGGGGAGTGCAAGCCCACGGCCTCGCCGATCTCTCGGACGGACGGGGGATAGCCGCGCTCGCCGACGGTCTTCCGGATGTATTCCAGGATTGCCTCTTGGCGCGGTGTCAGGTCCCCCACAGCGGGCCTCCTCTCGACGGCGAGCTCCAACGGCAAGTTTCGCCGACGGTATCACGAACGAGTGTTCGATACAAACACCTGTTCGACCTTGACTCCGAACACGTGTTCGTCTACCATAACCGAACGCACGTTCGATGGCAAGGAGGAAACGCGATGATGAGAAAGGCGCTAGTCGTCACCGGGATCCTGGCAGCACTTCTCCTACCCGGGGCCGCTCGGGTCGGCGCGCGCCAGTCGCATGCGCCGCAGCGCAAGCTCGTCCATGTGGTGCACGCCGGCGACACCTTGTGGGGGATCGCGCGGGAGGTCGCGCCTCAGAAGGACGTGCTCGCGACCGTGGACCGCCTCGTGCGCGAAAACCACTTGGGGAGCCGGCCCCTACGCCCCGGCGAACCCCTGTTTTTCAGCGGTTCCTAGACTCCTGCCTCCGCTCAGACGAGCATCCTTGAACGCCCCTATGTAGTGTGATAGTGTACTCCTACCCACAAGATGTTGTGGTTTTGTGCACAGCTTATCCACACAAGACCCCCAGCCGAGGGAGCCGGGAACGGGTTCGTGGGGAGCCCTTTCCCTGAGGACCTGATGCGGTGCCCGTATTGCAGAAGCGCGGAAGACAAGGTCGTCGATTCACGCCTGGCGGAGGACGGCGCGGCAATCAGACGGCGGCGCGAATGCGCCTCGTGTGGACGCCGGTTCACGACGTTCGAGCGGGCCGAAGCCGTCGGGCTGCGGGTCGTGAAACGCTCAGGAGAGGCAATGCCGTACAGCAGGGCCAAAGTGATCTCCGGGATCGCCAAGGCGGTGACGAACCGTCCGGTCTCGGCCGAGGACATCGAGCGGATGGCCGATGAGATCGAGCAAGGGCTCCGGCAGGCCGGGTCCGAAGTGAAGACCTCCGACGTGGGGCTGGCCGTGCTGGAGAAGCTGCGCGAGGTAGACGAGGTGGGGTACGTGCGGTTCGCCTCGGTCTACAAGGAGTTTCAGGAGCTGACGGATTTCGAGCGCGAAGTCGGGCTCCTGCTGCAAAAAAAGACGCCGCCGAAGGCCGCGACGGCGAAGACCGGGGACGAGTGAACGCGAGGGAGGGAGGCTCGGTGGCCAAGACCGAGAAGGACCTGCGAGTGGAGAGGACGGGCTTGCCGCTCAGGCGGTATTTCACGAAGCCCGACGTGCACCCGTACGACGAGATCGAGTGGGACACGCGCGACGCCATCATCCCGAACTTCAAGGAGGGCGGGAACGCATTCGAGCAGCGCGATGTGGAGTTTCCGAAGACGTGGTCGCAGAACGCGACGAACATCGTCGCGCAGAAGTACTTTCGCGGCCCGCTCGGGACGCCTCAACGCGAGCGCTCGGTGCGTCAGCTGGTCGACCGCGTCGCCGACACGATCAGCGGCTGGGGCTGGAAGGACGGCTACTTCGCCTCCGAAGCCGACCGCGACACGTTCAACGCCGAGCTGAAGCACATCCTCGTGAACCAAAAGGCCTCCTTCAATTCCCCGGTCTGGTTCAACGTGGGCGTCGAGCCCGAGCCGCAGTGCAGCGCGTGCTTCATCCTCGCGGTCGAGGACAAGATGAGCTCGATCCTAAACTGGTACGTCGAGGAAGGCACGATCTTCAAAGGCGGATCCGGATCGGGCATCAACCTCTCGACGATCCGCTCGTCGAAGGAGCAGCTTTCGAGCGGCGGCGAAGCGAGCGGTCCCGTCTCGTTCATGCGGGGCGCGGACGCAAGCGCCGGCACGATCAAGTCGGGCGGTAAGACACGCCGAGCCGCGAAGATGGTCATCCTGAACGTCGATCACCCCGACGTCGAGGACTTCATCTGGTGCAAGGCCGTAGAGGAGCGCAAAGCCCGCGTCATGCGCGACGCCGGCTTCGACATGGACCTCGACGGACGCGACTCGTACTCGATCCAGTATCAGAACGCGAACAACTCGGTGCGCGTGACCGACGACTTCATGCACGCGGTCGAGCAGGATGCCGACTGGACACTGAAAGCGGTCCTGAACAATAGAGATGTCAAGACGATGCGCGCGCGCGACCTCATGCACGAGATGGCGCAAGCGGCGTGGGAATGCGCGGACCCTGGCTTGCAGTACGACACGACGATCAACGACTGGCACACCTCGCCGGTGACCGGCCGAATCAACGCGTCCAACCCGTGCAGCGAGTACATGCACCTCGACAACAGCGCATGCAACCTCGCGAGCCTCAACCTCATGAAGTACGTGGACGAGGACATGAACTTCGACATCCCGGCGTACAAGCACACGATCGACGTCATCTTCCTCGCGCAGGAGATCATCGTCGGGAACTCCTCGTACCCGACGGAAAAGATCAAGGACAACGCGATCGCGTATCGCGAGCTCGGCATCGGCTACGCGAACCTCGGCGCGCTTTTGATGGCGCGCGGCCTCGCATACGACTCCGACGCCGGCCGCGCCTGGGCGGCGGCTCTCACCTCGATCCTTACCGGCTGGGCGTATCGCAACAGCGCCCGGTTCGCAGAAGTACAAGGCCCGCACAGCGGCTTCTGGCCGAACAAAGAGGCGATGACGCGCGTCATTCAGAAGCACCGCGACGCGGTGGACGAGCAGATCGATCCCGACCTCGTCCCCGAGGCGATCCTGCAAGCGGCGCAAGGGTCGTGGGACGAGGCCCTCACGCTCGGAGCACAGCACGGATGGCGCAACGCGCAAGCCTCCGTGCTCGCGCCGACCGGCACCATCGGGCTCATGATGGATTGCGACACAACGGGGATCGAGCCGGACCTCGCGCTCGTGAAGACGAAGAAGCTCGTCGGCGGCGGAACGATGAAGATCGTGAATCAAACGGTGCCCCGGGCGCTACGCAAGCTCGGCTACGCGCCGAACGAGGTCGAGCAAATCACCGCGTACATCCACGAGCACAACAACATCTCCGGTGCGCCGTTCCTCAAGCCCGAGCACGAGACCGTGTTCGACACGGCGATGGGGGAGCGCACGATCCACTACATGGGTCACGTACGGATGATGGGCGCCGTGCAGCCGTTCATCAGCGGCGCGATCAGCAAAACGGTGAACATGCCGGAATCCGTGACGGTTGAAGAGGTCGAGAAGCTGTACATCGAGAGCTGGAAGCTCGGCCTCAAGGCGCTCGCTATCTACCGCGACAACTGCAAGGTCGCGCAACCGCTGTCGGCCGACAAGAAGGCGAAGGACGTGGCACCGGCCGTCATCGCGACGGGTAAGCCGCAGCGACGCCGCCTTCCGAAGTCACGGCCGTCGCTCACCACCTCGTTCCGCGTCGCCGACGCCGAGGGTTACATCAACGCCGGCATGTATCCCGACGACGGCCTCGGGGAGATCTTCCTCAAGGTTTCGAAGCAGGGATCGACGCTTGCCGGGGTGATGGATGCTCTCGCGATCTCGGTTTCGATCGGTTTGCAGTACGGCGTTCCGCTCGAGGCGTACGTCGGCAAGTTCATGAACATGCGGTTCGAGCCTTCCGGCATGACCGACGACCCGGACATCCGGTTCGCGGCGTCGCTGGTGGACTACGTGTTCCGCCGTTTGGCCATCGATCACCTCGACGAGGAGGCGCGGATGCGTCTTGGCATCATGTCGACGAGCGAGCGTCGCGACGCCGTGAAGGGCTACGACACGCCCGGCGGAACGAGCAAGCCCGAAGGGCTGACGCCGCAGATCATCGCATCGCCGGAGCTGAAGCCGAACGACGAGGCAACGGTCGAGGTGAAGTACGCCGACGCTCCGCTCTGCTACAACTGCGGTCAGAAGATGCGCCCCGCCGGCAGCTGTTTCGTGTGCGAGGGTTGCGGATCCACCAGCGGGTGCTCGTAAGACCGGATTAGCGCGCGCCCCCGGCCTGGCAGCGGTCGCAGGCTGGGGGCGCTGCCACGTCTGCCGATGGACGACGTAAAGCGCCGTTACCTCCCGGAGCACCCGGTGTTTCGCCGGCTGCTGCAAGTCCAAATGGCGCATGCAGCCGGCGACGCGCTCGTCGCGCTCGCGCTCGTGAACTCTTTGTTCTTCGCCGTGCCTCTCGGCGAAGCGCGCGACAAGGTCGCGCTGTATCTGCTCCTGACGATGGCGCCGTTCGCGTTGCTGTCGCCTCTGGTGGGACCGTTGCTCGACCGTTTCCGCGGCTCCTACCGGATCGCGATCATCGCCTCCGCCTTCGCACGGTGCGTGCTCGCGCTCTTGCTGTCGACGCGCACCGAGCGCTTGTGGCTGTATCCGCTCGCGTTCGGAAGCTTGGTGTTCTCGCGCGCGCACGGAGTGAGCCGAAGCGCGATCGTGCCGGACTCCTTGCCGGAGGGCCGCTCGAACATGTGGGGCAACGCGTGGCTCGCGGTGATCTCGGTTGTGGGCGGCACGCTGGCGGCGGGACCGGGGCTTCTCATCAATCACGTCTTGAGCGAGCAATGGACGCTCAAGCTTGCATTCGTCGTGTTCGCGCTCGGCGGCATCGCCGCATTCGATCTCAGAAAGCCGGCCGTGACGGAGCGGCGACGGGAGCACGTGCACGATTTTCGCGCGCTGCTGTCACCGCGGATCCTCGCCGGCGGGGTTGCGGCCGCGTCGATTCGCGCGGCGGTGGGGTTCCTCGTCTTCTTTCTTGCTTTCGTGTTGCGTGCGCAAGGGCGCGGCGCGAAAGGTCTCGGCGCGGCGGTTGTTGCGGCAACGGTCGGAGGCTTCGTCGCGTCCATCGCAACGCCCGTGCTTCGGCGCGTCTTGCACGAGTCGGCTCTGCTCGTCCTCGCGCCGTTGTCGGCCGGCGTCGCGGCGCTGTGGGCGATCGGACGGTTCGATACCACGTCTGCGGCGATCGTCGCCGGCATCACGGGCACGGCGGCCGGAGCGGCTCGTCTCGCGTTCGACAGCCTCTTACAGCATCAAGCGCCCGAAGAGGTGCGCGGCCGCACGTTCGCTCGCTACGAAACGATCTTTCAAGTGTTCTGGGTCGGCGGGGCCGCGCTCGCGACGGCGATTCCCTTCTCTGCCGCGTACGGGCTTCGCGCGATGGCTGCGATCTGTTTCGGCGGCGTCGTCGCGTCGTTCTGGCGGTTCGTTCGGCGGGAGCCGCGCGGCCCGGACGTGCGCTAGCGTGTTGCCGTGACCGACATTCTCGTTCGGCGGCTGAGCGAAGCCGCAACGGTCCCTGCCCGCGCGCATCGCGGCGACGCAGGCCTCGATCTGTTCGCAGCCGAAGGCGTCACGCTGAAACCGGGGGAGCGCGCGACGGTCGCGACGGGAATCGCCGTCGCAATACCGGACGGGTACGCCGGCTTCGTACAGCCGCGCTCGGGCGCGGCGGCGAAGCACGGACTCGGGCTCGTCAACTCACCGGGATTGATCGACTCCGGCTATCGAGGAGAGGTTCGCGTGATCCTCATCAATCTCGACCGCAACGAGCCGATCGAGATACACACGGGTGACAAAATCGCGCAGCTCGTGGTGATGCCGGTGCCCGAGCTCGCCGTGCGCGTCGTCGACGACTTGCCGTCATCGGCCCGCGGCGAGCGAGGCTTCGGCTCCAGCGGACGGTAATCGCGGAGAGCACAGCCTCGGACGTTAGGCGCTACGCGTCGCGCGGCAATCGAAGCTCCCAGCCGGCTCGGATCAAGTCGGCGTTCAAGAATCGCTCACCGCGCGTCATTGTTCGTCCTTCGTTCAGCGCAAAGATCTCCCTCCATCGCATCGGGTCGCGGAGACGCTTCTCGGCGATCGCCCACAGCGTGTCACCGCGCCGGACGCGCACGACCGGGACGCCCCTCGACGCTGAAACGACCGAGTGGCTCACCGCGGGTGCGCCCGGGAGCACCGTCGACGGACGGAGCGGCGCGGGACGGACGGACGAGACGTGCGCGGCCACCGGAAGGACGGCAAACGTCAGCAGCATCAAGAAGACGGCGATGAAAATGGGACGCCGCGACGGACCTCGCGACGTCGTCTGCACCGGCGCCAGAAGCGTTCGAACGACGGCGCGCGGCGCGGTTGTCGCCGGCGGCACGACTCGTTCCGGTCTGATTCGTTCCGCAGTCAGGGCGCGAAGCGCGCCGTCGATGTCGGCCGGGCCGCCGACGGCGCGCACGACGCGCTCGGTTGCAGCTGCCGCGATCACACCGGCTTCGCGGTGACTTACCCCGACGACGAAGGCAACGTCGGCGAGGCTCAGGTGCGCAACGTGCACCAGCGCGAGAACTGCCCGCTGCCGGTGTCGCAACGAGGAAACGGCGTTCAAGCATCGCTCGGTGGAGCTCGCTGCCGGACGCGGCGGCGGAGTGAACGCGGCGGCGTCGGAGCGCAGTGTCCGGTACAGGCGGCGGTATGCCTCGCGCGTCGTGCCGGTGGTGTGCGCGCGTACGGCGTCTGCGCCGATCAATACCGCCGTGAAAATCTCGAGTGGTTCTGCTTCGCGTTCTTTTTGGAGCGCCTCGCCCATGGCGACCCCCTCAGGGAGTGCTGCGACGATGCTCCGCTTCGCTTCCGCTCCGCCCGGATGGCTCCGGGACGATCGGAACAGTAGTTAACAGAACTTAACAGGTCAAGCATCCCGGGAGTGGGCCGCTTGACCTCCAGATTTGCCTATCGGAGGTGTGAAGCGAAGACCTCTGGTACGCGCCGCCGCCGCGCTGGTAGAATCGCCCTTCGCGCACGCGGGCGTGGCTCAGTTGGTAGAGCGGCACCTTGCCAAGGTGCAGGTCGCCGGTTCGAATCCGGTCGCCCGCTCCAACGGTACGTCCGGGGCCCGTCGTCATGGCCCCGTTGTTTTTGTGGCGGTGTGGCCGAGTGGTTAGGCAGAGGTTTGCAAAACCTCGCACCCCGGTTCAATTCCGGGCGCCGCCTCCAAGGGCCGGGGTGAGCTTTGCTCGGCGCGCCATTCGCGGTGTACCCCGCACGGACATCCGTATCCCGACTCCCAATGCTCGAGCTGAAGGACGCGATCGCACTCGCTACACCGAACCGTCACCATTGACCCCTTCATCGGTTCGATGAAGCTCACGCTGAAGCAAACACATCACAAGTGAGCCGTACGGACTATGCGATGGGCTAGATGCCGGGGAAAGACGTTGCCCTCTTGCGCAACCGCGTGCCCAGAGCAAACGCCGACGCGAGCATCGTCGCCGCAATCATGATGGAGTCCTCGACGCCGGTCGCCGGAAGCGATCGATGCGATCCCTGCAGGGCCGGCCGCGTCGTGTGCTTACCGAGCACGGCAGCCTGCGGGCACACGGCGCCGACCGAGTATGCCGATCCCGCTCCGAAGTCCGGAGCGCGATCCGCATCAGCGCTCCACGACACTCCTGATCCGGCGACGCGATAGGAACCGTGAGTTGCCGCGTATTGCTTGGTGAGCACGGCGCCGTCGGGCGGGTTGCCGATCACGCTTCGCGGGACGATCCACACGATCGTGCCTTTGGGGCCTTCGTTGAACGCACCGCTCGGCGTCCCCTCTGCCTTGTTCCTGGAATCGGGCAGGGACGCGCCGGGGTCGTAGCGGCCTGTGGAGTAGGTTTGCAGGCCGGGACCATTCGTCGAGACGTTCACATAGTGCAACACCTTGTTGTACTCCCACACGACTTCGTAAAGGCTCGCCGCCGTCCCCGGCGACGGAATCGACGAGAGGTTCTTGAGGGTGAGCGTGATCTTGATGTTCTGAGGGTCGGGCGTCGCGAAGCTCACGCTCAAGATGTCGAGCGTTTCCACATCTCCGAGTCCCAAGTCGGCGGGCAGAGCGGTCGGCGCATCGTCGACGAAGTCCACGATTTGCGGCCCGGGGCAACTCGTGCCGAGCAGCAGCTTGCGAGCTGCCGGGAGTACGAGGGCGAGCGGCTTGACGAACTTTCCGTCCAGCGCCGACAAACCGCTGTTCTGGCGAATGTACCCGACGCTCGCCGACCCCGGACTCGAGGCGTCCGTGGCGTACGCGATGTTTGCGCGCCCGTGCGTGTCAATCGCAACTTCAAAGAAGTCGAGCAATGTTCGGTCGCCGGCTTGGTTCGTAACCGGCGTTTCGGGTGCGATGCACAACGTGCCGTTGTTGCAAACGCTTCCGTTGTGAATGACCGGCGTGATCGCGTCGTCGCGCATGGCGATCTTCGGCACCGGCATGGTCCCGACGGGCGCGTCCGCATCGAAAAGCTCGGCAAACGCGACCGTCCACTTCGTGTTCTTGTCGCCGGCGTTGCGGTACTGCGATGTATCCCCACCTTCGCCGTGATACCAGACGACGTCGATCTTCCCCGCCCCTCCCGCGGCGATCCACGGGAAGACGTCCGCGCGTCCCTTGTCGGGCCGCAATCCGCGGTTGTCGGTGTTCACCTGAAAAGCCTTCGACCACGTGGCCCCGTGGTCGCGCGACACGGCGTATTGAATCTTGTACGAGTCGCTCCAGACGATATAGACGTTTCCGGCTTTGTCCACGGACACGACGGGGAAGAGCAGGTTGAGCTCACGATTCGGCGTCGCCACGGGATCCGTCGTGAACACCTGCTTATCGGTCCACGTCAGACCGCCGTCAACCGATTTCGCGACGTAGATCGTGTCGTTATGATTGAAGGGCGGCGACGCGGGCGTGTTAATTGCCTGCGCTTGAACGTTGTCGAGCTCATCTCGAGGACCGACGAACGTTGCATACAAGGCGTGGACCTGGTCGCCGCTCAGCGGGTACGTCATGCCGTCGATCACCTGCGAACGGTCGGTGACAACGTTCCCCACTTGATTGGTGTTGAACACCTTCGGGAACGTCTGCGCGTCGATGATGCCCTGAGTTCCGTCGGGGGACAGCGACACGTACGTCCGGCCGCCGTCCTCGGAACGGCTGACGACGATCTGGCTCGTGTCGACCTTGTGGTACATGAGGAAGTTCGTCTTCGCGCCGTCGAACGTCTGCCATTGCCGGTCGGTCAGCGTGTTCTGCGTGCCGAAAAGCAAGGGAGTCGAAAAATTCTCGCCGCAGTCGCTCGACGACGCGGTCGTGAAGTTGTCGAAGATGTCCACGTTGTGCAGGCCCGAGTACGCGACGATGTCACAGCCCGTGGCCGGATCCGGCGCATCCGACACCGAGATCTCCGAGTCGCCTCCGCCGGTTCCGAGATCCGGCTGCACCGGCAGCGTGGGATCGAGGACGACGGTTCCGTTGGCCTTGGGCCGCTCGTGGACGACCCAGAAGTTGCTCCCGAGCCCGGTCGGCGCGGAGATGTACGCCGCAACTCCGTGTTGCGCGGAGTTGGGTGTCCGGATGCTCGGCTCCGCACCTCCGCCGGCAAGAAGGAGCGGCGGGCTCCACGCCGGATACGCCAAGGCGCCTGCGGCGGACGGAGCGTAGCCGGCAACGAAAGCCGTCATCGCCATGAGGAGAAGGATCAAGCCAAATCGAAAGCGCATTTTCATTCGGGCTCCCTAGGTCACCTTGAGCTTCAGCGTGGCCGATTGAACGGCGAGATGATCGGTGTCGGCGTCCTTGAGAACGCGGTACGAGAGCGTTCCCTTCGCCACCGGCTTCACCGAGAACACGTACGCGCCGCTCGATGAGAGCCGCACGGTCTTGATCGTCTTCCATCGTCCGGAGACGTATTGCTGGAGCGCGATCGCCTGTCCGGCGTGCGCCGGGAGAATCGAACCGGAGATCTTGGCCGTCTTGCCGAGTGCCATGGACGTCGGGCTCAGCTTCGCGGTCAGCTTCGGAGCGACTTGAACGGCTTTCGTCGCCGCGCTCGCCGACAGGCACGGCGTGCCGGCGAACTCCACGGTGTACTCGCCGTTTGCGAGCGGCTTGTGCGTGAGGCGAACTGCGCCGCCCGAATCAGTCACCGGCGAAGCAAACTTCTGCTCCGTGGCAGCGCCTTTCGGCTTGACGAAGGCATCCACGGTGCGACCGGCGAGCGATTCCGTCGTCGACGCGAGCGTTCCCGTCAACGTGATCGTCGCGCCGTACGTGATGCGGACGGGTGAGAGGGACGCCGTCAGCATCGTGAGCTGCGGCGTCTCCGGCACGGGCATCCCCGTCGCATTCTTGGCGTCGCTGAAGCTTTGGCTCCGGCTGTACGCGAACACGGCGAAGCTGTAGATCCCGCAGTTGAGGAGATCCGGCTTCGTCGCGGTCGTGTCGCGGCCTTGATAGACGAGCGTTCCGTCGGCCGGTGTTGCCGGGGGAGTGTTGCCCTCGGCCATGCGGACGATCACACCGGCGAAGTCGAATCCCGCCGGGCGCGTCCACGACAGCGTTACCGATTTGTCATTGGCTTCGACGGTCACCGTCGGAACCGGCCGCGCCGGAGCGAGCGCCGGCGTCGTCGCGAGCAGCACGCGCCGCGAGGCGGCATCGACGATGTACACGTTCCCGGTCGCCGTCGATGCAAGTGCCGCCGGCACGAACGACTCCTCAAACGCTTGCGTCGCCGGCGTGCCTTGCCGCGCGCCGGTGCCGCCGACGGTGTTGACGACGCCGTCGGGGTTGATCAACCGCAGACGGTAGTTGCCGGAGTCGGCGACGAAGACGTTGCCGGTTGCATCCGTTGCAACACCGGTCGGTGCGCAGAGCTTTGCGGTCACCGCCGTGTCTCCGTCGCCGGCGAAGCCACACGACCCGTCACCGGCAATCGTGGAAATCACGTCGGTTGCGATCTTGCGTATGCGGTGCGCCTCGGCGATGTACAACGTGCCGGCCGCGCCGAGTGCCAGCCCGCGCGGAGCCGCGACCGCCGCGCTCAAGGGCGACCCGCCGTCGCCGCTGGACTCGTTCGCGCCGGTGCCGGCGATCGTCGTGATCATGCCGGACGGGTCCACTTTTCTGATGCGGTTGTCTTGCGTGTCGGCGATGTACACGCCGGTCGTGTCGACCGCTAGGCCCGTCGGCGCCAGCAGCGTCGCCGCCAGTGCCGGCCCGTCGTCTCCGATCGGCAGCGGATTTGCGATCAGCGGACAGCAGCCGTGTCCGGCGAGCGTCGAGATCACACCCGTCGCGTCGATCTTCCGCACGCGGTGGTTTCCGGTGTCGGCGATGTACAGCGTCCCCGCTCCGTCGAGCACGAGACCCTGCGGCTTGCACAAGCTCGCCGCCGAGGCTTGGCCGCCGTCGCCTGCGTAGGTGCATCGCCCGTCTCCGGCGATCGTTGCGATGACACCCGTCGCGTCGATCTTGCGAACGCTATTTGCTTGCGCGTCGGCGATGTACACGGTGCCCGTGCCATCGATCGCCACCGCGGCCGGCTTGGGGAGCAACGCGTTGGTCGCGGGACCGCCGTCTCCGCCGGGCGCTCCGCCACCGGCGATCGTCGTGATCGAGCCGGACGCGTCGATCTTGCGGATACGCGCATTGCCGGCGTCGGCGACGAACAGATCCCCGGTCGCATTGACGGCGATTCCGGCCGGCGCCTGGAGTTGCGCAAGCTGCGCCGGCAATCCATCGCCGCCGAAGTCGGCGGTGCCGAGCCCGGCGACCGTGGTCGTCGTCCCTCCGGAGTCGATCTTTCGAATGCGGTTGTTCCCCGTGTCGCTCACGAAGATGTTTGCCGTTGAGTCGACCGCGACATCCGCGGGACTGCAAAACCCGGTAGTGAGCGCGGTGATCGTGTCCCCAGACGAACCGCTCCACGCGAGACACGCGGCGACGCCGCCCGAAACGAAATTGATGTTGCCGGTTGAGTCGATCTTGCGAATGCTGCTGTTGCCGGTGTCGGTGATGTACAAGCCGGACGCATCGATCGTTAGGCCTCTCGGGCCGGAGAGCTGCGCGGCCGTCGCCGGCGCGCCGTCGCCGATCGCGCCGGCCTCACCGGTTCCGGCGATCGTCGAGATGACGCCGGCGGAGTCGATCTTGCGGATGCGATTATTCGTGGTGTCGCCGATGAAAATGTTTCCGGTCGCGTCGACCGCGATGCCGGAAGGATGATTGAGCTTGGCGTCGACCGCGGGGCCGCCGTCGCCGCCGAACCCCGCTTCGCCGGAGCCGGCGATCGTCGTCGCGTGTCCTGCTGCGTCGATCTTCTTGATCATGTTGTCGTCGGTGTCGGTCACGAGCGCGTTTCCGGCGCCGTCCAGGGCAACGTCGGCGGGCGCCGACAGTCTGGGACCGAGCGTTGTGACGGTGCCGGCGGTTCCGAGGCTGCGAATCCGGTCGTTGCCGGTGTCGGCGATGACGATCGAGCCGGCGGAGGTGAGCGCGATGCCGCCGGGCGACAGCAAGTTCGCCGACGCGGCCGGGACGCCTTCGTCCGTGCCGCCCCCGGCAATGGTCTTGATTGAGCCGGGAAGGTCCTCGGCTGGGGAGAGCACAGGCTGAAGCGCCATCGCGCCGACGATGACGGACAGGCTGAGGATTCGTCGCCAGGGAACCATCCGGATGGACTTACGCCCTCGGGTGGGGCTTTTCCTGCTTGCGGCATACGCCGGTTTGGGCTCCGGCGGCCGTCCCGGCACGTTTTATCCAGATTTCGCGGCGAGCTGAGCGGGCGAGAATCGGTGGAGACGACCGCGGTCCCGTCCTCTAATATGTGGCCGGCACGAGGGCGTATAGCTCAGCTTGGTTAGAGCGCTTGCTCGACACGCAAGAGGTCACAGGTTCAAATCCTGTTACGCCCACTAGCACCTCTCGATTTTCTAACAAGGCTCCAGGTCGCCCCGCCCGTATTCGAGGCACATTCTGGACTCGCCCAACCGCGGCGGGATATGCTGGCATACCATGAAGAGGACAACGGTCAAGCTGCCGGACGAACTCGATGCTCGCCTTCGCCATGAAGCCGCGAAGCGTGGGTCGACGATCTCGGAGCTAACGCGAGAAGCAATCGAGTCCCATCTCGGTGGAAGCCGTCGCCGGCTCATCGCAGCCAAAGCCGGGCGGAGTGGTCGCCGTGATACCGCGCGCAAGATTGAGCAGATCCTCCGCCGGGAGGCGCGCCGATAGCGCTCCTGGTCGATGCCGGACCCTTGTACGCCTACGTCGACGAAGATGATCGCGATCATGAGGCGAGCCTCGCCCTACTGTTGTCGCATCAAGGACCCTTGGTCGTTCCACAGCTGGTAGTGACCGAAGTGGCTTACCTCCTCGAAACCAGGATCGGGCCCGAGGCTGAGGTCCGGTTCCTCGGAGACCTGGCGGCGGGCAATTTCACGACCGATCCCGTTCTGCCGGGGGACTGGTTGCGGATTGCCGAGCTTGTCGCCGACTATCGAGATCTCCCGCTCGGCACGGTGGACGCATCTGTCATCGCGTCGGCGGAACGGCTCGGGGTCACGGCCATCGCAACGCTGCATCGGCGGCACTTCAGCGTTGTGCGTCCCCGTCATGTCGAAGCGTTCGAGATCTTCCCCTAGGGAAGAGCTCCCTAGCTGCCGGAGAAAGCTCAATAGCGCTGGAGAAAACCTCCCCGGAAAAATAGGAGAGGCCGCTTGCCCGAGCGGCCTCTCAACTAGGGATCGGTGGCTCCCTCGCCTTAAAAGGAAGGTGCGCGATCCTGGGAGGAAGTCTGCCACCAAAGTCACGGCATGGGCCTGAAGCAAATGCACTATTTCCCGTCCGGCCAAACGGTGGAAATCAGTAGCGGTGCTCCCAGCGGCCTCCCAGTGCTTCCCAAACCCCTTGGACGTTCTCGAACTCGTCCTCGGGCGGCAGCCGTTCGAGGAGCGCGACCACCCGGTCCGGCCCATGCGCGGATCGCACAGTTTCGACGAGCCGGTCCGGGCGCGCCGGAAACGCCGTCCGCGGCGCGCCGCGTTCGATTGCTTCGGTTTCCTTTCGTAGCTCGTCATCAAGCCGCGGATTGTGCTTGTTGCTTTGACGCTACATGACGACCTCCTTTGCACGAGAAGCCTTCCCTGCAGATGCTCGGAGCACGCGGATTGTTTTCCGTCGAGGTGGGGTAGCAATCAGTACATGCAGCAACTCGAGCCTGAAATTCGGCGCGCAGGCCGAGCATCACTTCGGATGTTGAGCGAATTTCCGCCGGGAGGGGCGCCCGTTCTTACGGCGTATTTCAATCTGGAGCCGACAGAGTTCGCGATGCCGCACGCGCGCCAGACACAGCTCGTTTCGCTCATCGACGAAGCGCAGAAGCAGCTCGACGAGAGAGGCGACCATTCACCGGAAGCGCTGCAAGCGACCGCGCTCGTTCAGGACTTCGTCTCGAGTGATGCGTTTCCCGCCGACGGGAACGGTGGCGTCGCGATGTTCGTGTGTCCGTCGGCCGGCATGTTCGTCGTCCTGACGACCCTGCGACCGGTCCAGTCGCGCGCGATCGTTTCGGAAGCTCCCGCGCTGGAACAGCTCGCCGACTACATCTCGCAGGAGGAATGGGCGACGGTCTTGGTGAGTCGCCACGCCGCTCGTGCGTTCCGCGGCGACGCGGACCGCTTGCAAGAAATCCTCGATATCACGGCGGACGTCCACGGACGGCACAAGCAAGGCGGCTGGTCGGCCGCACGCTACGAGCGATCGATCGGAAAGGAAGTCGACCGGCACATGAAAGCCGTCGCCAAGGCGATCGCCATCATGGATGAGCGAGACCCGTTCGACTTCCTAGTCGTCGGCGCGACGCCGGAGCTGTGGGCAAACTTGGAACGCAATCTGCGCGCCCACATTCGCGACCGCGTTATCCAGCGGGTCGACATCGATGTGGAGTTTTCGACAATGGATGAGCTCGCCGAGAAGATCAGGCCCGTCATTCAGGAGCAGAAGCGCAAGCTCGACCGCGAGGCGCTCGACCAGCTCGCGCAAGGCCTCGGCCGCGATGAGCGCGCCGTGAACGGATACGAACCCGTGATGAACGCGTTGCACGACCGGCGTGTCGGCACGTTGTTGCTGCCGGAAGGGCGCGACGTTCCGCCCGAGGTCATCGACCTCGCGCTCGCGCAGGCAGCCGACGTCCGAATCATCAACCTGGATGATGCTGCACCAGTCCAAGACGTTGCAGCGCTGTTGCGGTTCTAGACTGCGAACACGGTCAGCCCGTCTGCGCGAATCGCGTCGACCAAACGCTCGCCCGGACCGACGCGGGAATCCGGCCACACCACGGTGCGCTCGATATCGCCTTCGACGATTGCACCCGGGGCGACGACGTTGCGACCGCCGGATGCGTGCATGTTGGCCGCGTGATAACCGGCCGGCGTTCCGCAATCCAGGAATACGGAGTCACTGAGCACGAGCTCGAGCTCGTCGCGAACGGCGAGCGGCCCGAAACACTTGTCGTATAGGCCGGACGGCGTCGCCTCGAACTTGGCAACGATCTTCCACGGCAACAACGCGGTGCCGGTGTAGCGGCGAGTACCGAAGTCCGCCGCCTGGCCGGCATCGACCGTGAGCAGGCGAGGACGCTCGCCGTTCCATCCCTCGGCGAAATCGTCGATCTCTTGCGGGTGATATGCGTCGGCATTGAGGACGAGGACGTCGCGTCCGGCAATCCATTCGCGCAGAGCGCCGAGCGCGCCGGCGCTTCCCAGCACGTCGGGCTCTTCGATCGACAGGTGGACGCGTCCGGCGAGATGCTCTTCCATCAGATCGCGCCCGTGATGGACGTTGACGGCGACCGATGTCGCGAGCGGCATTGCGCGCGCAATCGCGTAGTCGACGAGCGGGATGTTGTTCACGGGGCACAGCGCTTTGGGGCGGAGCACCGTCAGGGGCCGAAGTCGTGTTCCGGCGCCGGCCGCGAGCACCACGGCGGCGTATTGGCTCTGCGTCATTCGCCTACGCTAGCGGTCGTTCTCTGAATCGTCGTCTTCCTTGGACGGAGAATCGACGGGGCGCCTTTCCTCGCGCGGAAAACGCTCGACGGGCGGCAGGCGCGGCTTCGTATCTGGTGGGGTGGGATCCGACGATGGGTTGTCGCGCGCGGGCGGTTCCGGTGATGGATGTTCCCTCATGCGCTGCACCTTTCGCGCGGGTGCGAGATTGAAACCCCCCTCGTGCCCGGAGGTCCGCCGAGCGGACCTCCGGTCACAGAGTTTTGTTACGCGTTGCGGCGCTTCACCCACGCGTCGGTGCGCTTGAGCGCGACGCCCGACAGCAGCAAGATCACCGCGGCGATCAGAAGACCGGCGATCGCAAGGCCGGTCGTCGCGAGCGAAACACCGAGGACTTGGGCTCCCGGCGCACGCAGAACCTTTCCGAGAACGCGTGCGGGTGCGGCGGGCGTTGTTGTTCCGGCCGGTGAGACGCTCGCGCCCGGTGACGGCGACGTCGTCGGTGAACCAGTCGGCGTAACCGTCGGCGATCCCGTCGGCGTAACCGTCGGCGACCCGGTCGGCGCAACCGTCGGCGACCCGGTCGGCGCAACCGACGGCGACCCGGTCGGAGCCGGCGTGTTCTTCGGCTTCATTCCGCACCAGCCGTTGTTGTCGTCCTCGCGATCGGAGTCGTTTCCGCAACCGTTGTTGCCGTCGCGGTCGTCGTTACAGCTCCCGCTTCCACCGGGCTTGTCGGTGCCGCCGTTGCCGCCGTTGTCGGGATCCGACGGCGAATGGCCTTGCGGCGAGCTTTTTTCCGAAGGCTCGTGCCCGTTGTCTTTCCACTCACCGCAGCCGGAATCACGATTCATACCGCGATCGGCATTTTGGGCTGCGTGTGACTTCCCGTTCTCAGCCGCCGCCATTCCTATCGCGGTCACGCTGTAGAGACAGACAAGCGTGGCGATAATCAGGGCTGTCACAAATCCCAATGAACTACCTGGAACACGTTCCGCTCGTCCGCGGGTTCCCCGTCCGCGAATGGCAGAGTTGGACCGATGTGCGGCCATGTCTACCCCTCCTATTTGTTGGCGAGTTTCTCCCCCCCTCGCCTTGCGTCGAAACGTCGCGGAACCGCCCTGGGTAAGATCGAGCCACAGTGAATGAAGCCCCCGTAATCACGTTCGATCGCGTGACGCGAGCATTCGGCGACGTCACTGCGCTCGATGGTCTGTCGCTCAGCGTCAAGGTCGGCACGGTGACGGCGTTGCTGGGTGCGAACGGCGCCGGAAAAACGACGGCGGTTCGCGTCGTGACCGGAGCGTTGCGACCCTCGAATGGCTTCGTGCGCGTCTTCGGCGTCGATCCGCGCGCCGATGGGGAGAGCGTGCGGCGCCGGTGCGGAGTCGTGTCTGCGAGGCCGGGTCTCTACGACAGACTGACCGGGCGAGACAACTTGGAGTACGCCGCGCAACTGTACGGGCTCGGTAGTCACGCGCCGGTGGAAGACGCCGCCGCACGATTTGGCATCGTTCATGCGCTCGATCAACGCGTCGGCGGCTACTCGACGGGGATGAAAACGCGGCTCGCGCTGTCGCGCGCCGTCCTGCACGATCCCGAGCTGTTGCTGCTCGACGAGCCGACGGCCGGCCTCGACCCGGAATCGGCGCGCGCCGTGCTTTCGCTCATCGACGAGATGGCGACGGGAGGTAAATCGGTTCTTCTGTGCACGCACCTGTTGCTCGAAGCGGAGGGCCTCGCCGACGAAGTCATCATCCTTTCCGAGGGACGCGAAATCGTTTCGGGATCTCCCGAAGAGCTCACGCACCGGTACTGGCAAGGGTCGCGGATAGTGATCGACGCAGAAGATCGCTCTTCGCTCGACGTGATCCGCGACTTCGAAGGCGTCGTCGGCTTCGAGCTGAACGGGCACGCAATCGTGCAGCTCGACGACTTGTCGCGCGTCCCCGACCTGGTCGTGTGGCTCACGTCGAAAGGAGTGCGGCTGACGCGCGTCGATCCGCGCGTCCCGACGCTCGAAGACATGTATTTCGCCGCGTATCGGGAGCGGCCGACATGAAATCGCGGACGTTGATCATCGCGAAAAACGACTTACGGCAACTGCAGCGGAGTCGCGACTTCTGGATTCCGATGCTTTTTATGGCCGGACTTTTCTTTGTGTTGATTCCGACGTTCTTGTTGCTGGTCATCTCGCGCATTGGTGATATCCATGTCGTTCAGCAGATCAGCTCGACGCTACAAGTGCTCCCTCCGGCGGCACGGCACGCGATCGAGGCACGATGCACCACGCCGACGTCGTGCACGTCGTATGCGCTGGCTGTGTATCTTTTCGCGCCGCTGGCGATCGTCGTGCCGCTCACGATCTCGAGTGCCGTGGGCGCGAACGCCGTCGTCGGGGAGCGCGAACGCGGCAGCGGAGAGTTCCTAGCGCATTCCCCGGCGTCGGAGCGCGAGATCTACATGGGCAAGCTCATCGCGTCGCTGCTGCCCGGATACTTCACGACGCTGGCCGGGTTCGGTGTGTATGCGATCATCGTAAATCTCATCGTCGGACCGCAGGTCGGCGGCTGGTTCTTTCCAACAGGGGAGTGGTGGGTGTTGATGTTCTGGATCGTGCCGCCGTTTATCGCGATGGCTCTTTCGCTCGTCCTACGGGTTTCGGCACGCGTGAAAAGCGCGGCCGCAGCGCAGCAGTCCTCCGGCCTCATCACGTTGCCGTTGATCTTGCTCGCGTACGGGCAATCGACGGGCACGCTGTTCGGCGCGAAGTCGGCCGGCTGGATCGTCGGCGGGGTCGCGTGGCTGGCCGCGCTGTACGGACTCGCGCGCGCATCGCACGCGCTGGCGCGCGAGCGGCTCCTCGGCGTCGATACCGAGCCGTGACGTTTTCCATCGTCGCGTTCGATCCGGCGACGCAGTCCTGGGGCGTGGCGGTCGCGTCAAAATTCCTTGCCGTCGGCGCACTCGTTCCGTGGGGGTCGGCCGGCGCCGGTGCCGTCGCGACACAAGCGATGGCGAACTTGTCCTACGGGCCGCGCGGGCTCGAGCTACTCGCGAGAGGAGCCCCCGCGGAGGCCGTCGTGAAAGAGCTGACGGCGGCGGATCCCGAGCGGGATCATCGACAAGTAGGTGTCGTCGATTCGTTCGGAGCCGCCGCCACGTTCACCGGCGCGTCGTGTCACGAGTGGGCCGGCGGCGTCACCGGCGAAGAGTTTGCCGCACAGGGCAACATCTTGAAAGGCCCCGGCGTCGTCGATGCAGTCGCGCGTGCGTATCGCTCGTCAACCGAGGATTTCGCACGGCGTCTTCTCGGCGCGCTGGCGGCAGGGGACGAGGCCGGCGGCGACCGCCGCGGACGGCAGTCGGCGGCGCTGCGCGTGTGGCGCGCCGGCGCCGCATACGGCGGAGAGCTGGACCTCGCGCTCGACCTGCGCGTCGACGACGACGCCGCGCCGGTTGCGGAGCTGCAACGATTGCTCGCGCTCCACGAGCTGTATTTCGGAACGCCGGATCCCGCGACACTGCTGGCGCTCGAAGGCGAGCTTGCCGTGCGCGTGACCGAGGCATTGAAGGTCCTCGGCTACGAAGGCGCCGCCGCGCTCGAAAGCTGGGCGGGAGTCGAGAACTTCGAAGAGCGGCTCGTACCGGGCAAGATCGATCCACTCGTGTGGGAACAGCTACAGGGAAAGGCCGAGCGGGCGTAAAAGCTGGCGAGCGGGAAGAGCGGCCGGTAGCCTGCAAGTCCTCGGGCGCGTAGCTCAGCGGGAGAGCGCTGCCTTCACACGGCAGAGGCCGGGGGTTCAAAACCCTCCGCGCCCACTCGGAGAATGTCCCACGTTCGGTCGCCGAGCCAGCGATTTCAAGCGGCAATCGAGAGTCTCTAAGAC
>JAIVGO010000166.1 GCA_020201525.1 Actinomycetota bacterium | reverse complement strand
CCAACCGAGCCCTGAGGGTTGGTTGCGATCCTGTGGCGATCGCCACGACGAGGGAACCTCCGCAATCCCGGAGGCGTCGGATCTCGAATCAATCGTGAAAGGAGTGGCCCTCTCGGGCCGGCCCGCGATGATCCGAGAAGACGGCACCCCTGCCTGGCAGTTCCGGGGCGCCTGCCGCGGAGAGGACCCAGCCCTCTTCTTCGCGCCCAGCCACATCGAGCACAAGGAGGAGCGGGAGCGGCGTGAGGGCAAGGCCAAGGAGATCTGCGGGCGCTGCCCCGTCCGCGGCGATTGCCTCGACTACGCGCTCAAGATCCGTGAGCCCTACGGCGTGTGGGGCGGCCTCAACGAGGTGGAGCGCCGAGCCCTCCTCCCGGAGCAAGAGCGCGAGCGCGCCGCCGGCTGACCCGCAGTGAAGGTAGGAGTCGCGACAAACTCCGGAAACTATCGTTCTCGAGGAGGAATTCAAGCAAGCATAGCGAATCCCCTGGCAGCCATCACGAACAAGACGACCCGTGCGCCCTCGGACGTATGGCTCGCCAGGGAGGAGCACGATGTCACACCTCACCCCTCGGCGCCGCCGACTTCATTTCGTGCTCGTCTGCTCATCTCTCGCCGGATTGCTTGGGAGCTTTCTCCCCCCAGCCTCGTCTGCCCCATCAAAATCCTCGATTCCTCCTCCGTCCACGTGCTCGGCCGGGGAACTCGCTGATCGACGCACTCGCGATATGAAGGTCTTTCAAAACGATGACTGCTCATACGCGGCGACAATTGGTCATGCGATGCATTATCAAGATGCGTCGGGCCAATGGAACGACGTTGACCTCAGGTTTCATGGGGACGGCAACGGCGGGTACATCGAGGATCAGAGTGATGTGATCGTCCGAGTAAAGGGGGCTACGGTTGAGGCGGCTGACCGCTCGAGCGGCGAGGGCATCCGTTGGGTCACGCCAGGATCACCGGCGGTATCCGGCCGAGAAGCTAGCTTCAAGGGCCAGGGCCTCTCGTGGACCTACACGACCCGCACAGGTGGAATCAAGCTTTCCGCACCAGTAGAGGCTGCTCTTGGGCAGAAGACCTACCAATTCCCCTATAAGCTGATGGGGGGAGCCAAGGATTTCACGGTGGATTCGCGAGGCAATCTCGTGAGCGGCTCGTTCATTGTGCCCAGGTCTGTGGCGATCGGGGCCGACCTCACCCGATACGATACCAGTCCGTGGGTTCTTCTTCCTGGCTCCCGCGTGGGATTCTCTTTCAACGACTCCGTCCTTCCGGCATCGGCCTTTCCATACATGCTCGACCCCACGACACTGTTCGTCCTCAGTCCATCGCGTGGCGCCGCCACTTCCTCGGCCGACGATCCTGGAGATGACGGCGCGGTGAGCGCGACTAGTCCAACCTATCCCGTTTCGACACCTGCGACCGCAGACGACGCATCCCCAGTCGTCCTCCTTCAACGGAGCCGTATCGGCAACTCCTACACCACGAGTAACGGACTGTTCCGCTGGGACACGAGCCCGCTCCCGGATGAGGCCCGGATCGAGGCTGCCCACCTTCTGTTTTCCACGAGCGCCGGGGAGTTTGCCCTCGGTGGGAGGACGCCCTCTTCCTGCATAGTTCAGACCGCCGACGGCCGCCAACTCGTCGGCGAGTGGTATGATTTCGGCAACGAGATCGACGCCACCGACTATTCCGCAACAACGAGTAGCAACGCCGCCATTTTCGGAGTGTACCTATCCGATTTCAACAACCAGCTCGCTTCAACGTACGACATCAAAATCGATAATCCAGCGGGAATCTCGGTTATTGGATCGACGGGGCTGCGTATGAGCATCAACGGTACTGACCAGGAGCCCCCCACCGGAACCAATAGTTTGTGCCTCGCTTCGGAGGAAAGTCTCCTGTATCCAGATCCGCAATTGGTGCTCAACTACGTTATCCCTCCTGTTATCGAGCCGCCCATTGACGAGTGGTGGGATCCCCCGTACGCGGGAGACGGGTTTACCTGGGGTATCCACTGGAAAGATCTCGCGAACACTCAGGTAAAGGCCCTTATCTGTAAGGTGCCCGCGACCGTCTCAGGACGGTGCCCGCTCGGGCAGGAGTGGTCCGACGGTGCTGCGACAGACAGTTACCATTCTCCGGATCCGGATAACTCTGACGGTTGGTGGCACGGCGAATCACGAGCTTGGGCGCCGACCACTCAGAAGGATATCGGCGGACCTTATACGTATTACGCCTTCGCTTGTGATGCGTCTGGCGTCTGCTCTGCTCCTCAGCAAGCTAGCTTCCGAGTCGTAAACAGACCGCCTGCAATCACAGGAATCGAGTTCAGCAAAGATCCTGCCCCAATCGGTAATCCTGTCACTATCACTGTGCACTGGGCCGACACTGCTGACGATACGGTTGGGGTGGGGCTCTGTCGCACACAGGGTTTCCAAACTGACTCATACGAGTGTGTGGGAGAGCCGCTGGGATCGGGGTTGGATGGAAACCCTCACGCGCCTAATACAGTATCCACAGGTGGAGATGATAGTTCGCAGATTGTTTACACCCCGTCAGCGGACGATGGGAGTACCTTGAATTTCTACGCCTATGCCTGGGACACCTCTAAGGACCTCGCAGAGCTGCAGGGGTCGCTTCAGATTGAGAATGGCTCTAACGGCGGGCCGCCGCCAGCCCCAGGCTCCGCGCAGGGTAGTGCAACGAATCCACCGTACACGTGCTGGCAGCATTATGATGCCAATCAGAACACAGACGCCCCAATATACAACAGCGAGGGAACGGACCTTGGCGCCTATGCCCGCAACGTCGGGATCAAAGCCAACGTTTTGTTTGGTCGCTGGAACAGCAACAACAATCATAGTGGTGGAGACTGCATTCGCGTTTCAAGTATCAACGTGTTTGATGCCGCTCATGACGGGAGCAGAGCCGGAGGGTATGTCGAGCTAGGATGGTTCTTGGGTTGGGATACAGGCTGCTCAGAGGGAACTGTAGCGGGAATTTGCAGTGTGGCCCCCCCAAAGATTCCCTGTGAGCCGCAGCAGTATCGCTCCACCCCTACCATGTTTGTCGTCTGGTCACCCATTGGCGGGCAATATCACTGTGCGATTCTTCAGCAGCCGGCGATCAGCGATGCGATTGGGTCGGGGGGCGACTATCACGGGATGAGGATAGATGATGTCGATGAAGACGCCACTTTCGACCTTTGGTTCGCAGGGGTAAAGTACGAAAGTGTTAGCGTGAATTACAGCCTCGGCTTTCTTGCCACCAACGGAGAGCGTCACAACCTGACACTAGACACGGCGAGCGCTCGATTCCAAGGCCTACAGCAGTACGAGAGTGGCGGCAACAGATGGAAGGACTTTTGCTGCTCCCAAATGCTGCGTTGCTGTGATGACGATCCAGGATACCGATGGCAAAAGAGCGCTGGACTTGACACTGCGACAGAAGTCGACAAGGGGTGACCCGTGATACGAAATTGGCAAGGAAGACGCCATCGGTTCGGGTTTTTCGTGATGTTGCTGTTCATCGGAGCGGGAAATCTTTCGTGTGCCGCTCATCGCGCTTCGTCAGATGCGGGAGGTGCTCCAGCGCAATCCGCCTCCGCACCAAAGGGGGCATTCGGGTCCAATGACACATCCGCTTGCGCTCCCGACACGGGCGTCGAGGAGCTGCAGGCACTGCTGCCCTATCCATTGTTGCTTCCACATGATGACCTGGCCAGCCCCGACTCCTTGCTTCACCTGCGGCTCTGCGGTTCTACCGAAGTGTCCGAGGAGTTCTCGTCAGGAGTGTCAGTGTTGCTTAACGTGAATACTATTTCCGATCCAGCAAAGGCATGGGCTGGCGTCGCCGCTGAGGATCCAGCGACTTCATCGGTCGGCGTGGTTCGTGGCCAGCCAGCGTTGTTCATTGAACCTGTCCCTGATCCGGGAAACCCCGGCGACGGTTCCGTTACAGTAGTTGACGGACGGGTATGGATCGTAGTTGTGGGAAACACCCGCGTTCCAGCCACCGACCTAGGGCGCGTTGCTGAATCGCTGTCGCCAAGCCGCCAAACATAGGTGGACGGAACCTCGAGCCCTATCCGCTCAGAGATAATGGGCTCGTGAGTATCGAGGAGCGTCTGAAGGAGCTCGGGGTCGAGCTGCTGCCGCCGCCGAAGCCGGTGGCGTCCTACGTGCCCGTGGTGGTCTCCGGGCGGGTGGCGTTCCTGGCCGGCCAGGGGGCGATCGTGGACGGCGAGGTCATGTACCCGGGCCACGTCGGGGCGGAGGTCACTATCGATCAGGCCAACGAGGCGGCCCGGCGCTGCGGGCTCCAGGCGCTCGCTGCATTGAAGGAGGAGCTCGGCTCGCTCGATCGCGTGTCGCGCATCGTGAACCTCACGGTGTACGTATCCTCGGCGCCGGGGTTCACACAGCAACCCGTCGTGGCGAACGGGGCGAGCGACCTGCTCATCGAGGTGTTCGGCGAGGCCGGCCGTCACGCTCGCACCGCCGTGGGCGTGCCGGAGCTCCCGCTCAACCTGTGCGTCGAGGTGTCGGTGATCGCGGAAGTCGACTGAGAGAAGGAGGGGTCATGCCGGTCAGGAGAGAGAGAGTCAAGCAGGCCATGGACGCAGTGATCGCGTCGCGGCTGGAGCCCGGGGAGACGATCCAGGCGGAGGTGCTCTGTCTGAAGGGGCCGAACCCGTGGCTCACCGCGGGGATCCTCGGCCTCATCGGATGGCTGCTCACGAAGTACTACTACGTCGTCGTCACGGAAAAGCGCGTTCTGTTCGAGCGCAGCACGTTCTGGTGGGGGAACCGGCCGAAGGGCCTGGAGTCGACCGATCCAAGATCGTCGGTGTCGCTCATCGAGCACAAGCCGGGCAACGTCTGGGGACACTTCACGATCAAGCGGGCGGACGGCTCCGAGTGGAAGCTGTGGGTGCACCGGTTCTGGCGCGACGACGGCGACAAGGTGGCGCAGGTGCTCGGTCAGACAGCGCCGGCTGCCGGCGGGGCGCAGGGCGTCAGCTCGTAGGGTTCACCGGACGAACCGAAGGTCGCCCTGGCGGCGGGTGACACCGCGCTGGTCGAAGTACTCGAGGAGCGGCACGGCGTACTTCCGCGACGTGCCGACGGCTTCGCGAAACGCGCTGACGGTGATGCCCTCAGCGCCTCGGGCTCGGAGAGTTGCTTCGGCCCGCTCGACGAACGCCGCCGTCAGCACGAGGTCGGGGGAGATCCGCACGATGTGCCCGTCTCGTGCGGCGGCGTCGATCACGTCGCGCTGGTAGCCGGACGACAGGAGCTCCTTGATCGTCGGGGGGCTCGGTTCCGCCTCGGCGATGGCCTGCACCAAACGGTCGACCTCGCTGCGGTCGGCCTGGTCGGTCCGATGCGTTGCGAGCCGGATCGCGGACTCGGTGCGCACCACGGTTCCGGCGAGAGCGAGGTCGTCGAGGAGGGCTTCGACGAGTCCGGGATCAGGAGAGCGGCTGGCACGCTCGATGGCATCCGAGACGGCGGACCTGGCCAGCGTGAGGTCCGCGCCCTCCTGCAGGGGATGCTCGCGATGGTGGGTCTCGAGGGCCGCCCTCACGGCGACCGCGACCCTGGTTCGCAGCGGCTCGCCGATCCACCAGGCTCCGGCGCGAAGGGCGCGCGGGATCTCGCGAGGAGCCGCGCCGGTGAGCGGCTCGACGTCCTCCGCGCGCACGGCGCCTCTTTCGGCGACGAGCAACGCCGGGAGCTCCTCGCGCGTGGCACCCTGCCGGGCAGTCAGCCTGGCTTCGGCGTCGGGTCCCGGGCGGAGGGGGGGATCGATGTCGAGGACGAGACCCCCCGCAACCGTCTGCCGCCGGCCGGCCTCTCTGAGCACGAAGCGGTCGCGAACGTCCAGCACGAGCGGCGACGAGAGCCGGATACGGACGTAGGCAGGGGTGTCCCGGGGCGGGGACGAGCCCCGCCCCAGCGCCGAGAGGAACCGGATGCGGGCGTCGCGCTCGGCGGCGCCGGCGTAGAGCTTGAACGCGCCCCGTCCGGTGAGGGGATGCTCGAGCCCGCGGACCGGGCGCAGGCTCGCCTCGATCAGCGACGTCGGCCGCCACCGGCCGGGAGGGCCCAGCACGTCGCCCCGCTCCAGGTCGTCGCGCTCCACGCCGACCAGGTTGACCGCCACCCGCGCCACCGGCCGCGCGACCTCGATCGATCGCTTGTGGCTCTGCAGCCCGCGGATCCGCGCTCGCGTGCCGGTCGGATAGAGCTCGACCTCGCGACCCACCTCGAGCGGCCCGCCGGTGAGCGTCCCCGTCACCACGGTGCCCGCGCCGCGGATGGAGAAGATCCGGTCGATGAACTGCCGGGGCCGGCCGTCGCGCTCGGGATCGGGGGCGGCCTCGATCATGCGGTCGAGCGCTCCGCGGAGCTCATCCAGGCCGTCGCCGGTCACCGACGAGCACGCCACGACGTCGGCCTTCTCCAGCACCGTGCCGGCGACGCGGTCCCGCACCTCTTCCGATGCGATCGCGAGCGTCTCCCCGTCGACGAGGTCGCGCTTCGTCAGTGCGACCACGCCGCCCTGTGCCCCGAGGACGTCCACGATCGCGAGGTGCTCCTCGGACTGCGGCTTCCACCCCTCGTCCGCCGCCACCACGAACAGCACGAGCCGCACGGGCCCGACACCCGCAAGCATGTTGCGCACGAAGCGTTCGTGGCCGGGGACGTCGACGAACCCGATCTCGCGGCCCGACGGCAGCGTGCACCACGCGAAGCCGAGGTCGATGGTGAGGCCGCGGCGTTTCTCCTCCGCCCAGCGGTCCGGATCCATCCCGGTGAGGCGCAGGATCAGCGACGACTTGCCGTGGTCGACGTGGCCGGCCGTGGCCACGACCTGGGGCTGAGACTCCATGGGGCTCAACCCTGTTCGAGGGCGTACACGATCGCGCGCAGCAGATGCCGGTCGTCCTCCGCGGGGACGGTGCGAAGGTCGAACACGAGCTGGTCGTCCTCGACGCGGCAGAACACGGGCGGCTTGCCGGTACGGAGCCGCGCCGCGATGGAGTCGGCTCGCATCACGGAGACCACCACGCACCACGACGGCATCGTGTAGCCCGGCAGCGAGCCGCCGCCAACCGTCGACTCGCATCGACGGATCTCGGCGCCGGGGAGGTTCGACGCGATTGCCCGGGCCCGCCGCTCGAGGATGCTCGCCGGCATCTCCAGCATCCGCCACGCCGGGAGCTCGTCGCGGCGGTCGGTCGTGTAGCACCGCAGGACGGCCTCGAGCGCGGTGATCTGCAGCTTGTCCACGCGCACCGCGCGGGCGATCGGGTGGCGGCGAAGTCGTTGCACGAGATCGGCCCGGCCGAGGAGGATCCCGGCCTGCGGGCCGCCGAGGAGCTTGTCGCCGGAGAAGCACACGAGGTCGGCGCCCTGGGCCAGCGCCTCCACGGCCGACGGCTCCTCCTCCGGGATGCCGGGGTACCGGTCGAGCAACCCGGAGCCCAGGTCGTACAGGAAGGGGATGGCGTGCTCCCTCGCGATCCCGGCGAGCTCGTCGGGGCGCGGCGTCTCGGCGAACCCGACGACGCGGTAATTGCTCGGGTGGACCTTCAGCAGCATCCCCGTTCGCTCCGTGACGGCCGAGGCGAAATCCGAGACGCGGGTGCGGTTCGTGGTGCCGACCTCGACGAGCTTCGATCCGGACGCGGCCATGATGTCGGGCAGGCGGAACTCGTCTCCGATCTCGATGAGCTCGCCGCGCGACACGAGCACGTCGCGGCGCCGGGCCAGCGCCGCCAGCGCGAGCAGCAGCGCGGCGGCGTTGTTGTTGACGACGAGCGCCGCCTCGGCCCCGGTGAGCGCGAGGAGCATGGTCTCCGCGCGAGTGGTGCGACGGCCCCGCCGGCCCGTCTCGCGGTCGACCTCGAGGTCGGAGTAGTTGCGCGCCACCTGCGCCACGGCGGTGGCGGCGCGCTCGGGGAGGGGCGCGCGGCCGAGCCCGGTGTGTAGCACGACACCGGTCGCGTTGACCACCCAGGACACGCCGTACCAGTTCAGCGCGGCCAGTCGCACGGCTCTCGCCAGCAGGATCTCGTCGCTCGGCGGGCCGACCCCGCGCTTCGCGGCGTTGCGCGCGTCGTCCAGCACGCGCTGTACGGCGAGCTTCAGGAGCGAGCGGCCGAGCTTCTCCGCGCCCTTGTTCCCGGCCTCGGTGCGGAGGAGCGCGTCGACCGAGGGAAGATGCCTCAGGGAGGGCGGCCCCTCGGCGGTCCGGGACATGGACGTGAGCGTACTACC
>JAIVGO010000116.1 GCA_020201525.1 Actinomycetota bacterium | reverse complement strand
TGTATTCACAGAGCTCGTACGACGGGTACGGCGCCGCGCCCGTCGGTCCGCACTGCAACCGCGACGGAACGATCGCGACGACGAGCGATCCCAATTACTCACCGCCGCAAGGGACTGCAGGTCAACCGCCCAACTGGCTCATCAAGCAGCGTCGGCCGCTCGACACTGCGTGGGTGCGCACGAACAAGTACGCGTTTCGCTATGAGGGCCGCTGGCTGATGACCGAGCTGCACGTCTCGCCGAACGGCACCGGCCTCACAAGCAACAACTACGGCCCGGACATCATCGATCAGTGGAAAGCACGCGCGTTCCAGCAGCGCCCCGCCGGGACGACCCCGTGTTGCGGCTACGAAGAAGAGGTCAACAACTGGGGCGGCTCGTCGATCCTCTTCGGCGAGCGCGTCGGACCGGTGCGCGCGATTCGCGCGGCGTGGGGTGCGGACTCTTCGACCAACAACGTCAAGACCGAAATCTTTTACCGCGACGAGATTCGCTTCGACGACAACTTGCGCGTGCACGTGATCCCGCCGGCGGATGGCATTTACGTCCAGTGGGACTACAACGCGGGCGCCGTCGAGCGGTACTACAACCCGAACCTCCCGAACGGTGTACCTGCGGACGGGCAGAACGACGAGTCGTTCGGAAACACCAAGGTGCATCTCGCCGGAGACCGCGTGGAGTTTACCGACGACGATCCGATTCCGGTCGTCGGTAAGCAGCACGTTGCCGCTCCGCTTGATCCGAGGGGCGGCGATCCCACTCAATGCAAGATCGGGAGTCAGAAGGGCGTTTGCAACGACATGGATCTCGCCGACCCGATGTTTTCCGGCGCCGCCGGCAATCTCAACTGGGAAGAAGTTGCCGGTCCGAACGGCTCGGTCGTCACGCGGTGGGCCGTGAAGCGGCACACCGGCGGCGACGCGTATTCGGTGATCGCGCAGCCGTATTACCGAGACGACTCGTGCTTCGACGACGGCACCGGAACGAATCCGGGGCCCCACCTCAAGGGTCGCGACGCGGACGCGGGTCCGTACTCGATGTGGACGAACCCCCTCACCGGCGAGACGTTCCCGCGCAAGTGCTGGCAGCCGGGCGATGTGCTCACCGGGGATCCCGCATGGGACGCGCAGTACTGGCAAGGCGACATCGCAACCCATGGTTTGCACATTCAGCTCATCGCCGACTCCGATAACGCCGATCAAACCGAGCCGCTCGACGAAATCGACTCAGAGCAGCGCATGGTCGTGTTGTCGGGCGACCCCGGGAACGTCGGCGACGCGTACGGCCGTCACGTCGAATTCCCGCTGCAAGCGCTTGTAACGCTGTATCCGTTCTGATCGATATCGCTCATGTTTTGCGCCGGGGGTCTCAGGGAAACCTGACATCAGGTGAAGGAGGCGATGTCCTTTGGCTTGGCTACGCAGACGCAGGTACGCAGACGACGATTACGCGTCGGCTCGTGATACAACGGCCGCAACAGATGCGCCCGTCGTGACGCGGGCGCCCGTCATGACAGAAGACGCAGCGACGATTGCCGAGCCGTTCGGCATCGCGCAACTGATGTCGATGCTTGCCGGAATTTTCTTCGTGGTGGTCGGCGCGGTCGCATTGGCACGTACCGGCGTCCATTCACTGCGCTCACCGACGGCAGAGGTCTTCAGTATGGGCATGACGCCGCTGCTCGCTCTCATTGAAATCGGTGTCGGCGTGCTCTTCATGATCGCGGCCATGGGCCGGATGCTCGCCCGCGATCTCGACGTCTTCCTCGGCTCGCTGATGATCGCCGCCGGGCTCATCGTTCTGATGCAACCCGACGTCCTCGACAGTTGGCTTGGGATGACCCAAACGAACGGAATTGCATACCTCGTTGCCGGCGCGGCCTCGGTGCTCGCGGCCATCTTGACGCCCCGCTTGATGGTGTCACGGCGCCACGTCTCCGCGATGTAGCCAAATCGCGCCCAAAACGAGGCGAGGGTCGGCGCGAAAGCGCCGGCCTTCACCATGTCCCGAGCCCTCTCCGGCAGGTCGGGCTCGTATCCCGGACCCATTGCGGCCAGAACCAAGTGAGGTTGGGGTAATTCCTATCGTGGTGATAGAATTTGCAGGAAACCGGGAACGATTTGCCTGGTCAGACGCGTTGCAACGGATGACCAGAGGACGGGAGAGCGAGTAATTCATGGCCATTAAGCCGAAAGACCTGAATCTCGACAAAGGGTACCGCTACGGCTGGCACGACGAGGAAACGACCGTCTTCCAGCCGAAGAGGGGCCTGTCGCGGGAGATCGTCGAGGAGATCTCCGAGCGCAAGGGCGAGCCGGAGTGGATGCGCAAGTTCCGCCTGCGCGCCTACGAGCACTTCATGCGCCGGGCGATGCCCGTCTGGGGCGCCGACCTGTCGGGCATCGACTTCGACAACATCTACTACTACCTCAAGCCGGTCGCGGAGCAAGCAAAGACCTGGGAAGAGCTGCCGAGCGGCATCAAGGAGACGTACGAGAAGCTCGGCATCCCCGAGGCGGAGCGTCAGTTCCTCGGCGGTGTCACGAGCCAGTACGAGTCCGAGACCGTGTACCACTCGATCAAGAAGGAGCTCGAGGACCAGGGTGTCATCTTCGTCGACACCGACACTGCGCTGCGCGAGCACGAAGATCTGTTCCGCAAGCACTGGGCAACGGTGATCCCGCCGAACGATAACAAGCTCGCTGCGCTGAACAGCGCTGTGTGGTCGGGTGGCTCGTTCATCTGGGTGCCGCCGGGCGTGCACGTCGACTTGCCGCTGCAGGCGTACTTCCGCATCAACAAAGAGAACATGGGTCAGTTTGAGCGCACGCTGATCATTTGCGAGCCGGGCTCGTACGTGCACTACGTCGAAGGCTGCTCGGCGCCGATCTACACGACCGACTCGCTGCACTCGGCCGTCGTCGAGATCATCGTCAAGGAAGGCGCGCGCTGCCGCTACACGACGATTCAGAACTGGTCGACGAACGTGTACAACCTCGTGACGAAGCGCGCGGCGGCCTACGCCGGCGCAGTGATGGAGTGGGTCGACGGTAACATCGGATCCAAAGTCACGATGAAGTACCCGTCCATTTACTTGCTCGGCGAAGGCGCGCGCGGTGAGGTCTTGAGCGTTGCGTGGGGCGGCGCCGGCATGCACACCGACGCCGGCGGGAAAGTGGTCCACGCCGCACCGAACACGACATCGCAGATCATCAGCAAGTCGGTGTCCGCGCAAGGCGGCCGCACCGGCTACCGCGGGCTCGTCCGCGTCGAGCCGGGCGCGCACCACGCGAAGTCGTTCGTCCGCTGCGACGCATTGATCCTCGACGAGGATTCGCGTAGCGACACGTATCCGTACATCGAGATCGAAGAGGAGACCGCCGCGATCGGTCACGAGGCGACGGTGTCGAAGGTGGGCGACGACCAGCTCTTCTACTTGATGAGCCGCGGGCTGAGCGAGGAAGAGGCGATGGCGATGATCGTGAACGGCTTCATCGAGCCGATCACGCGCGAGCTTCCGATGGAATACGCCGTCGAGCTGAACCGCTTGATCCAGCTTCAGATGGAAGGCGCGGTCGGCTAACGCCTCACAGCGCCAGCGAAACTTTCAATGCTTCGTCCACCGCGCGCATGGACGCGTTTGAGAGTGCTCCCGCACGACGTTTGAGCCGATCCTTTGGCACGAGGAGCACGTCGTCGCACAGAACGCGGCCATGCAGGGGGTCATCTTTCGTCAAGAGAACGATGGACGAGAGCGCGGGTTTTGGTGCACTCGTCACGCGCACTGCAAGCACCGTCGGCAGTGCCGCATTGCGTACATTGTTCGACACGATCAGCAGCGGCTTGTCGCCGATCTGGGGGAGCGCGACGAAGTAGACCTGTCCGCGGAGCAGTTGTTTGGTCGCCTCACTTCTTACTCGTGCCATGCTTCGGCTGCGAGTGCGACCGATACTTCGGCGGCGGCGCGATCGTCCTCTGAATAGGTTGCTGCGAGCTCCGCGTACCCCTTTTCGAGCAGGCGATTCCGCAGCGTCATCGCGCCCAGCAGCGTCAATGCCCGTATCGCGCCGCTATCGGAATATCGTGCGGCTTCCTCGCCCACCGCTGACGCGAGCTCGACGCGAGCTTGTTCCTCATCCAGGAGTGGAAAGAGGTAGTCGGCCTCCTCGTCGGAGAAGTTCACGCTCTTACGGATCATGGATGAATAGTGATGCATGATAGTGCAGCAGTCAAGTGCTGCACTCGCCCGCGCTGTCAGGCCTCGCATGGGTCGTGGCATGCGTCTGCCATCGCCCGTGATTGCCGGCGCGTACCACGATGGAGCGTGCGTGCGGGAAGTGGGCCGGGTCAATTCCGCCTGTTAGACTAGGATTCAATTCCCCAGGTAGAACAGGTAGAACAGGAGTTCTGCGGAACAATGATGCGTTTTGATGATGCCGCCGTGCGCGCGCTGGCGCGCGCCGAACCCGGATGGTTCCTCGACGATCGGCTGGCTGCGTTTGCCCGTTTCACAGCATTGGAATGGCCGGATCCATCTTCGGAGGAGTGGCGATACACCGATCTGAAAGGATTCGACCTCAATAATTTCGCGCCGCCGACCGAGCCCTTGCCGCTTGCGGACAATCTGGACGGTGTTCCCGAGCATGTGCTCGCAGCTATGGGCGACGTCTGGGAGCGAGACGGCCTCGCCATCCAAATCGACGGCACCGTCGTGCATCGCCGGCTCGCCGACCCGCTCGCGAACAAGGGCGTAATCTTTTGCGACCTCGCGACCGCGGCGCGCGAGCACGAAGATCTGCTGAAGGACGTCATCGGGACGGTCGGCGTTCCGGCGAGCGAGGAAAAGTTCGCGACGCTGGCGAGCGCGTTCGCCGCCGGCGGAACGTTCGTCTACGTGCCGCGCGGGGTCGACGTCACGTTGCCGCTGCACGCGTTCCGCTGGCTCGAGACTCCCGGTGTGCTCGCGGCCGCGCGCACGATCATCGTGGCCGAGGAAAGCTCGAGCGTCACGTATATCGATCATTACGCGTCCCCCGACGCAACGACCGCGATTTCGATCGGACTCGTGGAGATCCATGCCCGGCAGGCGGCGAACATCTCCTATTTGAGCGTCCAGGATCACGGCCCGGACATGTATCACTTCAACATCCAGCGCGGCGAGGTGCGCCGCGACGCGACACTGCGCTCGCTGGCGGCGACGCTCGGCGGCAAGGTCTCGCGCAGCGTCGTCGAATCAATGCTCGTCGAACAAGGCGCAAGCGCCGAGATGCTCGGCGTGTACTTCGCCGACGGCGACCAGCATTTCGACCACCGGTCCTTGCAAGAACACAGCGCGCCGAACACGACGAGCGAGCTGCTCTACAAAGGCGCGCTCAAGGGCGAGTCCCGCGCGGTGTACAGCGGGCTCATTCACATTGCGAAGGACGCGCAGAAAGCCGATGCCGTCCAAACGAACCGCAATCTCATCTTGAGCGACCACGCAAAAGCGGATTCGATCCCGTATCTGGAGATCGAGGCGAATGACGTCCGGTGTGCGCACGGTGCGAGCGTCGGTCCCGTCGACGACAACCAGCTCTTTTACTTGCAGAGCCGCGGGCTCGATGCGGACGAAGCGGAAGATCTCATCGTGCGCGGCTACTTCCAGGAGATCCTCGACCGTGTGCGCGTGCCGGAGGTGCGCGCCGCACTCGAACGAGCCGTTGAGGCGGAGCTGAAAGCCTGATGGAACGAATCTGCACGGTGCAAGATCTGCCGAGCGGCGAGGCGCGCCGCGTCGAGGTCAACGGTCATCCGATCGCGATCTTCAACCTTTCGGGCCAGTACTACGCGCTGGACGACATCTGCTCGCACGCGCTGTCGTCCCTGTCGGAAGGCTTCATCGAAGAAGAGGACTTCACCGTCGAGTGCCCGAAGCACGGATCGCTGTTCGATGTCCGCACCGGCGCGCCGCAATCGCTGCCGGCCACGCGCCCCGTCGCGACATACCCGGTGAAGGTCGAAAACGACGAGATTTTTGTGGAGGTATGACGATGGCCCAGACGCAAACGATCGAGCAGAAGCCCGAGGCGAAAGCCGGCGAAGAGCTGTTGCGCATCGAAGAGCTTCACGCGACGGTGGAGGGGCGCGAGATTTTGAAAGGGATCTCGCTCGTCATCAAGCGAGGCGAGACGCACGCGGTGATGGGACCGAACGGCAGCGGGAAGTCGACGCTGGCGTACATCCTCACGGGACGCCCCGGGTACGAGATAACGAAAGGCCGCATCCTCTACAAGGGTGAGGACATCGCGGGCACGACGCCGGACGCGCGCGCGCGCAGCGGCATGTTCCTCGCGTTCCAGTACCCGCAAGAGATTCCGGGTGTGTCCGTCGTCAATTTCTTGAGAACCGCGCGCAACGCAGTCTCGGACACCGAGATGAGCGCGCTCGAGTTCCACCGTTTCCTCAAGCAGAAAATGGCGCTGCTCGACATGCCGGAAGAATTGGTGAAGCGCTACGTGAACGCCGGCTTTTCCGGCGGCGAGAAGAAGCGCAACGAGATCCTTCAGATGGCGGTCCTGGAACCCGATCTGGCGGTGCTCGACGAGACCGACTCCGGGCTCGACATCGACGCGCTGCGCGCCGTCGCCGAAGGCGTGAAAGTCGTCGCGGCCGGCAACGAAGTCGGCGTGCTGCTCATTACGCACTATCAGCGCATCTTGAACTACATCACGCCGGACGTCGTGCACGTTCTGGTGAACGGCAAGATCGTGAAATCCGGCGGTCCGGAGCTTGCCGCAGAGCTCGAAAAGACGGGGTACGATGCCTTTAGGGAGGAGGCGCCGGCCGGGGACAAAGGCCCGCTGCCGTAAACCGCATGTTTGACGCCAAGATCGTTCGAAAAGACTTTCCGATCCTCGAGCGCACCGCGCCGGGCGGAAATCAGCTTGTCTGGCTGGACAATGCGTCCACCACGCAAAAGCCGCGCGCCGTGATCGACTCGCTCGTCCAGTACTACGAGCAACACAACTCGAACGTGCACCGGGGCGTCTATTTCCTGGCCGAGGAGGCGACGGAGCTGTACGAAGGCGCGCGAACGCGCATCGCGCAGTTCATCGGCGCCGATCCGACCGGGCTCGTCTTTACGAAGTCCACGACGGAAGCGATCAACCTCGTCGCATACGCGTGGGGCCTGTACACGCTGCAGGAGGGCGACGAGATTCTCGTTACCGAGATGGAGCACCACTCGGACCTCATCCCGTGGCAGCTGATCGCGAAGAAGACCGGCGCGACACTGGTGAAGCTCCCCGTCACCGACGACGGCTTTCTCGCGATGGACCAGCTGCCGTCGCTTCTCACCGACAAGACGAAGCTCGTCTGCGTGACGCAGATGTCGAACGTGCTCGGGACGATCAATCCCATTCGCGAGATCGCCGACGCGGCGCATGCCGTGGGCGCGCTCGTGCTCGTGGACGGCGCGCAAGGTGTACCGCACCTCGTGACGAACGTGGCGGAGATGGACGCGGACTTCCTCGCGCTGTCCGGGCACAAGATGCTCGGGCCGACCGGGTCCGGCGGCCTGTGGGCGCGGCCGGAGCTCCTCGACGCGATGGAGCCCTTTCACGGGGGCGGCGAGATGATCCGCGAGGTTTGGTTCGATCGCGCGACGTACAACGTCGTGCCCTACAAGTTCGAGGCCGGCACACCGAATATCGGGCCGTCGATCGCGCTCGGCGCCGCGGCCGATTACTTGACGAATCTCGGCATGGAAAACGTTCGCACGCACGAGATCGAAATCGCGCGCTATGCCATCGCGGAGATGCAGAAGATCGAAGGCCTCACGATTCACGGGCCGACCGATGCGGAATATCGTGGGGGAGTCGTGTCGTTCTGGGTGGACGAGGTGCATCCGCACGATCTCGCGACGATCCTCGACACTGAAGGGATCGCGATTCGCGCGGGACATCACTGCGCACAGCCGCTGATGCGCCGCCTGGGCGTACCGGCGACGGCGCGCGCGTCGTTCTACGTCTACAACACCACCGAGGAGGTCGACGCGTTGGTGAAAGCGATCGACATTGCCAAGCAGCGGTTCGCAGGGGCGTGGGCATGAGCCTCGACGACCTCTACCGGGAAGTCATCCTCGATCACTACAAGAAGCCCCGAAACAAGCGGCATCTCGACGGCGCCGACATCGATCTCGAACACAACAACCCGCTGTGCGGCGACGAGATTCGGATCGAGGCAAAAGTCGCCGACGGCGGCATCGGCGACATCACGTTCGAAGGCCAAGGCTGTTCGATCTCGCAAGCGAGTGCATCGATGCTCACCGAACAGGCGAAGGGAAAGTCGCTCGACGAAGTCGAGAAGCTCGTCCTCGCGTTTCGCGGGCTGATGGCCGGCAAGGAAGACATCGACGACGAAGCGCTCGGCGATCTCGTCGCCCTGAAGGGCGTCGTGAAGTATCCCGTGCGCATCAAGTGCGCGGTCCTTGCGTGGGACACGCTGCAAGAAGGCGTTCAGACCTTCAAGTCGTCGCACTAACCGGCGCAGCAACCAAGTCGTCGAAGGCCATCTCGTTGTTGCCCGACGGGCCGAGGTACGGCACGTCGCCCGGTGACGGCGTTCCGGCGCCGGAGAACACGTCGCCCGACGCGAGGTACGCCGTGTGCGGGACCGAGCCGCGCACGACGAGCGGGCCGTTCACCGTCGTTCCCGAAAGCGTTTGTGCGGCCTCATCGATCGCGACGCGAACCTGCCGCCAATATTGCGACGAGAAAGGCTGACCCAGCTCCGTCGTCTGCCCGCCGGCGTCGACGAACCAGTACTCGAGCTCCGCCGGGCTGAGCGGAACGGGCGCGACGGTGATTGCCCACACCGGCTGGAAGTCTTCGCCGAGGCCGGCGAGCACCGCGACGTGGTCGGGAAGCGACGGCGAGCTCGTGTGGCGAAACGCAGCTTGCGCGACAAACGATGTCCCGAGACCGGCGGTTTCCCACGACACGAACGTTCGCTCGCCGGGCACCGCGCTGCCGGCGATCCGAACGTAGCCGGGATCGCGAAACCCTGCGCTCGTTGCCGTGCCCGAATCGCCGAGCAATGGGGTCTCGTGCGTTCGCGGGAACGCGGCCGAGTCGGGCCGGTATGCGTTGTCGATGACGGTGCCCGGCCCGTAGACGCGCACGTCGTCGATCTCGATGCGATCTCCTGAGTCCGGTGCGACGATCAGCCGAGAAAGCTCCGCGCCGGACGCAGGCGTCGCGAGGATCACCTCCGACTCGTCGTACGTGATCCGCCACAGGCCTGCATCTAACTGAAAGTCCAGTCGGTGCCACGACGTTCCCAATCCGGTGGCGAACATCTCGTATCCATCCGCATCGTGAACGCTGATCGTGGATCCATCGGCTGCGATCGTGAATATCTCTTCATCGTTCGCACCCCGCGCGCCGGCGATGATTGCGGTCGGATAGCTCGCTCCGAGAACGTGAAAGTGCCAGACGATGTTGGTCGTCTCCACCGGGAGCGGCGGCGATGTCGCGGTGAAAACGTTGTTGAGCCCGTCGACTTGCAGCGCCTTGTCCTGAGAGTTGTAGTCGGCATTTCCGATGCCGAGCCTTCCGGCCGGTCCTTCGCCGTCCCAGCCCTGCGTGGTCTTGTCGAACGTGTAATTCGCGAACAGGAGTGCCGGCGTCGCGGCGTGTGCGGGACGAGGAAGCGCCGTGAGGACGATGAGCAACGCGACGTGCCGTCGAAGCATGCGCCTCCCCTGGCCGGCCGGCAGAAAGAACAATACAACCTATGCCGGTACGATGAAGCCGATGGATAGGAAACAAGAAATCGAAGCGCGCTTCGGCGCATCGGCGGACGCGTATGCGCAGAGCCCCGGCCACCGCGGCGGACCCGATCTCGACAGGATGGTCGAGCTCGCGGCGCCGGCTCCCGGCGACGACTTGCTCGACATTGCGACGGGCGCGGGAAACACGGCGCTCGCGTTTGCGCCGCATGTGCGCCGAGTGGTCGCGCTCGACATGGCCGACGGAATGATCGCGACGACGCGCAAAAGATTCGGAGAGGCACATCTCATGAACGCGGACTTCATCGTTCACGATGCAGAACAGCTTCCTTTCGAAGACGCGTCGTTCGACATCGTCACGTGTCGCATCGCGCCGCATCACTTTCTCGACGTCGAGCGCGCGACGCACGAGGTGTTCCGCGTGTTGCGGGCGGGCGGGCGATATCTCGTCGAAGACTCTGCCGCACCGCGCGACCCAACCGCCGCGTCGTTTTTGCACGACGTCGAGTCGCGACGCGATGCCACGCACGTTCGTTCACTCACGGAACCGGAGTGGACGGCGCTTTTGAAGCGCGCCGGATTTGCCGTCGCCGCCGCCGAGATTTTCCCGAAACGCCACGACCTCGAAGCGTGGCTCGAGCGCGGCGGCATTCCCGAGGATCTCAAGGCGGCCATCCGGTCGGATTTCCTGGCGGCGTCCCCGGCCGTTCGACGCGCCCTCATCGTCCAAGTCGACGGTGCGCACGTCGTGAGCTTCACCGACGAAAAAGTGCTGCTCAAAGCCATCCGTCCGGGGTGAAGCGGCGTTCTTTGCGACTGCCTGTCGTCAAGAAAACCGCACGGCAAGGCAGGGCTTTGCACCCCCGTGGAGAACTCAGTCGGAGGAACGGGAATTGATTGTCGAATAGGGCAAAAAGCCCTGTTCAAAGTACATACGGGCGTTGTATGTTCTCCTGCGGTATCGGGGACAGAGGGGGAATGAGCCGGCGTGTCTGTCGAGGCGCGATATTTAGAGCCTGACATTCCTGAAGAGCTCGGCGCGGAATATCGCCGCACGTTCGAGCGCCTTCGCGGTCACTTCCGCGTTCGCGGTATCTGTCCCGAAGAAGCCTCCGACATGGCGCAAGAAGCTGCGATGCGCGCGTTCATGCATGTGCGGCGCCGCGGCATGACCGGAGACAATCTGTTCCCGCTCATCAATCAAATTGCTCGCAACATGCTGATCGACCGCCATCGTCGCGGCGGACCGACGCTCGTCGCGCTCGACGATGCGGAACCGGTTGCAGACACGTCCGCCGATCCCACCGAACAAGTCGTTTCCCTTGAAGCAAGCCGCGCTGTTCGCGAGGCAGTAGGGGCATTGCCAGATCGTCACCGCGACGCGATTCTTTATGCACTCGCGGGCATGACGCCCGCCCAAGTCGGAGAGCGCATGGGCATCGGCCGCAATGCCGCCGATGCGTTGCTGCACCGCGCGCGGCGGAGCCTCAAGGATCGTTTGCGTTCCGTGGGCGAAGGAACATTCGGGATCGCTGCGCTCGTCGCGTTTCGCGTCCGCGAGACGGCGCGGCGCGCCGGTGTGCGCATGGGCATCGTCGACCCGAGCGCAGCAGGCGCATTGCAGGGAAGCTTGAGCGCCGTCGCAGCGGCGCTCGTCGTTGCGATGAACATCGGCAACCCGCTGCAGGCCGCCGCCGCGCAACCGTCGTTCGCCGGGCACGTGAGGCCGGCTGCGGTTTCGGCCCAGGCTCCCGCCGTGAACCTCGGCGGTGCGTCCGGCGCCTCGATCGGTGGCAACGGCGGCGGATGGAATTCCTTTACGAGCGGTCCCGTCGATGCCGGCTACAGCGGCAATCTCGTCACGAACGGCAACGCGAAGTTCCACGTGCCGAGCGACCAGCACAAGACGCTCGTCGGCGTGGACTACGAGGTGTGGGAGCCGGATAACCACAGCGGCGCTGCAGGCGGGCAGGAAGATGTCGTCTCGCAGAACGCATGCGGCAACGCCTCGAGCGGATGCGAAGCTTTGCGCAAGGGGTTTGGGTTCTGATGCTGCGCAAGCTGATGCTCGGGATCATCTTTGCGATGATCGTTTCCGTCGTGGCCGGCGGGTTCAGCTCCCAGGCCACGCCACGGTGCCGCCGGCTGACGATCACGATCGCCGACACGCCGTACTTCGCCCACCCGATCTGCACCGACCTGCCGGTCGACGCCGGCGCGAGCGACGTCGTCGTCACTCTGCCGGGCCTCGGGCTGTAAAGCCGCAGCTATCCGGCCTGCCGGGCCGAGCGAACAAAAAAGTCTTTTCTTCCCGTAAGAGCGCCGTCCCGGCGCCGTAGTTGTTGGTATACCCGGGAAGGTAGCCCAACCTCCTGGGACCATAGAAGGAGAACAGCCGTTGAGGATCCACCCGCGCCCGCGGGTGTGCCCGAGCCAACCTCACCGGCGGTTCGTAGGGGGGTGGGACCCTGGCCCGCCCCCTTACCTTTTTGGGGTGGGCGCGCTAGTTGATCTCGAGCATGCGCTGAAGGGCGAGGCGCGCCCAGTGCGCGGTATCGGGGTCGACTTCGATGCGGTTCACGACGCGGCGCTCGAGCAGGTTCTCAAGCGCCCACGTGAGGTGCGGCAAGTCGATGCGGTTCATCGTCGCGCAAAAGCACACCGTCTTGTCGAGGAAAACCACGGTCTTATCCGGGTTCTCGTCGGCGAGGCGTTGCACGAGGTTCAGCTCGGTGCCGATTGCCCACTTCGATCCCGGCTCTGAATCTTCGATTGCGCGAATGATCTTCTCGGTGGAGCCGACTTCGTCGGCGAGCGAAACGACGTCGTGCCGGCATTCGGGGTGGACGATGACGCGCACGCCGGGAACACGTTCACGCACCGCGTGCACGTGCTCGGGTTGGAATCGCTGATGTACCGAGCAGTGTCCGCGCCACAAAATGATCTTCGCGCCGCGAATCGCGTCTTCATCGAGACCGCCGAGATCCTTGTGCGGATTCCAGATGACGCAGTCTTCCGGGCTCAGACCCATGTTCATCGCCGTGTTGAAGCCGAGGTGCTGGTCCGGGAGGAACAGCACTTTCTCGCGCTGCGCGAACGCCCATTCCAAAGCTCCGGCCGCGTTGGAGGACGTGCAGATCGTTCCGCCTTCGCGCCCGGTGAGCGCTTTGATGTCGGCGCTCGAGTTCATGTACGTGATCGGCGTCGTCGCGCCCGGCGCAACGTCTTGCAGAAGGGACCAGCATTCCTCGACGTGTGCGATGTCGGCCATGTCGGCCATCGAGCAGCCGGCCGCGAGGTCGGGCAGGATCACCTGTTGCGCGTCGCTCGTGAGGATGTCGGCCGATTCGGCCATGAAGTGCACGCCGAGAAAGACGACGTAGGGAGACCCGGTTTCCGCCGCGTAGCGGGCGAGCTTATACGAGTCGCCGCGCTCGTCGGCGAACTGAATCACTTCGGCCTTTTGGTAGTGGTGCCCGAGGATGGTGACGCGGTCCCCGAGCGCTATCTTCGCCGCGCGCACGCGGTCGATGAGCGTCGGATCGGCGGCCGGGGGCAGCCCGTCGCACAGCGTGCCGCGCTCGCTTCGCTGTGGCGGCGCCGTGGGTCCGAGGACCAGAAGTGGGATGTGTTCCTGCGTCGTAGACATCTCGCCCTTTCGATGTTCTGTAACCATGATATGTGCCGTGCGAGCGACCCGCATCCCGATTGCTTCCGCCCCTAGAATGCCTCCTCATGGAGGACTTCTTGCGTGCGTCGGAGTGGCTTGCGCGCGGATCGTCCTCACCCGGCGTCGTTGTGGCCGGTGCGCCATTTGCCGGCGGCTCGATCTCGCGGGCGCGCTGCGATCTGGCGCCGGCGGCAATCCGAGCCGAGCTTGCGCGCTTTAGCGTGTACTCGTCGGACGAGCAGATTTCGCTCGAGCAGCTGGCCGTCTCCGACGCCGGCGATGTTGCGCTGCCGTCGGGCGACGTCGCTGCGGCGGTGGAGGCGCTGGCCGTCGCGCTCAAGGCTTTCGGTGCGCCGCTCGCTCTTCTCGGCGGAGACAACTCCGTCACGGCCGGCGGCGTCCGCGGCACCGGCGCCGATGCGCTCATCACGTTCGACGCACATCACGACTGCCGTTCGTACGACGGCGGGCGCACCAACGGATCGGTCGTGCGCGAGCTCGTCGACGGCGGGTTGCGCGCGTCCAACATCACGCAGATCGGCATCCACGGCTTTGCCAACGCGGAGCCACACGCGCACTGGGCCCGTGACGCAGGCATCTCATTCTTGTCGCCGCGCGTCGTTCGGACCCGCGGCATCGACGTCGTCGTCGGCGAAGCAATCAGCCGTGTCGAGCAGAGTCGCATCTGGGTGGACTTCGACATGGATTGTCTCGACCGAGCGTTCGCGCCGGGCGCGCCGGCCGCGATGCCGGGGGGTTTGTGGCCGGCCGATCTCGAGCGCGCAGCGTTTCTGCTCGGCCGAAACCCGTCGGTGATCGGCATGGACATTACGGAGGTGGACCCGACGATGGACGTAGGATCGATCACGGTGCGCGCGGCCTGTTCGGTGCTCCTTTCGTTTTGCGCCGGAGTGACGGCGCGATGACGCCCGTGTTGCTCACCGGGGACCCGCTGTCGATCGACAGCGTCGTCGCTGTTGCGCGCGACCGCGCTCCTGCCGTGGTCGACCCATCGGTCGCCGTCCGCATGGCGCCGGCGCGGCGCGTCGTCGAAGAAGCCGTCGCACGGGGCGACGCGGTGTACGGCATCAACACCGGTTTCGGCGCGCTCGCAAACGTGCGAATCGATCCTTCGGCAACGCGAGAGCTGCAGCATGCGATTGTGCGTTCGCATGCGGCCGGAACCGGCGATCCGGTATCGGAGGAGATCGTGCGCGGGATGATGCTGCTTCGCGCGCGCACTCTCGCCGCGGGGCACACCGGCGCGCGGCCGTTGCTCGTCGAGCGCATCGCGTCGTTGCTGACCCTCGGCATCACCCCGGTCGTGCCGGAGTTCGGATCGGTCGGGGCGTCGGGCGATCTCGCGCCGCTCGCGCACTGCGCGCTGGCGCTTATCGGCGAAGGTTTTGTGTGGGCGAACGGCGAGCTGCTGCCGGCGAGCCACGCTCTCGGCCGCGCCGGTCTGGATTCGCTGCTGCTCGAGCCGAAGGAAGGCCTTGCGCTGATCAACGGGACCGACGGCATGCTGGCGATGGCATGCCTCGCGATTCACGATTTCGAGATCGTGCTGCGGAGCGCCGACGTGACTTGCGCCATGTCGGTCGAAGCGCTGCTCGCCACCGACCGGCCGTATGCGCCGGACATTCACGCGTTGCGGCCGCATCCCGGTCAGATCGCCTCGGCAGAGAACTTGCGCCGGCTAACGGAAGGCTCGGCGGTCATAGCGTCGCATCGCACGACGGCGCACGCGGTCCAGGACGCGTATTCGCTGCGGTGCGCGCCGCAGGTTCACGGCGCGTGTCGCGACGCACTTGCGTACGCACGGCGCGTCGTCGAGATAGAGCTTGCGTCCGAGATCGACAATCCCACCGTGTTTCACGAAAGCGGATCCGTCGAAAGCGCCGGGAACTTCCACGGCGAGCCGCTCGCATTTGCGCTCGACATGATCGCGATCGCCGCGTCGGAATGCGCATCGATCGCGGAGCGTCGCACTGACCGCATGCTCGATCCGGCGCACTCGAACGGGCTCCCGGCGTTCTTGGCGCCGGAGGCAGGCGTGAACTCCGGTTTCATGCTGGCGCAATACACACAAGCGGCGCTCGTCGCGGAATGCCGCCGGCTGGCGGTGCCGGCGTCCGTCGATTCCATTCCGACGTCGGGCACGACCGAAGATCACGTGTCGATGGGATGGCACGCGGGGCTGAAAGCGATTCGCGCCGTGGACGCGGCCGCGCGCGTCGTGGGGATCGAGGCGCTGTGCGCGGCGCAAGCGCTCGAATTTCGTGCAGACACGCCGTCGGCCGCGACCGACGCAGTCCGTCACGTCATCCGCGCAGATGTGCCGGCGATGATGCGCGACCGGTTCCTCGCGCCGGACATCGAGCGCGTCGGCGAGATGGCCCGCGACGGCGCTCTGGTCGCGGCGGCCGAGGAGGCGATCGGCAGCCTCGCGTAGCGCAGCGCGGCACGCCGTGGCGGCACCGAATGATGCGTTCATGCACCCAGTCGAGAAATGGCCGCCGGAGCGGCCAAAAAGTGACTGGGTACCGCGGACGGACGACCGACGTTGGCTGCCGCGCGAACCGGTGGCGTCGCGACGCTGCATGAACAGATGCGGGCGCGGCGTAGGATGATCGCGATGAGCGCACCTCGTAATGTGCGTGCGCCTCGCGGCGCCGAGATCTCATGCAAAGGCTGGCAGCAGGAAGCCGCGCTGCGCATGCTGATGAACAACCTCGATCCCGACGTCGCCGAGCGTCCCGACGATCTCGTCGTCTACGGCGGCTCCGGGAAGGCGGCGCGCAACTGGGAATCGTTCGACGCGATCGTCAAGACGCTGCGCGTGCTCGAAAACGATGAGACGCTGCTCGTGCAGAGCGGAAAGCCCGTCGGCGTCTTCCGGACACACGAATTCGCGCCGCGGGTCCTGATTTCGAACGCGATGCTCGTCCCCGAATGGGCGACGTGGGAGCAGTTCCGTGAGCTCGAGGCGGCCGGCCTCACGATGTACGGCCAGATGACGGCCGGCTCGTGGATCTACATCGGCACGCAAGGCATCCTGCAAGGGACGTATCAAACGTTCGCGGCGATCGCCGACAAGCGATTCGGCGGAACGCTTGCAGGCCGCGTGGTACTCACCGCGGGATTGGGAGGCATGGGCGGCGCGCAGCCGCTCGCCGTCACGATGAACGGGGGCGTCGCCCTCTGCGTCGAGGTCGACGAGTCGCGCATCGACCGCCGCATCGACACCGGGTATCTCGACGCGAAAAGCGACTCGCTCGAAGACGCGATCAAGCTTGCCGACGACGCGCGCATGAACGGCCGCTCGCTGTCGATCGGTTTGGTCGGCAACGCTGCCGACGTGTTCCCCGACCTCGTCGAATGGGGCTGGCCGATCGACATCGCAACCGATCAAACGTCAGCGCACGATCCGCTGAACGGATACATCCCGCTCGGGCTGAACCTGAAAGTGGCGGCCGATCTTCGCGTGCGGAACCCGAAAGGTTACGTCCGCGCCGCGCGCGCGTCGATCGTGCGCCACTGCGAGGCGCTCGTCGCACTGCACCGGTCCGGCGCCGAAGTCTTCGACTACGGCAACAACCTCCGCGGCGAAGCGAAAGCCGGAGGATTCGAAGACGCGTTTGCGTACCCGGGGTTCGTTCCGGCGTACATCCGGCCGCTGTTCGCGCAAGGGAAAGGCCCGTTTCGCTGGGTCGCGCTGTCGGGCGACCCCGACGACATCGCAAAAACCGATGAGGCAGTCGCGGAAGCGTTTCCCGATGACGACGCCCTGCAGCGGTGGCTGAAGCTCGCACGAGACCGCGTCCAGTTTCAAGGGCTGCCGGCGCGCATTTGCTGGCTTGGATACGGCGAACGCAACGTGGCCGGCGCGCGCTTCAACGACCTCGTACGAAGCGGCGCGGTTAAAGCGCCGATCGTCATCGGGCGGGACCACCTCGACGCGGGCAGCGTTGCGAGCCCGTACCGAGAAACCGAATCGATGCGCGACGGCTCCGATGCGATCGCCGACTGGCCGATCCTCAACGCGCTCCTCAACACCGCGAGTGGCGCCAGCTGGGTCAGCGTTCACCACGGGGGCGGCGTCGGCATCGGCAAGTCGATCCACGCCGGGCTCGTCGTTGTTGCCGACGGGACGAAAGACGGCGCACGCCGCGTGGAGCTTTGCCTGACGAACGATCCCGGTACCGGCGTGATGCGGCATGCCGACGCGGGATATCCCGACGCGATCAACATCGCGCGCGCACGCGGCCTCAACATGCCGATGTTGAACGAAGACACATGACGGCAGAAAAGCTCCGCGCGGACTTCATCATCACCGGCGCGTCGCAATTGGTGACGTGCGCGGAAAACATCGGCGAGGGCGTCCTCGGCGTGATCAGCAACGGCGCGCTTGCCGCGCTGGGCGACGACATCGTGTGGGTCGGCCCCGAAAGCGAGCTTCGCCGTCACGTGCAACCTGCCCCGGGGCTCGTCGAGGTTGACGCCGACGGCGGCGCCGTCCTCCCGGGCTTCATCGACGCGCACACCCATCTCGTGTTCGCCGGCGACCGATCCGACGATTTCGCCAAGCGCGTCAGCGGGGAGCCGTACGAGACGAAAGGCATCATGACGACGGTCGAAGCGACGCGGGGTGCGACCGATGCGGAGCTGGAGCTGTTCGCACGTCAAAGACTCGATCGGTTTTTGTCGTTCGGCGTCACGACGCTCGAAGCGAAATCTGGGTATGGACTGACGCTCGATCAGGAATTGCGCCTGCTGAAAATCGCGCAAAGGCTCGATCATCCCGTCGAAGTCGTGCGCACGTTCCTCGGTGCGCACGTCGTTCCGCCCGAATATGCCGGCGCGCACGACGAGTACGTGCGGCTCGTCGAGCACGGCATGATTCCCGCGCTCGAAAACCTCGCCGAGTTCTGCGACGTGTGGTGTGAGGACGGCGCGTTCACGAGAGACGAATGCCGGACGATCCTTCGTGCTGCGCGCGCGCAGGGCCTCGGGATCAAGGTGCACGCGGAGCAGCTCGCACACACTGGGGGTGCTTCCCTCGCAGCGGAATTCGCCGCGGTGAGCGCCGACCATCTCGAGCACGCAACCGAAGACGACGCCGATGCACTTGCAGGTTCCCGGACCGTTGCTGTGTTGCTACCGGGCGCAACGCTCGTGACCGGGGCGCAGCCTGCACCGGCGCGCATGCTCAAAGAACGCGGTGTTCGCGTGGCGCTGTCCACCGATTTCAATCCGGGAACCTCGTATTCGGAAAACCTTCCGCTCGCACTGACGCTTGGTTGCCTTCTGTTGAAGATGACGATCGAAGAGGGCGTCCTCGGCATCACGCGAAACGCGGCCGCGGCGATCAGCCGCGAACGTGTGCTTGGTTCGCTTGCACCGGGCAAGCGCAACGACGCCGTTGTTGTGCACGCCCCCCACTACGCCGAGCTCGCGTATCACTACGGCGTCTCCCCGGTGCGCACAGTCGTCGCGCGCAGCCGCATTGCATTTGATCTGTCAAAGGCAGGCACATCGAGCGCAGGGGCCCAGAACGCGCAATCAGGACGCCAATGATTGCCGCCCGATTGCGCTCGACAGCGGTTCTGTCTGTATGCTTGATCCCGTGAAGGAAGAAACCCTCGCTAAGGTCAACGCCCTCCTCGCCGAACTGGCCAAAGAAGCCGGCCCCGATGGAGCGGTGGGCCGCTCTCCGGCATCCATTGCGTCGTCGGTCGGCCTGTCATCGGGCCTGGAAACGGCGCGTGCGATGCGGGCTTTACTGGCGCGAAAGCGGGTCGAGGGCGGTGAGAACGGCTATCGGGTCGTTTCGACGGAGCCGATCGTGCCCGGCGAGCCGCTTGCAATCGTTCCTCAGCGGCGCAAGCGCGCCCGGGGGGCCCGGGGATCCGACGGCGGCGCCAAAGGGGAGACCGTGCCGAGCGCGCCGACCTACGGGGACATCGGCCGCGCCGTCGTAGAGCGCCTCGTCGACCTTACCCGCGAAGCAGGCGAGCTTCGAGCCGGCCGCGGCAGCGAGGACCGCGCTCGCCTCGAAACCGCCGAACGACGAGCGTCGGCGGCCGAGCAACGCGCGAAGGAGCTTCAAGTGAAGCTCGAGATGGCGGAGTCGAACTTGCGCGAGGTGCTCCGCGCGGCGTCGCTCGCAAAGGGCTCCGGCTCGTCCGCGCCGATCGACGACCCGGAGGCCGCGGCCGTTCTGCGATTCCTGCAGTCCGGCGACGAAGAGCCCGCGACCGAATAGCGGTTTCGCCCCGCCGCGTCATTCGCATCCGCACTCGGCACCACTGTTTTAAGGTGAGCGCATGAAAGTTGTCGTTGCGCCGAACGCATTCAAGGGTTCGCTGTCCGCCGTCGAGGCGGCCGATGCGATCGCGCTCGGCGTGAAAGCGGGCGGCGGCAGCGCCCTGGCGGTTCCGGTGGCCGACGGGGGCGACGGCACGCTCGATGCGCTCGTTGCGGCGGCCGGTGGCACCATCATGGGCGTGATCTGCCGGGGGCCGATGGGAATCCCGGTCCGCGCACACCTGGGGCGACTCACCGACGGCACCGGCGTCGTCGAGATGGCGCAAGCGAGCGGGCTCACGCTCGTCCCAGAGCGCGAACGGGACCCGCTCAAAGCAACATCGTTCGGCACCGGCGAGCTGATCAAGGGCGCTCTCGCCCGGCGGCCGCATCACATCGTCGTCGGTGTCGGCGGCTCGGCGACTGTGGACGGCGGGATGGGGATCGCCCGCGCCCTCGGCGTGCGGTTCTTCGACGGGGCGGGCCGCGAGCTCGACCATGGCGGCGGCGCGCTCGAGAAGCTCGCCAGGATCGACGCGTCCCGCTTGGATGCCCGTCTTGGGGGCGTGAAGTTGGTCGTCGCGAGCGATGTCGACGTTCCTTTGTGCGGTCCGGAGGGCGCCGCATATGTATTCGGGCCGCAAAAGGGCGCCGGACCCAAGCAGGTGGAGCAGCTCGACCGCGGCCTCGCGAAGCTGGCCGAGCGCCTCGCCGAAGACCTCGATGCCGACGTGGCCGCGCGTCCCGGCGCAGGCGCGGCCGGCGGGGCCGGTGCGATGCTCATGGCGCTCGGCGCCGATCTGCGGCGGGGGATCGACGTGGTCCTCGAAGCGGCCGGCTTCGGCGCAAAGCTCGACGGTGCGGCGCTCGTCATTACCGGTGAAGGGCGCATCGACGAGACGACACTGGCCGGGAAGGCGCCTGCCGGCGTCGCCCGAGCCGCGACGGACGCGGGGGTGCCGTGTGCGGCGCTCGCCGGCGAGAGCGACCTCGCCGACCCGGCGCCGTTCGTTGAGATTCGCACGCTTCTCCAGCTTTACGAAGGCGACCGCCGACGGGCGATGGAGGCCGCCGCGCAAGGCCTTACGGCTCTGGCGAAATCACTGACACGCGATCGCGCCGAATGAGACGCTCCGCTCCTTTGCCCGTAACGCGCCGCGCTGAATCGTCGTTACGCGGGCCGGTCGTTACGCGGGCCGGTCGTTACGCGGCCTCGTCCTTTCAAGCCCGAGCGCCGTGGTAGGCCACTTCTCCCCCCGGTCTTTCAAACTGGACGCGGTTCGTGTCAGATCTGAAATATTCTGCGGAGCACACATTTCCCCGGCGGACGGCCGCGGCCACACGCCACCGAACGCAGGAAAAACGGGGAATTTCGGCGGTGACCTGCGAGTTTACCTCTTACGAACGACCCGAACCGCGGGTATAATCAAAGGCAGCACCCACAAACGGCGGAGGACACAAGCATGATCACATTGAGCGACACTGCTGCGGGCAAGGTGCGCGAGCTGCTCGAGCGCGAGACGACCGAGACGAACGGCCTTGCGCTACGCGTCGCCGTGCAGCCCGGCGGCTGCTCCGGCCTGCGCTACGCGCTCTATTTCGACGACCAGATCACGGAAAAGGACCAGACGGCCGACTACGAAGGCGTCAAGGTCGTCGTCGACAAGATGAGCGTCCCCTACCTCAAGGGCGCGCAGATCGACTACGTCGACACGCTCCAGCAGTCCGGCTTCACGATCAACAACCCGAACGCGCAGTCCACGTGCGCCTGCGGGGACTCCTTCCACTAAGCAGAGCGACCACGAAAGAGGCGGACAGTGTCCGCCTCTTTTTTTGTGCTCTGCCAGACGCCTCCTGGCGTCGCCGGTCCGATTCTGGCGCGTATCGGACAAGGGAAACGAGAGGAGGAGCACATGAACATCGTTCGAAAGCTGCGCAGGACGGTGTTGACCGTCATCGGGCTTGCGGTCCTGTTCGCGCTCGCGCCGGCGGCGACCGCATTTGCCGACGTGAACAGCACGCACGCCGCGTGCATGGGGTATGAGGCCGCCGCCTTGTCGCCCCCGGGCTCCAACGACGAGGCGATCGGGGGCGTCCACGATTTGAAGATCTACTTCGACACGATCGCCCCCGGCACGCCCTCGGGCACGTTCTTCCGCTTCTTCGCGAGCTTGCACGAGCACTCGCACGCGGGATGTGACGAAGCCTTGGAAGGCGGCGGCGAATAAGGGAGCAAGGATCAAGGAGAGGCGGGCAAGAGTCCGCCTCTCCTTCCCGCGCGGCTACGCCGGCGCTGCGCGCCAGAGCTGCTCGACGACGACCGGCAGCTCTCGCAATAAAGCATCGGCGTCGGCGTCACGAGACGAGCGTCCGAACGACACGCGCAACGATCCGTGGGTGCGCGCGCCGATCGCCGCGAGCACGTGCGACGGCTCCGTCGGGGTCGAAGTGCACGACGATCCCGAATGTACCCCGATGCCTTTCGCGTCGAGCAGCAACACCAAAGACTCGCCTTCGATGTGCGGGACGCTGAACGCGACGAGCCCCGGCAGACACGACGACGGATCTCCGTGCACGACGACGTCGGGAATTAGCGACGGCAACGCGGTGCGCAACCGCGACGACAACTCAAAAAGACGGGGCACCTCCGTCGGAATCTCCGCGAGCCGTGCCTCGAGCGCCGCCGCCATTCCCATGATCGCCGGGAGATTTTCGAGGCCCGCTCGCCGGTGCCGCTCGCGGTCGTCTCCGACGAGCATCGGCCGCACGCGTACGCCGCGCCGCACCCACAAAAACCCGGCGCCTTTGGGCCCGTAAAACTTGTGCGCGCTCGCCGACAGCAGATCGACCCCTGCAACCGACGAGGGAACGTTGCCGACCGTCATGCACGCGTCGGTGTGAAACAGGGCACCGGCAGAACGCGCGATCGACGCAGCGGCCGCGACGTCTTGCATCGTCCCGATCTCTTGGTTCGCCGTTTGAATCGACACGACGCCGGCCGGCATCGCGTCGCGCAATGCGTCGAGATCGGTGATACCTGAAGAGGACACCGGAAGCTCGATCACCTCGAAGCCGTCCAGGCTGCGCGCCGCTTCAAGCACCGCGGTGTGTTCGATCGCCGACACGACGACGCGCGGCGGCTTTCGCGCGGCGCGCGCCGCCAGAGCAGCCGCCACCACGGCCAAATTGCACGATTCCGTGCCGCCGGACGTGAATACGATCTCCTCCGGCCGCCCACTCAGAGCAAGAGCGATACGCGCCCGCGCGTCGTCCAAAGCCATGCGCGCGCGCCGCGCCGCGCCGTACAGCCGCGCCGGGTCCGCGAACAAATCAGCGGCGCCGGACATTGCCTCGATTGCAGCCGGATGCGGCCGGGTCGTCGATGCGTGATCGAGATAGATCTCGTCCATCGAGGCGAGCATAGCGCCGAACCTGTTGCGAGACGGCTGCAAACGTGCCGATAATTGGGCATCCGACGAGAGGGAAAACGTGCCCAGCTCACGACGTCAACCGCCGAGAGGCACTCGCGACTCGGCAGGGGAAGCGAAAGAAGCTCCGAAGCGATTCGAGCGTGTCCGCAAGTGCAAAGTATGCGGCATCTCTCTTTCCGCCTATAACGGCGGCCCGAATTGTTGGAAGCATTCCGTCGGCATGCCGTGGCGCGGTCCGAGCGCGAAGCCGAAGCTCGACTGACAAAGATTCGAGGCTATTCGCAGCGCAGCCTACCGAGGCATAGAATGCCCCTTCTGTGGCGTTGAAACGTGCGTGGGCGTATGGAGATGAACAGAGGGTGAGTCAAAAAGCAGTCCAGGAGCTCGATCGCGTCGTAATCCGTTTTGCAGGCGATTCCGGTGACGGCATGCAGCTCACCGGCGACCGATTCACCAGCGTCAGCGCAATCATGGGCAACGATCTCGCAACGTTGCCGGACTTTCCCGCAGAAATCAGGGCTCCTGCCGGTTCGCTCGCCGGCGTCAGCGGCTTCCAAGTCCAGTTCTCCGACCACGACATCACCACGCCCGGCGACCAGCCGAGTGTGCTCGTGGCGATGAATCCCGCCGCATTGAGGACGAACCTCGGCGATTTGTCGAAGGGTGGAACGCTCATCGTCAACACCGACGCTTTCACCGAAAGAAACCTCGAAAAAGCCGGCTACGGCAGCAACCCGCTCGACGACGAGTCGCTCGAGGCCTACCAAGTTTTCAAAGTGCAGATGACCGAGATGACGGTCGGCGCCACCAAAGACATCGAAGGCGTCACGAAGAAAGATGCCGAGCGAGCGAAGAACATGTTCGCGCTCGGCCTCGTCAGCTGGCTGTATACGCGCCCGACGGAGCCGACGATCCAATGGCTGGAGAAGCGCTTCGCGAAGATGCCGCAGATCGCGGCGGCGAACGTCGCGGCGTACAAGGCCGGCTATGCGTTCGGCGAGACGGCCGAGCTTTTCGTGCACCACTACGAAGTCAAGCGCGCGAAGCTCGAGCCGGGCCGTTACCGCCAGATCGCCGGCAACACGGCGCTCGCATGGGGATTGATCGCCGCGAGCGAGCGCAGCGGCATTCCGCTGTTCTACGCGAGCTATCCGATCACGCCGGCGAGCGACATCCTGCACGAGCTCAGCAAGCACAAGAACTTCGGCGTGCGCACGCTGCAAGCCGAAGACGAGATCGCCGCCGCCGGCATGGCGCTCGGTGCGGCTTTCGCCGGCCACCTGGCCGCGACGGCGACGGCGGGACCGGGCCTCGACCTGAAGGCGGAGACGCTCGGGTTGGCGGTGACGCTGGAGCTTCCCATGGTCATCGTGGATGTACAGCGCGGCGGTCCCTCGACCGGGTTGCCGACGAAGACCGAGCAGTCCGACCTCTTGCTTGCGATGTACGGCCGGCACGGCGAGTCGCCGCTGCCGATCGTGGCGGCGTGGTCTCCGGCCAATTGCTTCGACGCGGCGATCGAAGCCTCGCGCATCGCTGTGAAGTACCGGACGCCGGTGATCCTGCTGTCCGACACGTTCCTCGCGAATTCGGCCGAGCCGTGGAAGCTGCCCGACGTCAACGGCCTGCCGAGCTTCGAGGCGAACTACGCGAAGGAGCCGAACCACGACGGCGACTTCTGGCCGTACACGCGCGACGACAACTTGGCGCGCCCGTGGGC
>JAIVGO010000073.1 GCA_020201525.1 Actinomycetota bacterium | reverse complement strand
GCACCGCACCGCGTAAACCGTGCGGACCAGGACAGCGGGTTCTACTACTCCGGCACGTACAACCGGTCGCTGCCGTACCCATCGTCCAACCGCAACATCTTCCGGCCGTTGCCGGGGGAGCAGGTCGTTCCGTCGATCGGCTACCACGACTGGGACTTCGGACCGATGGGACGCAACCTCGCGTTGTCGATCTTTGCCGGTCTGATGCTGATCGTCAGCGCGGGAGGCGTGCGGCGCCTGCTCGCAGACTAAAGAGATTACCTAAGAGTGCGGCCGCCGCAGGCGGCCGCACTTTTTGTTCCAGCGGTCCATTCCAGCGCGGCCGGAGACGCAAGGACTGATTCCTCGGTCTAGACGACCGCAATTCCGGCTGCGACCATCGCCGCACCAAAGAGTTGGCCGGCGGCGCCTGCGAAACGCCGTTCGTGGCAAGCCCCGAGCCGCCGGCACTAGTCTGGGGTCAGTGGAAACCGACCTCGGCACGCAACTCGTCACCGGATGGCTCGCGGCGTCGCCATTCGGAAAGCACGTCGGCGTGATCGTTGCGTCCATCGAGGCCGGGCACGCAGAGATCGTGCTTCCATTCGATGCGAGCCTGTGCACGATGGGCAACGTCGTTCACGGCGGAGCAATCGCAACCCTCATCGACACGGCCGCCACGGCAGCGGCATGGGCCGGCGCCGAACCGCCGGCAAACGGCCGCGGCGCGACGGTGAGCATGGCGCTGAACTACGTCGGCGCCGCGGTGGGGACCGACCTGCGGGCTCGTGCGAGCGTCGTCAAACGCGGGCGGAATCTTGTGTTCTGCGACGTCGAGGTGAGGGGCGCCGATAACGGCGCCGTCGCGACGGCGATCGTCACCTACAAGCTAGGCTGAGTTACGGGAGATACGTCAGAACGAGAATCGCCGCGAAGATGGTCCCCGCCACAATGAACGGGTAACGGCCGTGCTCGAGCCACGCGTCGCTCTTGAAAGAGTTGCTACATCGCACGCACCAGTATTTCCAGCTGCCGTCTTCGTTGCGCCCGGTACGCAGGAGCCACTTCGTACCTTCACACCGCATGCATGCAAAGTGAATGAACGGGCTCGTGCCGTCCAGCGTCTCGTTGTGCCGGCGGAACTCATCGTTGCGAGCGCGCCAACGCGCGATTAGGCCCGAACGCGATCCACCCTTTCGCGGACGACGGTCGCGTTGCACTCTCGTCTTCGAAGCCTTCGCCCGATGCGGGCTCGAAACCGCAGCATCGCGCGACCCGGCGCTCGGTCGAGTGATGACGGTGCCTACTGTTTGGCTGCCGTGACCGTTCGAGGCGACGAAGACTTCTTCGCTGCTTCCATTCTTATGGGCGTGCCACGTGGCAAGCTCCCACTGCATCTTTTGCTCGGCCGTCGCGTGGGATGTCGGCTTACCACAAGCCGGACAAAACGGCACGGCGACCTTCATTTTCGCATCGCAGGACACGCAGAGCTCAGCCATAGACCGGCTACGTTATCGCGCGGCGGCACCGGAATGAAAGGACTTTTTTCCCAAGAAATCAACAAATCGGTATTGCTCGGCCCGTTACTGGAGGCCGAGTAGCCGGCGGACTACCGGCAGCAGCTTCGGCAAATACTCCTTGCGTAGGAATTCGTCGATCGCCGGCTCGCGTTGCGCTTCCATTTCGAGGTTGTGTGAGGTGAAGAGAATGATTTTCGAATTCGGCGACACGGATTTGATCAGCGGCGCGGCATCCAAACCCATGAGATCACCTTCGAGGAAATGATCCAGAATCACGACGCCGGGACGAATTTCCTTGGCTGAGTCGATCGCTTCGCGGGCGGTGCTCGCCTCGCCCGCGATCTCAATTCGTGGGTCGGCATCGAGGGCATGGCGAATCAGCTCCCGCATATCCTCGTCGTCTTCCACGACGAGCAACACGGACAATGATTCGGCAGGCGTCCGGATCGGCATCGTGTACGAAAAAATGCTTCCCTCCCCGAGCGTCGAGTCGACCCGAATGGAACCGCCTTGCGCCTCGACGAGCTGTTTGCAAATGAACAATCCGAGCCCGGTACCCTTTTCGCGCTTGACGGCCCGGTCTTCGATACGCGAGAACTTTTTGAATAGCTGGTCGAAAGCGTCGGCCGGAATCCCCGCACCGTAATCCGTCACCGACACGCGGACCATGTCGTCTTCACTGCGCACGGCGATGACCACGTGCTTGTTGGGCGGCGAGAACCTAAGCGCATTGGAAACAAGGTTGGACATGATTTCCCAGTTGCGCCGTTCGTCTGCGCGAACGGAAGGAACACCGCGTTCCACATCGACGTGGATTCGCCCCGGTGTGTCCGGCGGCGTAAGGTCCGCAACCACACGCTGCGCGAGAGATCCCAGATCGACGTCCGCAATTAGGTATCGAAGCTCACCCGATTCAATTCGCGCGACTTGCAGGACGTCCTCAACGAGGCGTGACAGGTTTGAAACATTTCGCGAGATGGATTCGAGGAACTGCTGTCGTTGGTGATCGGGGAGGCGGCTCCAATCGCGCACGAGCATGTCGGCGAAACCTTGCACGACCGTCATCGGCGATCGCAGGTCATGCGCGACGATCGCAACGAAGTCGTTCTTAAGGCGGTCGAGCTCGCGCAGCCGTTCGGTGGTGCGCCGCTCGCGCTCGAGGGCTCTTGCAGTACGTAGTTCGCCCTCGCGCCGTTCCGTGAGATCACGCGTCACTTTGGCAAAGCCTCGGAGGAAACCCCGCGAGTCGCGCAACGCCGTAATTACCACGTTGGCCCAGAAACGGGATCCGTCTTTGCGAATTCGCCACCCTTCATCCTCAAAGCTTCCAGTATCGGTCGCGACGCGCAGCTCGTACTCGGGCTTTCCCGCGCGAAGGTCCTTTTCGGGATAGAAGATCGAAAAGTGCTTCCCGATGATCTCCTCGGCGTCGTAGCCCTTGATGCGCCGGGCGCCGGCATTCCAGGTGGCGATGTTGCCCTCAGCGTCGAGCATGAAAATCGCGTACTCCCGGACACTTTCGACGAGCAGCCTGAATCGCTCCTCGCTTTCCGTGAGAGTCACGCGTCGTGTATTGGGCACGGCGGCCCAGCGTAGCGCGCCTCGCTCGGCTCTTCCGCCAAGCCCGCTTGCGGGCAGGAAATGGGAACTTTGAGTCGAATGGGTCAGCTGTGCGTCCGACCAGGGGGGATGAATGAAGCGTCATTCTGCTGGTGCTCTGCTGACGATCTTGATGACGGCAATCGGCCCGGCGGCACACGCGGCGCCGGTCGCGCAGTGCACCGGTCACTCTCCGGTGCTCGAGAATCTCATCGGAACCAACCCCAAGGTTTCTGCGCAAGGCCTTTGCAGCGTCACGTTTTATGCCTATCAGGCGATGACGATCACCATCACGCTTCGCGGAAGCAACATGCTGGGACTGGTGTCGGCCCAAATTGGCTACAACGACCCCGGGTACGGAACGACGACGGCGTGTGACGTTCGGCCGAGCTACAGCGCGATCTTCACCTACCCGGTGTACGCCTCGTCGACGTATCAAACATCGGGACAGTTCGCGATCGGCAGCAACGCCTCGGCGTGCAGTTACACGTTGCGCGGATCGACGAGCCCGGGCGCGGTTGGAAGCTTCACCGCCACGGTGAACCTTGTCGACTACACGTAACCGCACCTTCAGGCGGTTTGACTCGTCGTGCTGGAGTACGCTTCCGCCATGGACTTGAGAGGATCGATCGGGGTCGTCACCGGCGGCGCATCCGGCATCGGGCTCGCAACGGCGGAATTGCTTCTTGATCGCGGCACGAACGTCATCCTTTGGGACGCGGCAGACAACGTGGAAGACGTCGCGGCATCCATCGGAGCCAAAGGGCTTCGCGTCGACGTTACGAATCCTGCCGCCGTGCGCGACGCGGCGCAGGCTGCCGGCGAGGTTCGGTTGCTCGTGAGCTCGGCCGGGGTGGGCAGTATTGGAAACGTGTGGGAAGTTTCCGACGAAGAGTGGAGCCGAGTCCTCGATGTCAATCTGCACGGCGTGTTCTTGTGCATCCGCGAGATCTCACGGCGCATGGTCGAGGGAGGAGGCGGCCGCATCGTCAACGTCGCATCGGCAAGCGGCGCCATTGCCGATCCGGGCATGGCCGCCTACTGCACTTCGAAAGCCGCCGTAATCATGCTGACGAAGGTGGCTGCCTTGGATCTCGCGCAAAAAGGGATCCTCGTCAACGCCGTCGCGCCGGGACCAATCGACACGCCGCTTCTGCAGATGTCCTTCATCGTGCCCGGCGTGCGAGAAGCCTTCGAACGGATCCCCGTGCCGCGCCTGGGCACTCCGGACGAAGTCGCGCGTGCAATCGTGTTCCTTTTGGAAAGCGATTGGATCACGGGGGAGACCCTGTTCGTCGACGGCGGTGCTCAACTCGGCGGGCCGCTCGGCGCATGGGATCGCATCCAGGCGCTCGCCGGCGACGAGGCGCCGCGACGAACGTCGTGGGAAAGCTGACAACAACCGTTTGAGTTGTTGTCCCCAACTGGACGGTATACGAAAAACCCTCCGCGATTCTCTGGAGAGGTATTCAACCTGCCTCGACGTCGCCAAATGAGGCGCGACGGATATCAGCGGCGAGAGGAGGCTCAGGCGCCCCGTTCGATGCGCCGACGGAGCGCGAAGGCGAATCGCTGAAGCGTTGCCACGGTCGGGTTCATCTCACCCCGTTCGAGGCGCGCGACCGCAGAGATTCGACCGAAATCGCCGACGCGCCACACGGTACACAGAAATACCTATCCGCCCGCATCTGTGAATGGACACTTTCGCCGATGCGCTCGCACGTGCGCGCCGATACCGTCTTGCAAGGTCCTTGGTCTAGAACGGAGGAGGCAGCGATGAGCGACAGGCGTAGAGCCATCCGGTCCGGCCGGCCGACCGAGAGCGATGAGGCGCGCGCGCGGCTCCTCGCGGGGATCCCCGTGGCGGAGCGGCGCCTCACCCTCGCCGGCATCTCGACAGCCGTTCTCGAGGGTGGAGAAGGATCGCCGGTCATTCTGCTCCACGAGCAGGGTGAGTTCGGGGCGAGTTGGATGCGTGTGATTCCGGCGCTGGCGGAGACCTACCGCGTGATCGCGCCGGACATCCCCGGCCACGGTACTTCTGAGGTTCCCGACGGGGCGATCGATGCAGATCTCGTGTCCGCCTGGCTCGACGAGCTGATCGATCAGACCTGCAGCGAGCCTCCTGCGCTCGTCGGACACATGCTGGGAGGCGCCATCGCGGCGCGCTACGCGGTGAGTCACAGCGACCGGCTCGGAGCCCTCGTGCTCGTTGATTCGTTCGGCCTTCGACGATTCATCCCGCCGCCCAGGTTCGCGCTCACCCTGATCCGATACCTGGCCCGACCGAGTGCACGCTCCCACGACCGGCTCCACCGCTACTGCACCGTCGACCTCGACGCACTCCAGAGCGAGATGGGTGAGCAGTGGGATGCGTTCCAGACCTATGCCCTCGATCGACTCCGCTCGCCAGCCGTGAAGGCGGCGCTCGGCACGATGATGCGCAAGCTCGGCGTCCCCGCGATCCCTCACGCCGATCTTGCGAGCATCTCGGTTCCCACGACGCTGATCTGGGGCCGGCACGATCCGGTTACCCGGATCCGGACGGCCAAGGCTGCGAGCGCGCGCTACGGGTGGAGCTTGTCAGTGATCGAGCGCGCAGGCGACATGCCGGCGATGGAGACCCCCGACGCGTTCGTGGAGGCTTTGCGGGTGGCGGTCGACCGCAGGCCAAACCGCGTCTTTCCCGTGGTGCCCGGAACAGGACTCGAACCTGTACGTCCCTTTCGGGACAGCGGATTTTAAGTCCGCCGCGTATCGCCAATTTCGCCATCCGGGCTCCCGAGTCATGGTAGCGGAAGCAGGATTTGTGCCTTCAAATGGAGGATTTTGCTTGCTTGGAATCCGACAAGGCGGCAAAAGGAGAATCTGGCATTTTGGATGTCATCAGGCAACGCGGCAGAAGCGGCAACCGGCGAGCAAATGGGACGCTTAGACCGTCGCGCGCGAAAACTGCGTTTCGTACAGCTCGCTGTACGTCCCACGCGCGCCGACGAGCTCCGAATGACGTCCCCGCTCCACGATTTCACCTCCGTCGACGACGAGGATCTCGTCTGCTTGCACGATCGTCGACAGGCGGTGCGCGATCACGATCGACGTCCGGCTTTCGAGCGCCGCCGCGAGCGCGCGTTGGATGAGCGCTTCGGACTCCGAATCGAGATGCGCCGTCGCTTCGTCGAGCACGATGATCGCGGGATTCTTCAAGAAGACGCGCGCGATTGCGAGCCGCTGCTTCTCCCCGCCGGATAAACGGTACCCGCGCTCACCGACGACCGTGTCGTAGCGATCCGGGAGAGACGCGATCAAATCGTGGATGTACGCAGCCTTGCATGCTTCGACGAGCTGATCATCGCTTGCGTCCGGCGCCGCGTACCGCAGATTGTTTGCGATCGTGTCGTGGAACATGTGGGGGTCTTGCGTGACGAAGCCGACTGCATTCCGCAGCGATTGCTGCGTCAATTCGCGGACGTCTCGCCCGTCGATGCGAACGGCCCCGTCGATCACATCGTAAATCCGGGGCACGAGCATCGATATCGTCGTCTTTCCAGCGCCGGAAGGGCCGACCAGCGCGACGGTTTGCCCGGGCTCGATCGTAAAAGACACGTCTTTGAGAACGATGTCTTGCGTGGCGTTCATGTCGCTCGGCATGCCTTCTTCGAGCGACGGAATCGACACGTCGCTGCCGCGCGGATAGCGGAACCACGCGTGATCGAACTCGATCCGGCCGGTGGCGCTCACCAAGTCGGTCGAGCCCGGTCGATCGACGATCGCCTGCTCCTTATCGAGGACCTCGAAGACGCGCTCGAAGGAAACGAACGCCGTCAGAAGGTCGACCCGCGCGCTGGTGAGCTGCGTGAGCGGGCTGTACAGCTGGGCCACAAACGCGGCCAGCGAGGCGACTGTCCCTGCGGTGATAGCTCCCGAAAAAACGAGCCGTCCGCCGACCCAGTACACGACGGCGGTACCGACCGCGGCCACGAGACCGAGCACTACGAAGAACACGCGCGAGAACAACGCGATGCGAATGCCGATGTCGCGAACCTTGCCGGCGCGCCCCGAAAATTCTCCCTTTTCTTCGTGCGGGCGCCCGAAAAGCTTCACGAGCAAGGCGCCGGAGACGTTGAACTTCTCGGTCATCGTCGTGTTCATCGCCGCATTGAGGCTCATCTGTTGCCGCGTCGCTTGCTGTATCCGGTCGCCGAGCCGGCGCGACGGAATGATGAATAGCGGGAGCAGGACGAGCGACAAGAGCGTGATGCGCCATTCGAGAATGAACATGGCAATCAGCACCGACACAACGGAAATGATGTTCGACACGATGCTTCCGAGCGTTCCGGTAACCGCTTGCTGCGCACCCACGACGTCGTTGTTCAAGCGACTGAGGAGCGCACCCGTGTGCGTCCGGGTGAAGAACGCCAGCGGCATCCGTTGCACGTGATCGAAAAGCGCGACGCGCAAGTCGAAGATGAGGCCCTCGCCGACCCGCGATGAGAACCAGCGCGATCCGAGGGACAGCGCGGCGGATCCGAGCGCCGTTCCGATCGCGGCCAGGGCCAGCAAGTTCAAAGCCGTGAAACTGTGGAAGTACTTCGCGCCCGGTCGCAGAATTTGGTCGAGAAGCGTCTTCAGCAACAACGGCGGAACGACACCCAGGAACGACCCCGCAACGGTAACGATGAGAAACAGGACAATGAAGCGCTTGTACGGCTTCGCGAAGCTCAGAGCGCGCTTGATCACCCCGGTTTGCAGCTTCTTTCCGGAGACATCGAGACGCGAACCAAACGGGCCTCGGCCCATGTGAGACGGAAACATGTTCAAAGTATAAGGTCTGTCGGCGTCGCTTTATTTCCCCGTCACGCCGATTCGTGCCTCATTGCGGGTTGCGTGTGACATCACGCGCGATTTCGGCTGCCTCGGCGAGGCGGTCTTTGTCGACGAAGAGGCGAACGCCCCAGTCCCCGGCGAACAGGGCTCGCGCCCATGCGCCGGACTGCTTGTGCCACCAGCCGATGCCGGCCTGCTCGAGACGACCGGCGATCGCGTTCGCGTGTTCCCACGTGTACTGGCCGAGAAAAACCGTCTCCGGAGCCACTAGAGGATCGTCGTCATAAGGCCGTCGAGGATATCCGCCTCGCTCACCAGCACGGATCGGAACGCACATCGATCCATGACGCGTTGCAAGATGATGGCACCCGCAACAATCACATCCTCCCGCCCCGGCGGCATCGCCGGCAA
>JAIVGO010000072.1 GCA_020201525.1 Actinomycetota bacterium | reverse complement strand
TCGATCTCGATCTGCTGCACGGCCTCTCGATGGTCGAGCTCGGTGGCGGTGGCGCCGCAGATCACGACGACGGGCGATCCGGCCTGCTGCGCGTTGACGATGCCGGTCGCGGCGTTCGTGAGCCCGGGCCCGGCCGTCACGGCGGCGATCCCGACCTCGCCGGTCGACAGCGCCCATCCTTCCGCCATGTGCACGCCGGCCTGCTCGTGCCGGGTGTCGACCACGGTGACGCCCTCGGTCAGGCATCCGTCGAAGAAGGCCATGACGTGCCCGCCCGCCAGGCCGAACACGCGGTCGATGCCGATCTCCTTCAGCGTGCGGGCCATGGCCCAGCCACCGTGGTGCTTGCCCTCGTCCATCGGACCTCCTCCGGCCGGGGACGAGCCCCGGCCTACCGAGCTGTGAGCTGCTTCGCGTAGACGCCGAACGTCCGGCACAGCTTGCCGCCGAATCGCGCCACGGTCGACTTGGACGCGTCGTTCGACTCGGCCACGAGGGCGTACTCGACCCGCTCGAAGCCGAGCCGGGCGGCCTCCTCGCACGCCCGGGCCACGAGTGCGGTCCCGATCCCTCGGCCCTGCCAGGCCGGATCGAGCCCCACGGCGAGCAGGCCGGCGCTGCGCACCTTCCGCCGCCGCGCGGCCATCTTCCAGACCCCGCTCGGCGAGGTGAGCGTCCGCCGCTGGGGAGCCAGGACCTCGTTCACGTCCGGCATGCACAGGACCATGCCGACCTCGCGGCCATCCGCGACGGCGAACTGGAACAGCGAGGGCGGGATCGCGAGCCTCGCCCGTCCCATGAGCTCCAGCGCCTCCTCGCGGGAGAACTCCGACTCGCCCCACACCTCCTGGAAGGCGGCGTTGTGCAGGTCCATGAACGTGGCCACCTCCTCACGGAAGCGCCGCCGCACGGCCGTGCGGAAGCTCACGCCCGCCGGCGGCCGGGACGACGGGCCTCGCCAGGCGTTGCCGGTCAGATCGATCTCGTAGTTGCGGTATCCGGCGACGCGCCGGAACCCCGCCACCTCGAGCCACGAGCACAAGGAGCTCGGCTGGTGTGCGCATCCGACGAAGGGGGGCTCGCCGAACCGGTCCTCACGCAGACCGACGCCGAAGAACGTGTTGCCGTTGAACGGCGTCCACGCCTCCTGCACCCCGTGTGATCGCAGCCAGTCGCAGGCCGCGTCGAGCACCCCGCCGGCTGCGTCTTGGGACGTCGCCTCCAGGAACCCGATCGAGCCGATGGGCCGCCCGGTTCGGTGCTGGAGGCGCGGATCGACGAAGGCCACGGCGAACGCGTCGCCCCGCAGGGCGAAGGCCCTGGCCGTTCCGTGCCGCAGATACGCCGCCCGCCCGGAGAGCACCCGGCGCAGGAACCCGACGTCGGGGTGCACGAAGGCGGGATCGGCCCCGTACACGGCCCGCAGGACGGCCTCATGGTCGACGGGGCGAGGATCCACGATCGGGGTGCCGGCAGCCACGGGAGCACCAGCCTAGGCTCCTGGCGGTGGGGCGGGGAACTGGCCCTTCCGGGCCGGGTCTGGTGGGATACTGGCTCTTCGGGGACGAGCCGCCGGGCGGGCGGCCGGCCTCGGTCCCGCGTGCCCTACAGCGGAGGCCGGCGGAGGCCGACATGGAACCTGGACATGGGCAGATCACCTCGACAGACCCGCCCGGTGCCGACACGATGATGGCTCCCGGGCTCGACGCCGCGCACGCCCAGAAGAAGATCAAGACGCTCTTCGGGTGGCTGCTGTTCCGACGCGTCTCGCTTCCGCTCTCACTCCTCGTCGCGCGCACCCCCGTGCGCCCCTGGCAGATCACTGCGCTCGGCCTGGGGCTCGGGCTCGGGGCGGGCGCGCTGCTCGGCTACGCCACCTACCCGGCGCTCGTGGTGGGGGGCGTGCTGGCCCTGATCGCGAAGCTCCTCGACGCCATGGACGGCGAGGTGGCCCGGGCCAAGCACCTCGAGACGAGCGGGGGCTACGTGGCCGACGGACTCTGCGACCGCCTGCGCGACACCGGATTGATCATCGGCATGGGGATCGGCGCCTACCGCACGGACGCCCCGACGGGCCTGTGGTGGACGATCGTGGCGGTCGCCATGTACCTCGGGTTCTTCTACGTGAGCGCGGCGTTCCCGTCGCACTGGCGCGAGCACCGTTCCGAGGCCGAGATCGACCAGAAGCACATGCTCCGGGTGACCGGGCGCATCCGCCTCGGCGCGGGAGACACGCTCGCCGTGGCGACGTTCGTCGGCGCGGTGGCGAGCGCGCCCCTGTGGCCCGTCGTTGGCATCGCCGTCCTCGGGCCCGTCGCCATCGTCATGAAGCTGCGCCGGCTGTTCACGACGCGGCCGTGGGAAGCCGACGACCGCCAACCGCAACCGATCCGGTGAGCTCGCCCGCCACCGAGACGGGCGGGGACCGAGCGACCACCGACCCCGAGCTGCACCTGCGGCTCCTCGTGTGCACACCGAAGTACGCGCCGCAGGTCGGTGGAGCCGAGACCTGGCTGCGAGCCCTCCTGGAAGCGATGTCCGCTCGGAGCCACGACGTCTCCGTGATCGCTCGCGCGGCGGCCGAGGCCGATGAGGATCACGTCGCCGGAGGGATCCCGGTGCATCGCGTGCGCGGTGGACGGGTCGCGTTCGCGCGGGCCATCGGCGCGGGCATCAGAAGGGCCCGCCCGGACGCCGTGCTCGCGCAGTACTCGGCGCTCGCGCCGGCGACGTGGGCGGCGCACCGAGCGGGCGTGCCGACCGTGGGCATCGTCCACGACGTGTACGGCTGGCGTGAGAGCTGGCGGATCAAGGGCCCCCTGACGGGGACCGCGCGCCACGTCGGGCTGGAACGTTCGCTTCGATGGCTGCGCCCCGACGCCTTCCTCGTCAACAGCCGGGCGACCGCTCGGCGGCTCGGTCCGCTGGCCGGCGACCGCCCGGTGACGGTGGTTCCCGCCGGCGCGGATCACCTTCCCGCCCGTCACGGCGGCGCTTCCGCACAGGATAGCGACCGCGTCGTGTTCGTCGGCAGGCTCGTGAAGCAGAAGGGCGCGGCGGACCTCCTCGACGCCGTGGCGATGTTGCACTCCGAGGGTGTCGCCGTCAGGGCCGTGGTGATCGGGAGCGGGCCGCAGGAACCGGCGCTCCGCGAGCTGGCGGGACCCCTGGGCGCTTCGATCACGTTCGCCGGCCGCGTGAGCGACGCCGAGCTGGACGAGGCCATCCGGGGCGCGGCCGTGCTCGTGCTCCCGTCGACGCGGGAGGGCTGGGGGCTGGCGATCACCGAGGCCGCCGCCCGCGGCGTCCCGTACGTGGCGTACGACATCCCGGCGGTGGGCGAGCAGCACGACGCCCTTCAAGGGGGCGTCCTGGTCGAGCCGAGCCCGCGCGCCCTGGCCGGGGCGATGCGGCGGCTGCTCGACGACCCCGGCGAACGCCGGCGCCTCGGTGAGACCGGCGCGGCGAACGCCGCGAACCTTCGCTGGTCGAACGCCGCCGAGGTGGCCGGCTCGGCCATCGCCCGGGTCGTGCATGCGTCGCCGTCCCGGAGGCCGCGCTGATGCCTCGTGTGTCCGTGGTCATGCCCGTGTACGACGTCGAGCGCTACGTCGGCAAGGCGGTGGGCAGCGTGCTCGGCCAGACCTTCCGGGACATCGAGCTGATCGTCGTCGACGACGGCTCCCACGACGGCACCGCGGACGCGGTCGAGGCGACGAACGACCCTCGCGTGCGGCTGGTCCGCGCCGAGCACGAGGGCTACGTGGCCGCGACGAATCGCGGCATGGCCCTCGCCACCGGCGAGCTCATCGCGCGCGCCGACGGGGACGACGTGTACGACCCCCGGCTCTTCGAGCGACAGATCGAGGTCCTCGACGCCAACCCCCGCACGTCTGCGGTCGGGGCGTGGGCCCGTCAGTTCGGCGGCGAGCAGCAGTGGTGGCGCACGCCGACCGACCCCGAGGGCATCCGCCGGTTCCTGCGACGGGGTTGCGCGCTGGTGCAGCCCGTGATGATGCGCGCGTCGGTGTTCCGCGAGGTCGGCGGATTGCGCCGCGTGGACTGGGAGGACTGGGATCTCTGGATCCGGATGGCGAAGCGCTCCGACCTCCGCAACATCCCCGAGGTGCTGGTGTCGATCCGCTACCGCGCCGACTCGGTGTTCCGTTCGCCGCGACGGCTGGCCCGGCGCCGGGCGAACCTCCGGGCCCGGTTGACGGCCGCGAGGATGCTCGGCGTGGGCGTGCACTCCGGGTTGATCCTGGCCCGCAACCTCGCCTCGGTCCCCGTGTACGCCGTGCTCGACCGCGTGGCGCCGCCGAGGCCGCGGCGGGCGGTTCCGCCGCCCCCCGATCCCGTGGTCGCCGTCGTGGAGCGGGGCACGGAGGCCCAGCGGGTCCTCGAGGGCGAGGCGGCCGCCGATGTGGTGGCCTACCTCCCGGCTGCCGTGACGGCGACCTCGGAATGGCTGGCGGAGATCCACCGCGCGTTCCTCGACCCCACGGTGGGCGTGCTCGGCGGTCCCGCGCCGGGCGCCGAAGTCTCCGCCGCGCCGACCGTCACGCGGGGGGGACGGCCGGTCCCGATCGAGCCCATGCACTACGGCGACGTCGACACGCTCCCCGCGGCCAGCGTCGTGGCGGTTCGCCGCGAGCTCCTGACCGGCGAGGCCGATCCCTCCGCCGCCGCCCGCGGCGCCGGCCTGCGCCTGCTGTACTCGCCGTGGGCATCCCTCGCGCGAACCCCTTCCGTGGCGGCGCCGTGACCGACCGCATCCCCGCCAGCGTGTTGATCCCGACGATCGGGCGCCCGGCGCTGTTGCGGGCGCTGCTCGAGTCGATCCGGGCCGGCGACACCTGGCCCGCCGAGGTCGTCGTCGTCGACCAGAGCGAGGACGGGGAGACCAAGGCCGTGGTCGCAAACTTCGCCGACCTGAACGCGCGGGTCGTCGACGCGGAGCGCCGCGGCGTTGCCCACGCCCGGAACGTCTCGCTGCGGGCGGCCGGCAACGACTGGATCCTGGGTGTCGACGACGACTGCACCGTGGCCCCCGACTGGGTCCGGCAGTGCTGGGATCACCTGCAGCGTGATCCCACGGCCATCCTCACCGGACGCGTGCCGCAGGCGGGAGCGGAGGGCGAGAAGATCTGGAGCCGCGACGACCCGAGCCCGCGCGACTACACGGGAACGCTGAACTGCGCCGCGCTGTACCCGGCCAACATGGCCGCCGACCGCCGGGCGATCCTCGAGCTCGGTGGGTTCGACGAGCGACTGCCCGCGGCGGAGGACAACGACCTCACGTACCGGTGGCTGCGTGCGGGCCGCCGCCTCGTGTACCAGCCCGACCTCCTCGTCTGGCACCACGCGTGGCGCTCCTCGGAGGAGCTGAACCGCATCTACGTGGGGTACGGGCGGGCTCAGGGGGCGTTCTACGCGAAGCATCTCCGACGCGGCGATCTGCGGATGCTGCGCTTCATCCTGAGCGACCTGCTGCACGCCGTCGGCGGCCTGGTCGCGGGGGCCATCCGAGGCGGACCCTTGTGGACGTACTGGCGCCGGGGGATCATCTTCGGGTTGCCCGGCGGGTTCGTGGAGGGCTGGCGCACCTTTCGTCCGTAGGGGACGGAAGATCCGAGATCAGAGCACATGAAAGTACTTCTAACATCCGTTTATGGCTCCTTCTCCCACTGGTTCCGTGACCTCTAACAAGTCGTGCAACGTGCGGCCGTCCCCCCCTTCGAATTGTTCTGCCAGTTCAGATGGTCGAATGACTCAGCTGGTCAAGTGGACGATGGAGGGATGACCGTGAGGCCCCGTGGTTCAATATTGGATTCAAATCCGGGAACGACACGTGGGGCAAGTCGAACCGAGTCGAGCAATGTTCCAGAATCAATAGAGAAGACAGCGACGCCCGGCAAGCCGAGGCAGGTTGCGATGGCCGACCTGCCTATGAGGACAACCTCCCGAGGTCGGGGGCAGGCCTTACCAGCCGAAATTCTTCTGATCACACTGTGAGTCCTGAAGTCAATAACCATCAGACCTCCAGGCGACGTCGCCGACCCTGCTACAGCCACCACTCCCTCGCCCTTCGAATTGATGGATATTCCCCAAGGAGCCGGGCCAATGTCTGGTATGAAACCCGTAACCTTCCCTGTCGCGCTGAGAATGGCGACGCGGTTCTGCCCTAGGAGTGTAACGTACATTTTGCCAGAAGGGCCTAGCGCAATCTCTTCAGGTCCCCCGTGAAGTGGCTTGGTCTGGACTTGCATGTCCGAAGTGTCAACGATGGAAACGGTGGACCCTAGCTCTTGACCTATGGTCCACAGTCGATTCCCTTGGTCGAAGGCCGTTCCCCCTTGGCCTGGTCCCACTCGAACCTTAGCCAATGGGCGAAATGTTTCTGGGTCGATTCTGTACACGAACCCCGAATGTCGGGGGATCCAATCCACGGTTGCGTACAGAAATCCGTCGGGGGCTCTGACTACCTCCCAGGCGGCTGCAGGACTCTCCGTATAGCCGGAGTTGGTTCGCTCAGATTCTGACGTTCCTTGAGGGACAAGGTCGAGTTGCCTGATCATACGATTGGTATGGATGTCTACGAGAGCGATCCTTCCGGTGGTTCCAGCAACAGCAATTCGGCCGGCGCTAACAGCAGCGAGCCCCGCGGGGCCTTTGACGTCGATGGGAACGAGCTTTACTGCGGATTTTCCAGATTCGTTCGCCGGGTCAACCAGAGCGAGGTAGTGAGCCAAGCCCGAACGCTGTGGGACAACGAATGTTAGTCCGACCCACGAATGTCGCGGGTTGAGATCGTCCGACCGCGGTCCCTGAGTAGCGCCAGCGGCGACGTGCGAAGACTGGCACGCTACGAGCAGGAGGAGGGGCAGCGCAACTGCCCCTCCCAACCTGCGCAGATGAGAAGGTTCACGCATCGATGACCATGCCGCACGTTAGCTGGAACGTTACCCTTGGAAGGGTTTTGGGGATCCCCCAAGCTGTTGCTCCGAAGCCGTCCCGGCTTAGGGTTATGCCATCGAAGGAATACCAGCCCGTGGAGTACCTTGTGCCCTGGCTGTTTGTCGGGCTACCACCAGCGAAGTCTGGATAATCAGTCCGCGACGTAGAAAGTCCCAGCCCGTAAACATTGACCCCGATCGTATAGGTCCGTGGCGCCCCCGTTTGCTCGTACGATCCAGGATCCCACTGCACGAGGGTATTGGGCACGTGGGGGAGCGCTACACCCTGTGTGAGGGCATGGATCTCGTGTCCCGAAGGTGTCCCAGTGATCTGTTGCCCCCAGGCTCTATACCAAAGCGATCCACTGGGGGGATTCGTTGGTCGGTACATCGTGCTCGACCCGTAAAAGAAGCCCGTTGAGGTCGTTCCCTTCGAGCAGATCCAGGGATCTCCGATCTGTCGAGCGCCTGCATCGGCTGAGAATCCCGAGTTCCCGCCTCTCATGTTTGATCCGTTGTTCAAGAGAGGTGCATTCTGATAGTGGCTCCCTCCACCTTGGTCTGTCACACCCACTCCCTCACTCCCTGCTCCAGCCTCGTCTAGAGGGTCGAATGGAAATTTAGCATCCGCTGGGACAGAGACCATTACATCGTCGATGAGTGCAATCGCATCGCTGGCAATGCCCATCGACCCGTACGTCGCTACTACTCGTTGGCAGAGCGGCTGGAAGACGGCTTGGGCGCAGATAGCCGCGGTAGATCCTGCGACGCCCATCTGGATCGATGAGGCGATGTCGTTCCACCCGATGCTGGTGAAATCTGGCTGATTAGAAGTAAAGATAGACTCGGTACCCGAGTAGGCTGGATCCGCGTACAACCTGACGATACATCCTGGAGACAACTTGATAGAGGATGCACGATCGTCCCAACCGATTGATCCGAGGGTCTCTACATCGCCGAGCAGAATGCGACTAGCCCCGCCGTAGCTGACGTCTTCGTATAGGGTCACGGCGCAACCGCTGCTTACAGAAGCATTTGCATGTGTCGGAAGCAGGCCTAACAAGGCGGAGTACAACGCCACCAAGGCCGCCACGCCCTTGGTGCATCTCCCGTTTGGGCTTTGGCTCGCCCTTGATCCGATCCTTTTGAGGGCAGCCCTTCGAAGATGGAACCGGTGCATATGACTCCTCCTTCCCTTTGGCCCTCGATGGGGCCTCGCGTCTTGAAGACATGCTCAATTCACGTGAGACGGGATACATCGGGCGCTTGTCTCTCCTTCCCAGGGACATGTCCCCTCGAAAGAGGGACATCCGAGTCCCTCTGCGTTGTCCTGAAAAAGAGGACCCTGCCATCGCTTCACGAAATATCGTTTCTGGCGGCCTACTCGAGAACAGAGAGGACTCCCAGATGCCTCTGACGCGGGTGCTCATTGCGCACACAAGCGATCTCGTTCGAGAGGGT
>JAIVGO010000115.1 GCA_020201525.1 Actinomycetota bacterium | reverse complement strand
CGGCGACGGAACGCTCAGTGCCGGCGACACCCTGGCATCCTCCGGTACGACCGCAACGGTCGCCGCCGTGGACGGGACCTACAGCCTGTCGCTGACACCGGGCAAGTACATCGTCTGCGAGGTGCAGCAGACCGACTGGATCCAGTCGTTCCCGGCCTCCGGCGGTGAGTGCTCGTCGAACGCTGCGCTCGGCGCCAGCGGGTACGCGATCACGCTGACGTCGAACCAGACCGATTCGGGCAACGACTTCGGCAACTACCAGAACGCCACGAAGACCGGGGTCAAGTTCAACGACCTCGACGCCGACGGCACCAAGGATGCCGGGGAACCGGGCCTGAATGGCTGGTCGATCGAGGCGTACCGCGACGTCGATGCCAGCGGGACGCTGAGCGCCGGCGACACCTTGGCGGAGACCGGCACCACGGCGACCTTACTCGGCGTCGACGGGACGTACACGCTGTCCCTGACACCCGGCAAGTACGTTGTCTGCGAAGTCCAGCAGGCCGGTTGGATCCAGTCATATCCCGCAACGGGCGGGCAATGCTCGTCGGACGCCGCTCTCGGGGCGAACGGCTACGCCATCACCCTGACCTCACATCAGCTGGATGCCGGCAACGACTTCGGCAACTACCAGAACGCCACGAAGACCGGGGTCAAGTTCAACGACCTCAACGCCAACGGCGTGAAGGATGCCGGAGAGCCCGGCCTGAACGGGTGGGTCATCAACGCCTACAAGGACGTCGACGCGTCGGGGACCCTGAGTGCGGGCGACACCTTCGACTCCACGAACACGACCGCGACGGTCGCCACCGTGGACGGGACGTACAGCCTGTCGCTCAAACCCGGCAAGTACATCATCTGCGAAGTCATGCAGACGACGTGGGTCCAGACCTACCCCTCCGGGACGGCTTGCGCTTCGAACAGCACGCTCGGAGCGGCCGGCTGGGCGATCACGCTGACGTCGGGTCAGCTCGACGCCGACAACAACTTCGGCAACACCCAGCCGCCGAGCGGCCAGGGCTGCACCCCCGGCTTCTGGCAGGGCGGGCTCGGTGTGACGCTGTGGAACCAGGCGAATGACCCACAGTGGACGTCACACGGCGGCGCCGGGACGAACCCGTTCACGACATCGACGCTCTTCAACAGCTTCTTCACGCCGACCTCGAAGACGGCCGGCAAGACGATGCTGCAAATCGTGGGGAGCGGCGGCGGCAGCGACTGGTACAACAAGGTCGCCCGCGACGTGATTGCCGCATACCTGAACGCGTCCTTCGGGCTCACGCAATTCCCGTACACGACGGCGCAGATCTCGGCGGCATGGACGAACGCTGTGACCGGCTCGCAGCAGATGCAGAAGCTGCAAGCCCTTCACGACCAGCTGGCCCCGGCGAACCAGCTGGGCTGCCCGATCACCTAGAGCCGATCGCAAAGAAAGAGCCGGTCCTCGGACCGGCTCTTTCTTTCCTGCTGTGCTCGCACTCCCTTTGCGGCTCGGTAGGATCAACACGTGACCAGAGCGAGCGCGGAGCCCATCGACCGCTACCTCAAGGAGCTGTGGGATCGCAAAGGCACCGACTTGATGCTGACGGCCGGTGCGCCGCCGCTCGTGCGCATCGACGGCCTCATGCAGCGCATGGAGCACGATCCGCTCACGCCGGCCGACACGGAAAAGCTCATCCTCGGCATCTTCACGCCGGAGCACCTCGAAGAGTTCAAGAGATCGAAGGAAATCGACTTCTCGTTCAACTGGCAGGGCACGGCGCGGTTTCGCGCGAACGCGTTCATGCAGCGCGGTTCGATGGGCATCGCGCTGCGGCTCATCCCGTACGACATTCCTTCTCCCGATGACATCGGCCTGCCGCAGGGCGCGCACCGGTTCTTGCGCATGCGCCAAGGCCTCGTGCTGGTGACGGGACCGACCGGGTCGGGAAAGTCGACGACGCTCGCGACGATGATCGACCACATCAACACCAACCGCGCGTGCCACATCCTCACGATCGAGGACCCGATCGAATACGTCCACAAGCACAAGCAGTCGGTCGTGAACCAGCGGGAGATCGGCGAGGACACGGTGTCGTTCCAGCGCGCGCTGCGCTCCGCGCTGCGCGAGGACCCCGACGTGTTGCTTGTGGGGGAGATGCGGGACCTCGAGACGATTCAGACCGCGCTCACGATCGCCGAGACCGGGCACCTCGTCTTTGCCACGCTGCATACGAACGACACGTCGCAAGCGCTCGACCGCATCGTCGACGTCTTCCCGGCGGCCAATCAGCAGCAGATCCGGGTCCAGCTGGCGAACTCGCTGTCGGGGATCATCTATCAGCAGCTCGTGCCGAAAGTGGAGGGCGGCCGCGTGGCCGCCTTCGAGGTCCTCATCGCGACGGCGCCGATCCGCCATGACCTTTGTGTGTGCGGTTCGTTAGCATTCACAGACCATGACACGAGCCATTTCGACTCCGATCGACCGCTACCTCGAGGAGCTCTGGGAGCAGGACGGCACCGACCTGTTGCTGACGGCGGGTGCGCCGCCGCTCGTCCGCGTTGACGGGGCGATCAGGCCGCTGAACGGCTACGAGCCGTTGACGCCGTCGGAGATCGAGACGCTCGTCGTCGGCGGCATGCTCCCCGAGGACCTGCGCGGGAAGTTCGGGGCCGAGCGCGAGATCGACTTTTCGTTCAACTGGCACTCGACGGCGCGGTTCCGGGCGAACGTGTTCATGCAGCGGGGCTCCGTCGGGCTGGCCTTGCGACTCATTCCGTTGAAGATCCCCACGATGGCCGCGCTCGGCCTTCCGCCGGCCGCGGAGCGTTTCGCGAAGCTCAACCAAGGGCTCGTCCTGGTAACCGGGCCGACGGGGTCCGGAAAGTCGACCACCCTGGCCGCGATGATCGACTACATCAACGAGCACCGGGCGGCGCACATCCTGACGATCGAAGACCCGATCGAATACGTCCACCATCACAAGCGCTCGGCCGTCAACCAGCGCGAGGTGGGGGAGGACACGCACTCGTTCCAGCGCGCGCTGCGCTCCGCCCTGCGCGAGGACCCCGACGTGCTGATGGTCGGTGAGATGCGCGACCTCGAGACGATCCAAATCGCGCTCACGATCGCCGAAACGGGACACCTCGTATTCGGGACATTGCACACCAACGACACGTCCCAAGCACTGGACCGGATCGTCGACGTCTTCTCCGCCGAGCACCAGCCCCAGATCCGGGTGCAGCTCGCCAACTCGCTCGCGGGAATCATGTACCAGCAGCTGATTCCGAAAGTGGATTCGGGCCGGGTCGCCGCGTTCGAGGTTCTCGTGGCCAGCAGCCCCGTCCGCAACCTGATCAAGGAAGGCAAGACCCGCCAGATTCGCAACGTCGTCTCGACGAGCAGCAAGGAAGGCATGCAGACGATCGAGTCGTCGCTTTCGCGTCTCGTCGAAGAGGGCCTCATCTCCTACGAGCAGGCCCTGGGACGCTCTCTCTTCCCCAACGAGATCCGGCAGTCGCGCGCGAGCTAGCGGTGCCTCCTTTGCTGTCGCCGGCCGAAAACGGCGTGTAACGTGACTCGTTGAAATTCACGTCGCCGTCTTCACAGGGAGGGATTGATGACTGCTTCCGCCACGCTGCGTCGCCCCCGCGCGGGCCTTGCTTTGTTTGCTTTGGTTGCTGTGATTGCTTCGGTTATCGGTGCGTCTTCGCTGGCCCGAGCCGCCGCACCGACACCGGCGACCTTCACGAACTTCGCCGCGCCGAGCGGCGGGAACGATGCAGGAGAGCCCAGCATCGGCGTCAACTGGAACACCGGAAACGTCATGTATCTAGGTGGTTTCGAGGCGTTCCGTGTGAACAGCTTCAACGCCGCCACTCGCACGGCGTCATGGACGGACGTGAGCCCGCCGCTCCAGACGGTGTCGGCCGACCCGATCCTCTTCACGGACTCGACGACGGGTCGTACGTTCGTGAGCCAGCTCGCCGCGGACTGTTCGCAGATCTACTTCTCGGACAATGACGGCGGGAGCGGTTCGGTCACGGACTGGATGAACAACCCGGTCGGCTGCGGCCTCGCGGCGACGCCGGACCACCAGACGGTCGGCGGCGGCGCGTTTGCCCCGGGGCAGTCCGGCGTCGGCTATTCGCATTCGGTGTACTACTGCGCGCAGGGCAACGCGTCGGCCGAGTGCGCGCTGTCGATCAACGGCGGCCTTTCATTCAACCCTGCGGTACCGATTTACACGGCGCTCGATTGCGTCGGCCTGCACGGGCACCTTCGCGCGGCGCCGAATGGATCGGTGTTCGTGCCGAATGCCGATTGCGGTGGCCAGAACGCCGTCATCCGCTCGACGAACAACGGAACGAACTGGAGCATCAGCAAGGTTCCCGGCTCCGTGACCGAGGACGAAAGTGATCCGTCCGTCGCGGCCGGCTCGGACGGCACGCTGTATTTCGGCTGGCAGCAACACACCGGCACGCGGGGATCGCTGCCGTACATCTCGGTCTCGACGAACAACGGCACGTCGTGGAGCGCCGGTGTCAACGTCGGAGCCGCGGCCGGCATCAAGAACATTCAGTTCCCGGAGGTCATCGTCGGCGACGGTAACCGCGCCGCGTTCGCATTCCTCGGTACGACGACCGACGGGGACGACCAGACGACATCGTTCCCCGGAGTGTGGCACCTGTACGTCGCGACGACGTATGACCGGGGCGCAACGTGGAACCTCGTCGATGCGACACCTTCCGACCCGGTGCAGCGCGGCATGATCTGCATGGCCGGGACGCTCGGGTGCCCGACGAACGCGAACGGCACCGATACGCGAAACCTGCTGGACTTCATGGACATCACCGTCGGCAAGGACGGCAAGGTGTACGTCGGATACGCCGACGGTTGCGTGAGCACGTGCATCACGTCCACCGCTTTGGGAACGAACAGCAACAGCGGGACGGCGAAGGCGACCATTGCCGCGCAGTCCGGTGGCTTCGGCTTGTTCAGCGCGTACGACCCGTCGGGTCCGTCGGTGCCGGGCGCTCCGGTGCTGTCGGGCACGGCAGGCAACGCATCGGCCTCGCTGTCGTGGAGCGCGCCGTCTTCGGATGGCGGCTCGGCGATCACGGGATACAAGGTGTATCGCGGGACGGCGTCCGGCGGCGAGACTCTGCTCGCGACCCTCGGTAACGTCACGTCGTACACCGACAACGCCGTGACGAACGGAACGACGTACTACTACCAAGTCTCGGCCGTGAACTCGGTCGGGGAGGGCGCCCGGTCGAACGAGGTGTCCCTGCGTCCCTCCGCCCCCTCGGCACCGTCCGCGCCGTTGAACCTGACGGCGTCCACGCCGCACGGGAAGAAGGCGACCGGCGTGAAGCTTTCGTGGAGCGCGCCGGCGTCCTCCGGGTCGTCGGCGATCACGGGATACCGTATCTACCGCGGCACGTCGTCCGGCGGTGAGGTGCTTTACCAGTCGGTCGGCGTCGTGGGGAGTTATTCGGACACGAGTGCCTCCGGCGGAACGCGGTACTACTACCGCGTCAGCGCGGTGAACTCCGCCGGCGAAAGCCCGCAATCGAACGAGGCAAACGCGGTCGCGAACTGACCGCTTCGTTTCTTCGGGCCCGGTCGCTGGTGCGGCCGGGCCCGCGCATTTCGGCGGCGATGCGTACAACGGCTCGCGGCTGCACATCAGGTAGCTCGCCGACTACGAGACACCGGGTCGCCGCCGAAAGCGACTTGCCCGGCGCCTGTATCTCTGCCGTGCGATATTTCACCCTGGACACAGACGATGTCTGGAATGAAAGATCTCGCGGGGCGATAGTGGACCTCCGGCGTCACCGCATCGCCGAAATTTCCAGATTGACCTCGTAGCCGCGCGGCTCCTCCCGCAGGAAATCGGTGCAAACGCGGCGAACCTTTGGGGCGACCGATCAACCCAGGGAGCCCCATGCGTCCTCGATTTCTTGCCGCGGTAGCCGCCGCGTTCGTCATGCTGCTGGCCTCTTTGCCCGCCGGAGCGACCTTTCCGTTCCCGGGCGGCGGCGATCCCTACGACTATTCGCGACTGCACATCAGCAACGGCTCGTGCGCCGGCGTGCCGGCCGGGCAGCAAAAGCCGTCAGGCTCGGATCTGCCGGCGGGGTTCGACTGTCGGGGCGACTGGGAGCTGACCGGGTACGCGCCGCAGCAAGGGGACGCGAACTACGACCCGCTCGTCACGAGCAACCCGCAGGAGCTCTACGGCGTCACGGGCTCCGACACGAACGAGGCGTGGGAGGTCACCACGGGTCGGCCGGACACCGTCATTGCGGTGATGGATTCGGGCATCCTGTGGGACACGCCGAAGCTGGCGAACAAGGTGCACCTCAACATCGGCGAGCTGCCGCGGCCGTGCACGCCCTCCACCACGTGTGACAACGCACGCAACAACGGCACGCTGCAGGACTACGACATCAATGGCGACGGCGTGTTCAACATCGCCGACTATGCGAACGACGCGCGCGTGAGCAAGCGCAATGGGTCGTACAAGACCGCAGACGATCTCATTCACTCGTTCTCCGACGCCGGTGACGACGACCTGAACGGCTATCCCGACGACATCGCCGGCTGGGACTTCTTCCAGCACGACAACGACGCGTTCGACGACACCGACTACGGCCACGGCACCGGTGAAGCGGGCGATTCGAGCGCCGAGATCGAAGTAAGTGTGACGCAGTGCCCGAACTGCATGTTCGATCCGCTGCGCGTCGGCGACAGCTTCATCGCGCAGATCAACAACTGGGCCGAAGGCGTCGTGTACGCCGTCGACAACGGGTTCTCGATCGTGCAAGAAGCGCTCGGCACGCTGAACCACACCGGCTTCTCGCAAGTCGCCGCCGACTACGCGTACGCGCACGGCGTGCTGATCGTCGCCTCGGAGGCGGACGAGGAAGCCGGCCACCACAACTATCCCGCCGCGCTCAACCACACGATGGTGGTCAACGCCGCGACGCACTATGCGGAGCAATCCGACGTCGCGCTCCAGTATCCGAAGAGCTATCTCGCGTTCAACGGCTGCACGAACTTCGGCGGGTACACGTGGGTGATGGTCGAGGCGGACTCGTGCTCGAGCGGTGCGACCGGCAACTCCGCCGGCATGGCAGGGCTGCTGTACTCGGCTGCGCGCAACGCGATTCAGCACGGACAGTTGCAGCCCGACGCGAGTGGCCGTCCTCTCAGCGCCGAAGAGGCGAAGCAGCTGTTCCGCGTCGCGGCGCAAGACATCGACTTCTCGTCGCCGAAGCCGCCGTTTCCGGCGAACAATTTCGTGACGACGCTACCCGACACGGTGCGGTACGTGACGACCGCCGGCTGGGACCAGATCAGCGGCTGGGGACGGATCAACGCGAACGCGCTCGTTCGTTTGGTTTCCGACGGCAAGATCCCGCCGCAAGCCGACATCACGTCGCCGCGTTGGTGGCAGCCGCTCGCGACGAGTGGTTCGGTGCCGGTCATCGGGAGCGTGTCGGCACCGCGTGCCGGTGGGACCGGATACAGCTATCAAGTGCAGTTCGCGCCCGGCGTGCAGCCGCCGCCGTTCCCGGCCGGCGAAACGTGGACGACGATCGCTACCGGAAGCGGTACGGCGCCGAAGACCGGCGTCCTCGCGACGCTCGACATGAGCGCGGTACACAACGCAATCCTGACGTCGGTCCCGCCGTACACGCCGGCAAACGATCCGACGAGCCGCGACCTCCCGGAAAAGGACGCGTTTCGCGTGCGCGTCATCGTGCACGACTCACGCGGCGGCATTCCCGATGCGATCGAGCAGCGTCAGGCCTTTTCGTACGAAGACTCCTCGATCATGGGCGGCTTTCCGAAGTATCTCGACGCCGACGGCGGCGGCTCCATTGCGTTCGCCGACATCAACGACAACGGCAATACCGATTTGGTCATCGCCGACGGCAACGGTTTCCTCCACGCGTACGAGCCTGGAGGCGGCGAAGCGAACGGCTTCCCCGTTCACACGGATGCCGTCCCGTTTCCCATTAGCGGGAACAACGCTTTCACGCGCGGCGACGTATCGCGCAACGTTTACGAGCCGGCGCTGCTCGGCTCGCCGACTATCGCGAATCTGGACGGAGCCGGGCTGCCGGAGATCGCCGTCACCGATCATTCCGGAGCGATCCACGTGTGGCACGGCGACGGCTCGCTCGCATGGACAGCGCACGTGAATTACGCGTACTCGCACAACCCCGGCTGTCAGGAGCCCGGGCAGGCACCGAGTTGCGACGAGTCATCCGCGCACCCCGTGCGCGACCGCATCAACACCGTGGACCGCGCGTTCACGGCGGAGCCGGCCGCGGCCGACCTCGATCCGTCGACGCCCGGGCTCGAGCTGATCGCCGGCGCATGGGACGACCACGTGTACGCGTGGCATGCGGACGGAACGCCGGTGGCGGGCTGGCCGGTCATGTTGCGCGATCCCTCGAAAGTCGCGTCGGTGGACCCCGTCTCGCACCGCATCAGGTTCAAGGATCCCGGCAAGACGTTCTACGGAAAGCAGATCCTCGCCGGCGTGTCGGTCGGCGACATCAACAACGACGGTTACTTGGAAGTGCTCGCGAACGTGGACGAGGAATACAACGAGACTCCGAACTGGTCGCTGCGCGACCCGGCGGTGACGGCGGTGGACTCATTGGAGAAACCGGCGAACACGCGCACGTACGCGCTGTATCACGACGGGACGTTGCATGGGTCCGGCACCGGTGCGGTCCCCGGGCTCGGCGACAATGCGTACGTGCCGGGCTGGCCGGTGAAAATCGGCTACATCACGCCGCAGCTGCTTCCCGACGTCGGCTCCGGATCGAACGGCGCGCCGGTGATCGGCTCGATCGACGGCAAGACCGTCATCGCGACTGCGTCCGCGGCGGGACCGTTGTATCTGCTGAACGCCGACGGCTCGTCGTATTACGGCACGCAACCGGGCGGCGGCTACATCACAATGGGCTCGTCGCAAGCGGAGTTCAAGTCTTCGGCGACCGACGGGCCGTCGATTCCGTCGCTCGGCGGCGCCGTGTTCGGCCGCCTCGGCGGACCGTTGTCGCCGCTGTCGGTGGCAATGGGCACGACCGGATTGAAGCGTGGATGAAGTACCAGCACGACTTGGCGAACACGGGGAACTACTCGACCCCGGTCGCGCGCCCGGCCGGGTGCCCGTAGGCCGCGGCCCCTTCAGCGCGGCCCCTTCAGCGCTTCCGCGGAAGCGCTTCGTTCCTGCCGGGCGCCTGTATCTCTCCCGTGCGATATTTCATTCTGGACACAGACTATGTCTGGAATGAAAGGTTTCGCGGGGCGATAGGGGACCTCGCGCGTCACGGCATCGCCGACATTTCGAGGTCCACCTCGCACCCCAATGCACATGTTCCTGAGGGATCGGTGCCCGCGGCGGTGCTGAAGCGGCGCCGTATCTAAGCGGGGATGCTGCCGCGGGGCTTGCGCGCTTCTTCGAGCCGGCGGGCGAGGAGGGATTGACGCGTCATCGGAATTTGGGGAACAGCCTCGGGCCTCGCCGGTTGCTGCGCGTAGTGCGGTCGCGTGACTGCGCCGAAAAGCTCGTCTTCCATCTGCGCGCGTTCCCGCGCTCGGCGCTCGAGGTCCTCCCACCGGTGCCAGCGGACGCGGTCGGCGTCCTGCTCGGCGCGCCGGACGGCGATCTCCTTCCGGCGCTCCGCAAGAAGCTTTTCCAGCTCCTCCTCGGACATCGTCGGCCGCGGAGCGGGCAGATGCATGATGACGCGCAGCGCGTGGTAGGCGGCCGTGATCTCTTTCATACGCCGCTCGGCTTCGATGCGGATGTCGTCGGCGAGGCCGGCGAAGCGGTCGGGGTGATAGATCTGCGCGAGGCGAAGAAACGCGGCGCGAATGACGCGCTCGTCCGATGTGGGCGCGATGCCCAGGATCGCGTACGGGTTGTCGGTCATGATGGCTCTGCTTAAGTAACGAGCGGAGCGCCGTTTGGGTTGCTGCGGCTTTGAGGTCCCAGTGATCTATCACCAAAGGGTGCATATCGATGACAAGTTCCCGTCGCGATCGAGGAGGACTTCATGACATTGGGGCTGCGCAACATTCTTCTAATGGTGGCGATCGTTCTCTTCGTCATCGCCGCGTTCGACGGCAGCTCGAAGCTGCTGTATTTCGGCCTGGCAGCGTTCGCGGGAGCGTTCCTCGTCGGAGACATGCCGATGGGCAGGCGGATCTGCGACGAGCACGCTCGCGTTCACGTTCAAGCTCACCGGTCTCGCGGCTCCGGTGACGTCGAACGCGCCCTACGGGCTCGAGACGGAAGATCTCGCGTTCTGGGGCGGACAGTTGCACGTGCAGGTGCGCGGTGAAGGGATCGGCTGGGTGCGGATCGTGCACTTCGACCCGCCGCTGTAGCAACACGAGGGGAACGCCGGTGATCTAGCGGTGCTCGTAGATCGGCGGCTTGTAGTGCGGTTCGGGAATGGGCTTTCCGTTCGCCCGTGCGGCTTCCAGCCATGCGTTCTTCGCGTGTTGAAGCTCTGCGAGTGCTTCTTCCGGCGTGACGCCGAATCACGAGCACGAATCCAGATCAGGGATGTCGGCGATGTAGCCGCCGTCCTGGTCGCTGTAAAAGATGTTGATGTGGTAATCACTCATCGTTTCGCTCCTGGGTCCACATTGTGACGCTCTATCAGCCGCAAGAACTGACGGATCTGGTATGGCTTCGCCTTCGCATGTCGTCGAACGAAACGTTTTGGAGCATGCCGATATCGACGCGGTGTGGATCCTCAGGACGTTGAGCGTTTGCCGCTCGGGCGTTTCGCAGCCTTTGTCCTCGAGCGAGCGCGACTCCTATACGGAACTGGGGATTCTTTCGCGACGCCGGCGGTCACGGCACGCAGTTCCTTATCGATTCTTTCGAGCACCCAGCGTCTCATCATCGCAGTTGGCGGCTCATGCCGGCCACCCGCGAGAACGCGCAGTTGTTCCAGACGTTCGACGGGAATACGCACGGAGTACACCTGGCCGCGCTCTCGCTCGGGAATGCGGGGCCGGCCATAGCGGCCCTTGTGGGGCTTGTCTTTTTCGCGCTCGAAAGACTTCGCCTGCTCATCGAGGATCTTCACAATGTTTTTCTGGGCCTTCACGCCTTGTTGACCTCCTTGTAGCTTCTTTCATCTTGCTCGTTTGCTGCACAAGCCGAGGCGCCCCACCATTCTCCAGAGCTCACGTCCTTCGGATAGAGCCAAACCTTCAGCAGCCTGCCCGCCGAAGCGGAGAATCCGATTATTTCCAAGACCCGCTTTCAACTTCATCGGCAATGGCGTTGGGCTCGAGTACCGCTTGGGATGCCCCAAAAGGAACCTCCCTTCATCGACTAAACGTAATACGTGTAATACGAATAGTCAACGCCGTGGCCTCAGACTGCTGTTGTCCCCGACGAGGGTTACTTTGGTTCGAAGTCGTGAGTGCGCGGGTCGCGTCCGCGTTCCGCACGACGCCTGGTGTCGAGAGGTGGGATCTGTTCAGGCATAGATGCGACACTAAAGGCTGGGTACGACATTTTCAGTGGCGTTTAGACCGAGTCGGCCGGGTCGCGGAGAGATTCTCGAAAGAGTTCTCGGGTGCGTCGCATTGGGAGGGGAGTGGGATGTGCGCCCGGGTACTCGGCGCGGCACTGACTAGGACGCTTCCGCGGAAGCGCTTCCGCGGAAAACGCGATCCTTCCGGTTAGTAGCGCCCCGCGTATTTCTTGAGGATTTCACGAGTCTTACCGCGCAGTGCGATCGAACGATCCAAATGGAATTGAACTTGCGCCATGAGGCGCTCGAATTCTCTTCTCCATTCCTCTTCGGCGAGGGCTTCTTCTTTGCGCGAAGTTTGCGCTGTTTTGACCTGGCGTTGTTTGCGGCTATGCGGCTAAGCCCTCCTTCCGATTCGAGTGCACCCATCAATCGCTACTCCGCCGACGATCGACATGGTAGAGGGTCCGCTCGATGCCCTGAACACTTTCCTCTAGCTCCCCAAGGCGGGTTTCGACAGCCTCGGTCATCTCTCCGAGCGGTACCAGCTCAACGCCTGCAGGGCCGAACTTCAACAGGAAATGCGTCAGGACGAGTCGCTGGACGAATGCGCTAGGAACGACCGAAGGCTCGATCGATGGCGTCGCGGGTGGCTTCCCGGAGGGAGATGGAATGCTCAATGTGCGCCCGGGCGCGCGCGAGCGACTCCTCGATTTCCTTCATCCAGGCGTCATCTTGCGCCTTCTTCGCCGCCTTGCGGGTTGTTTTTCGCGGGGCGGCTTTGCCCGTGCTTGCAGTCATTTCCGAACCTCCCGGACCTCTCAAGAGTTTACTCATCGATCCGTTCCGAGTCGACGATAGATCCGCTGGAGTGTCTTCTCGAACTCTTTCGTGCTCTCTTCGAGATCAACGAGTCGGGTTTGGAGCGTGTCGCTGATGTCTTCGAGCGGCCCCAGCTCCAAGCCTGAGGGGCCGATCTTGAGTGCGAATTGAGAAAGGATCAGCCGCTGGGCAAAGGCGGATGAGACGAAGGCGGCAAGTGCTGCGAGCGCGAGTCGCATCAGAATGACGGATGCTCGGTTGGTGAAGATCTCGTCTACGAACGTCGTTGCACGAGGAGTTTCTTTCGCGACGGTCACGTCGGATGACTTCGAGAATGTTACGGGTGCGGACGGCGATTGGGATTGCCGCATGGTTTCGTGCGCGCTTGTGCGCATCGTCGTCCGTGCCGGCTCTGTCGCGAACGGCCGAACGGGTGTTGCGATCAACCAAGCGGCGCCCAGACCGAAAACGACGGCGCCGATGATTCGCGACGCCCAGTCGGCACGATCACGGACCGTTCGCTGGTTGCCGGGCATGAATCGGAGACTATTACGACGCTGTGACATACACGACCTTTTTACGACAGCTTTGGCGGGATCGCGGAGAGATTCTCGAAATAGCTTCTGTGGGAGAGAGTGCGTTGCTTAGTCACCTGCGGCGGTCAAGCCTACGCGTCGAGCCGAGTTGGACGTGCGGGCAACGGGCTGCGTTTGCGAACTACCAAGGCTGCAAGTTCGCGACGCAGGTGACGATGTACTGCTCGAACTGGAACAAGCGCAGCTCGTATTTCGACGTGCGCAGCGAGGTGTATCGCGTCTCGCTGTCACAGCCGATCGGGGAGCCCGGCGGCTCGGCGACGAGCACGCTCGCGTTCACGTTCAAGCTTACGGGACATCGATCGCACTCGGGGTTGGTTCGGGCACCAGGCTTTCACTCGACTCCGCGAGGGTGGGGACGACGCCGTCGCCGGCTCGCATCTCCGTGCGTGCTCAGATGACATAAGTGCAATGCGAAAAGCACCTGCCAGGTGACTTGATCACTGCAAGAGAGGGATGGGCACTGTCCCATCCCTCTCTCTGCATGCCCGACTGAAAAGTGGCTAGAAGGTGATGACGACGCCACTCAAACCGTCGTCGGACTGAGCGCTGTTGGACTGTCGATGCCCTTGATCATCGACGGCACAACGAACAGTTCGAACCGAGCCGTCAAGAATGTCCAATGCAGAAGAGGCCCGGCAAGCCGGGCCTCTTCTCAACGATGCGCTACACCACGTCTGTACACGGCGCGACGTTCGCGAGAGTGTACCCTGTGCCACCACCAGTCAAGGCGATGGTGTGGTACGTGGACGCACTAGCGAGAAAACCGTTCGATACCAAAGTTGCCATATCTGCGTAGGTGCTATTCTTCGCGAAGTTCGCTTCTTCAGCTGTTCGAAGAGTGCGCGTGTCAGTCTTGCAAGCGTCGGTCTGACCGCGGTTGGTGATTCCGCCTACTGCGAAAACAACGATCGCCGCTAGGATCCCCAGAATCACGATGACGATGAGGAGTTCGATGAGGGTGAAGCCATCCTGGCCCCTCATCCCCCGAAGGCGTTGTGTCATGCTGTTCTCCTTCTCTATTGCGCGGCCCCCTATGAGCCCCGTCCTATTGAAGCAAACGCTTATTTCTGCGTACTGAGCACCCTGCACCAAGTCTCGGAGGACCGAGGTCCCGACTTTAGACACAAAGCAAAACAAACGGTCATGGCAAAACGCTCCAGGCCTCAACAACGACCCCGTAGCCTGGGCTCATGGCTCCCGTGGGGTCCTGATCTACAAACCGCACGAGCGCCCTGAGCCGGACGTCGCCCGCTACCGTTGCCGTGAGAGTAACGTGCCGGTTGGTGTAAGCAGTTGATGGGCTGTCCGCAGGCACCTCGATCATTGGACCCGAGTAGGTTGTCGAGGGTGTCACGCTGAGCCGTACGAGACGTATCACAGCGCCACGTCCGAGGATCTGGGTGGAGACGTTTGTCATGGCGATGTCCAGCGCCGCGAGGGGTGCGTAAACGGTCCCTTGAATTGAGAGCTTCGTTTGCGCTCCGTCTGTCTTCACCAGAGCGCAACCACTCGTGGGGTACGGAGCCTGAGTGATGCAGCCGGACTCAGCCCTGAAATAATTCGTGCTGCTCCCCCCGGGTGGTGGGGACGCCGTGGGGGAGGGGCTCGGGGACGGTGTACCCGAAGAAGCCAGAACAATCTTTAGGCCAAGCCCGTCGAGAGTTTCCGTGACTGGTCCGCCATTCGTCCCGCCTTGGGCGCCGACATCATAGTTCACGGTGAGGCCCGCGAAGCTTGCCGCTGAGTTGATTCCTGAGAGCGTCAAGTCAATCTTGTCGACGGGATCCAAGCTGGTGTCAGAGCAGAAATCGCCCGATGCACAGCTGCTCTTTGAGGCCGTCTTGTTGATATTAAGTCCGGCCGCATTCTTTACGTTCAACTTGACATTTTGAACGTTCGCGTTCGGCGATTCGGAGTGCCGAAGAAACAGCGTGACCGAGGTCACCGAACAACCCGCAGGAATCGTACCGAACGAACCGAAGTCAATGCCTCCTGCGCCAGCTTTGGGCACTGTCGTTGTCGCGTCGACTTCGGGTGATTCATTGAAGTCACCGGCGCTCACGAGATTCTTGGATCCGCTCAAGTTCGTCCACGTGCTGCTGCCCGACTCGGCTGCGGCGGTTCCGGGAAGGTAGTAGTTAGTGCCGACCGACGCGCACGTCGGGGACGGCGTTCCCGTCGGTGAGGGAGTAGGCGAGGGTGTTGGCGTGAATGTTGGCGCAGGCGAAGGCGTCCCCGTCGGCGGTGTGCCTGCCGTCGTCTTCACGCCATAAATCGCGATCTGCTGTTGCGTTGTCGACGGCTTGGCGCACAGCTCCATGGTTCCGCCCGAGATATGCAATCTGCTGTCGTTCGCGAAAACGAACTGGACCCCGTCGTTGGGTGCGGCGTCGGCACTCGTCTTGCAGGATCCGGGGAACGGCATGGTCGGCTGGGTCACGGCCGCGGGGTCCCACCCCTTTGGCGTACCTCCAGTGACGAAAACATCTTTGTTTCCGACGAGCCACTCGTGGGTTGCTGCGTCGGCATCGGTGAAATCGAACAAATAGTCGCCCGGGTGGAACCAAAAAACCTTGTTGCAGCCTCCGCCCATCAGAGCGCGCATTGCGGTGCCGTTGTCGTACCAGCCCGGATAGAAATTCACGAGCCACGAGGAGCCGCACGACGGAACGGCCTGGTAGCTAAGACTGGACACTCCGTGAATGTAGTTTGGATCTGCTGCTTCAGTGGAATCTTGTCCGTTGCCTGTGTTCGCGCAATGAAGTGGCGGCGTGCTACTCACGATCGTTCCATTGCAGTTTCCATCGGCGGAGACGTTTCCCTCAACGCTAAAGATTGCCTTCGAAGCTTGATTCACGACGGTTGAATGCGAGTAAATGTCGCCCTTGATCTTCAGCAGGGCATTGGAGCTCTGGTAGATGCCGTCCTCTCCGGAACCTGATGTGGCTAACGTGAGGATGGCTGGTTTCGGTTTGTTAACGTTCGTGATATTGCTTCCGGCCGGGAGTCCACTGTCAGACTGAGGTGTGCAAGCGACGCTTACACTGTTGCCATTCACCGGCATCGTGAAGGGAAAACCAGCACAGTTTGAACCGTCAGATGCCCGGCCGTTCGTTGAGTACCGCATGTGTTGGATGGCGCCCTCGACCGCGCCGTCTGCGCCATAGATCGCCCTAGCCTGGGATCGAACACCGGACGTGGCGCGGAAACTCGTCTCGGCGAATGCCAACATCGCTGCGATGAGAACTCCAAAAAGCGACAGGAACACCAGGGCGAGGACGAGAGCACTTCCCTGATCGTTGAATCGGCGTCCCCGCGTCACGATGGTCTCCGGTTCCCGGTCAATGAGTAGTTGTAGCCGCTGGCGTCGGTTACGGAAACGACCACTGTTCGCGGTGTTGAAGCGCCGGCGGCCGGGCATGCGGGCGTGCAAGTAACCGTTGGGCCGGTTGCGCCAAGGTTGTGCACCACGACCACTTCACCGGCATTGGACGTCACACCCGTAGACGGGTCTGTTGTGCAGGCTCTGCGCGTCACGCGTCGCTCGCCCGAAACGGTGCTGACAAAGTATGCGGTTGTCTTGATCATTCCCTGATCCGAGCGGTCGAAGCTAACGACCGGCGTCGCGCCCGCACACACTGCATCCGACAGTGAAACCGTATCCGCGCTCTGTACGTCCTTCACGAACTCAGCGGCTGTCATCTGGGCGTCGTGCGATTCCGCAAGCCGTGTCGAAGTAGTGTCGGTAGTCTTCAATCCCACGATAATCGCCGAGGTCACGGCGGAGGAGATAGCTCCCATGATGACTACAGACACAAGCAGCTCGATGAGTGTGAACCCACGCTCGCCGTTCATGGCCTTCTTTTCACGACGTCAAGCGTCTCCACTGCGCGGGAATCGCTCGACGTAACTTGAAGGGATACCAACTGAATTCCGGAATCGGCCGCGCACAGAGCGAGCCAAGTGCCTGTTGCGTCGTTCCAGTATTTGATTCCGGTAATAGTCGGGGTGAAGTTGGCCGGAGGTGTGTATGCGGGGGAGTAGTTCGTGGAGCAGTTTGAGTACGCTGTTGTTTTGACCACCTCGGCGTAGCTTCGCAACGCCGCGCCTGCGGTGGATTCTTTCCGGTGGATGTCGGAAGCAAGAATGGACGTGGTCATCCCGCCGACCACGGCGAGGAAGGCAATCCCCAGAATCGAGACGGTCACGATTAATTCGACCAGGGTGAGTCCGTCGTCGCGCTGATAGCGCCTCACTTGACGCCGCCCACCTGACTGAAGATACCGTACATTGCCGAGATAAGGGCCACCGCTACGAAGCCAACAACTAGGCCCATCAATACGATAACCGCAGGTTCGAACATGCTCGTCAGCTTCTTTAGTTTGTAGTCCAGCTCTTGTGCGTAAAACGACGCTGCGGTCTCAAGCTGTTGGTCAAGCGTCCCTGTGCTTTCACCCACCTTTACCATCTGGGTTACTGCTGCTGGGAATAGAGCGGTACGGGTCATCGGTGACGCAATTCCTTCGCCTTGCAGCATTTCTTCTCGGACACCGGTTAGAGCTGTCTCGTAAACCACGTTCTTCGTTCCCTCACTGACCACCGTCATAGCTTCCGGCAAAGGAACGCCGGCCGACACCATTGAAGAAAGGATTCGACAGAAACGTTCAACGATTGCGAACTTTACGACGTCCCCAACGACAGGGATTTTCAGCTTGAATGAGTCCTTCCACAGCTTGCCGCGTGGCTGCTTAGTGAACCACACCAAAAAGACACTGGCCGAGATGATGAGTGCCAATATCGCCCACCACCATTGACCGAGAAAGTTGGCTCCACCAAGCAGGATGCGAGTTGCAAGGGGGAGTTTCGCGTTCAATGAAGCAAAGAACTTTTTGAAGCGAGGGAGTACGAACGTAGTCAGAATAATCACAGTAATTACTGACATGATTGAGATTATGATCGGATAGGACAATGCGGACTTGATCTTCCGTCGCGCTTCCAAATCCCGCTCGATGTATTTGGAAAGTTGATCCAGCACTGTATCGAGGCGACCCGTTAGCTCAGCCGCCCGCAGCATGTCCACATAGAACCGCGGAAAAACCTTGCTTTGGAGACCGACCGCTCCGGAGAAGGTGTCTCCACGCCGCAACGCGTCCACAATCTCATCCAGCGTTTTCTTCAGGGTGTCATTCGCGACTTCGGACCCTATCGTTTCGATCGCATCCAGGATCGGGATGCCCGCGCGCACGAACGCTGCCAGCTGGCGCGAGAAGTTCATCACTTCTTCGCGCGGCACCTTCTTCGTCGTCAGCTCGATCTGGAGAAGCGCTTTCTTCTCCTTGACCTTGACGACCTTGTGGAATTGGCTCCCCAGCGCGCTTTCCGCGCCCACGGCGGTTGGTGCTTCCAAGAGCCCCGTAACCTTGGCGCCCTCAGCCGTCACTGCAACGTATTTGAACTGCGGCATTTTCGGAACTCCTACAGAATGTAAATAGAGCGCAACACTTCGTTGATCGTGGTTACGTCGTCGTGCACCAAGCGGATAGCTTCGTCGCGCAGTGGCTTCATTCCTTGCGCCACCGCCAGCCGCCGGATCTCGTCGTGCGTCGCGTCCTTCACGATCAAGTTCTTCATCTCTTCGGTTATCCGAAGCAGCTCGTAGACGCCGATGCGGTCCTGGAATCCGGTGTGGGCGCAGAAGTTGCAGCCTTCACCCTGGTACCAGTCGACCTTGAACTCGCCGCCGGCCTCCTCGTAGAACGCAAGCTCTTCGGCCGACGGCCAGTATTGGACGCGGCACTCGCTGCAGATCCGTCGCACGAGCCGCTGTCCGACCACCCCAATCACCGACGAGGCAATCAGGAACGACTCGATGCCCATGTCCAGAAACCGGTGCAGCGCCGAGGCGCTGTCCGTCGCGTGGATCGACGTCATGACGAAGTGCCCCGTCAACGCAGACTGCACGGCGATGCGCGTCGTCTCCACGTCCCGGCACTCGCCGACCAGGATCACGTCGGGGTCCTGGCGGAGGATCGACTTCAGCCCGCCGGCGAACGTCATGCCGGCCTGCTCCTTGATCTGGATCTGGTTGATCGAAGGGAAGATGTACTCGACGGGGTCTTCGATCGTCATGATGTTGCGCTCGCTGTCGTTGACCTCGGACAGGGTCGCGTACAGGGTCGTCGTCTTGCCCGACCCGGTCGGCCCGGCGCAGATGACCATCCCGAAGGGGGAGCGGACCAGCTTCGAAAACGCCGTGTGTACGTCAAAAGACATCCCGAGGTCGTTGAGCTTGTACAACGACCGGCTCTTGTCCAGGAGCCGGAGCACGGCCTTCTCGCCCCAAATGGTCGGCGTGGTCGCGACGCGGATGTCCAGCGCCCGGCCGTCGATCTCCATGGCGATCTGGCCGTCTTGGGGCCGCTGCCGCTCCACGATGTTCATCGCCGCCATGATCTTGATGCGGCTGATGAAAGCCGCGCCCATCTGAGCCGGTAACGCCAGCACGTCGTGCAGCGCGCCGTCGATGCGATATCGCACGCGCAGCCGGTCGTCCTGCGGCTCGATGTGAATGTCCGACGCGCGGTCGCGCAATCCTTGCGTGATGACGAGGTTCACGACCTTGACGACCGGCGCATCTTCGGACACGGCTTGTTGCAGCGGCTGCTCGAGCCTGCGCGACGTTTCCGTCGCCTGAAACGCTTGCACGTGCGTCTCGATGCCGGCGAGCGCGCGGTACGAGTTGTCCACCGCTCGCTTCACGTCCGATAGAGACGCGACCATCAAGATAAGTGGGCGTCCGGCGGCGGCCTTCAATTGATCGAGCGCCTTTTGATCCGAAGGGTCGGCCATCGCAATCTCGAGGCCCGCTTCCGTGGCACGGATCGGCACTGCGTTCAGCGACCGCGCGAGCGATTCAGGAACGAGCGCGATCGCTTCGGGCTGCGGCACCTCTTGACGCAAGTCCACGACGCGCAAACCGAGCTGTTCCGCGAGCGTCTCCGCGAGCTTTCGCTCGTCGAGCGCGCCCAGCTCCACGAGCAACGCGCCGAGACGTTTCCCGGACGCGGACTGTTGCAGCAGCGCTTCTGCAAGTTGCGCGGGAGTGATCAGCGAGTGATCGACGAGCAGCTCGCCGAGGAGGCGTACGCCGGGACGCGCCGGCGCATGCGTGACCGGTTGCGCGACTACATCCGCAGGCGCGTTTCCGTTCACGCTTTCCGCCGGTGCAACGTGTTGCGCTACGTCAGATTGCGCAACGTCGTCTTGCGCCACGTCGGCGTCTTGCCCCCGTCGTCCGAACGCGATGGTCCCTCACTCCTCCCGAGAACAGCCCCAAATTCGCTCAAGCCCTTTTGCCAATCTTCGGCACCCCCCGTGGGCAGTTGAGCACTGCAACGGCAAAACTGATTGTAGAGGCCTCTCTCTGTGTGGTCGATAGTACGTTTATTGCGACCCATGAACCCGGCCCACTTGGCTCATTTCGGACGGGTCGAATGACCTAACCACTCCCAGGAAAATACTTCGAGCGCATCCTCACTCGAAGGTTGAGAGTTCAGAGTTTCCGTCCCCGCTACCAGCATCTTCTCCTCGCACCAGTGCGGATTGTTTAGGTTCGGCCGAAGCAGGCAATAGGGAGGAGAATCCTATTGACGGGAAACCTGCCGAAACGTTATTCTTTGTCACACAGCGTCACCGGTGGACACATAGCGTGAACTTCCGGTGATGCGTTTGCATCAAATCGAAAGACAGGACGGCCGTGGGGGCCGCCTGGGGAGAGGGGGAGTTCTTATGCGGGAAACGAGGCGTTCTCGTGGTTTGCGAGGACGCTTGTTCTATTCCCGCCCGTCCACATCGAGGAATCGAAGAGTCGTTGTCGTCATGGCAGCGACCCTCGCGTTCCTTCTAGCGATGGGTGGGATCGCCTTTGCCGATTTCGGCGCTCCACCGCCGGGCGTGACGGTTACGCCGGGTGGAGAAAACTGCAACGGCATCGTTCCGACACCGGGCAGTGAGAACACGGTGAAGACACTGATTGGTGGAACGTTGGTCCCCGGCGGGACGGCGATTTACCGGATTGCATATCCGGTTAACGCAGCCGACGTCGGCGACGCTTGGGAGATCGTTGACTGCGTCCTCATCGGAAGCGGCACGGACCTCAAGGATTACGACGTTCTTGATGAAGCCACGTTTAGTGGCGTCGTCAACTCCACCGCGTTCGTGTTGGACTTCACGTTCAACATTCCGGCGAGTGCGCTCATCGGCGACGAGATTTGCAACGTCGCCAAGACAACGCAAGGTCCGACGGCACCGCAGGCTTCCAACCGCAAAGCGGGTCCCGCCTGTTTCATCATCGGCGGCGACGCGCGCGTGGAGAAGCACTCGACCACGGACCCGACCGGAACGCCGATTGCCGGCGCTGTTTTCAACATCACCAACTGCACCAACGTCGCACTCGATCCGGCAACGCAACCGATGATCATCAACGGCATCGCCTACCCGGTTCTTCACCCGGTAGTCGGCCTGGTCACGGCAACGACGGGAACAATCTCGTTCAGCGGAGCCGTCGGTTCGCACTGTGACGTTACGGAAGTGACACCGCCGCCCGGCTACAGCCTGCCGACGGTGCTCACTCAGACAATCACAATCGCGAGCGCGACCACCCCCACGGTGATCTCGTTCCTGGATCCGCCGGCACCCGGCAGTCTGAAGATTCTGAAGACTTCCCCAACGGCGGGATCCTTTACGTTCAACATCGCATGCACCGGCGACGTCAACAGTCCGTATCAGTTGACCGTCACCGCGAACGACCCGGCTGGGGCCACCCAGTCCGGGATCCCGGCGGGCTCGGTCTGTACCGTGACCGAAGTCGTCCCGGCCGGCTTCGCAACTCCCGTCATCTCACCCAATCCCGTGACGATCATCACGGCGCAAACGGTGACGGTGACGGCCTCGAACTCTCTGCTTCCCGGAGCGATCAAGATTCTGAAGATCGGCCCGGAGGCGGGGAACTTCACGTTCCACATCACCTGCACCAACGACGCCGCCAGCCCATACACGGTGGTCGTTGCTGCAAACGACGCGAACGGCACGACCCAGTCGGGGATTCCCGCCGGTTCGGTGTGCACCATCGCCGAGGACGTACCGGCCGGATACGACACGCCGTTAATCTCGCCGAACCCGGTCACAGTTCTGCCGGGCGCAACGGCTACGGTGACGGCGACCAACGCTCTTCTGCCCGGATCGCTGACGATTGGTAAATCGTCTCCGACTTTCGGCCCGACGAGCTTCACGTTCGACGTCGCTTGCACAGGTGGTGTTGCGGAGTTCCAGCTCGTGGTTCCCGCAAACGGCACGGCAACCCAGAACGGGCTTCCTGCAGGTTCGGTGTGCACCATCACCGAGCAGGTCCCCGAAGGGTTCGCCACGCCGACCTTTGATCCGTCCAACGTGGCTACGATCGTGGCCGGGCAGACGGTACGGGTAAACGCGACCAACACGGCGCTTTCGCCGTCGATCGCAATCGTCAAGACGGCAACCCCAGTTTCTGGGGCGCCGGGCGATACCGTCACCTACTCCTACCTGGTCACGAACGACGGCGACGTTCGTTTGGTCGACATCAGCGTTGACGACGACAAGCTCGGACACATCGGCGACATTGCGTCGCTCGACGTCGGAGAGTCGGTCACCCTGACGAAGGCCACGACGCTGCCTGCGGTTGCCGGATTGTTGACGAACGTCGGAACAGCGACGGGAACCGACATCTTCGGCCGCACGGTCACGGACAACGACGACGAGACGGTAACGGTTGTCTTGGCTGAGGTTGTTCGACGTCCTCTGCCTCGCACCGGATCCGCCGGAGTCGGAGGGATGGCTCTGTTCGGTCTCGCACTCCTCGCAGTCGGATCGCTCCTGCGGTTCGGACGCCGTGTCAGGCTCATGCCTGCGCCGGCTTCGACACCAGCGGGTCTCGCGGTCATCGACCAAGCGACGGCGAGATCTGAGCCTCTCCGGATCATTCGATCCGGAGGCGCGAAGCGGCGGCTCTTCCGCCGGTCGCGCGGACCGGAGGGTAGAGCGGGTCCTTAAGGGGCTGGCTTGTAGGTGTGGAGGGCGAGACTTCGGTCTCGCCCTCCATCCATTTCGAGGCAAATCACCGGCGCCATAACTCTCGACTTCGCCTTGAGATTCATTCATCGTCGACTGGCCTCGAGCCATGGTTCAGGTTGCGCCGACACGACGTCCACTTCCGCGCGAGGAGCACGAGTGTTCCCTTCCGCGAGCACGACATCCCGTGCGGGGGATGGTTTCGCCCGCAGGAAATCTCAGATTGGATCCAAAACGCGTCCAGATTGAAAGATTGTGGGGAGCAGTAGTTGTCCCCGCGCCGTCGGCCCCGGGCCAGATTCATTTCGAAAGAATGGCGCGCGAGGGGGATGGTTTCGCCCGCAGGAAATCTCTGATTGGATCCAAAACGCGTCCAGATTGAAAGATTGTGGGGAGCAGTAGTTGTCCCCGCGGCCGGGACCAGGCATACGCGGTCGGTGTCAGCTCACGCACAAGATATTTTCGAGAAGATCGCGACAACGGTCGCAAGTGGAGCCGGCGACACCCCGTTTTTGTCGTACCCGGCCGTTAGCGTCAGGGCATGGACACCGAACAGAAAGAAATCAAACGCGTGGAGCCCGAGCGCTTCGCGCAGCTTCCCAAATACATCCAAGACATGTACGGGAAGTATGAGGATTGGATATCGGCGATCGGACGTGTGTCGCTCGCTAAGATCGAGGCGGACGCGGCGCTGATGCGTGAAGCGGACGAGGAATGGCGGCGTGAGGACGAGCGTCGCGCGGCATGCGAAGTGCTCGGCGTGCATCCCGACTATGGGCTCGAACGAGAGCGAAGCGCAGACGAGGTTGTGAAGCGGATCGGACAGGCCCTTCGCTTTGAGCGTGTCATGGCCGGATTCACTATCGAATCCCTGGCTCGCGCGACCGGTTTGTCGTCCGCGACGATCTCCCGGATAGAGCGCGCGACCCGTCCGGCGCGGATGGACGAGCTCGCACAGATCGCGCATTCGCTCGGAAAGTCGATCGGCGCGATCTTCGAAAAGCACGATGGGAGAGTCTGCTGGCGGTGCAAAATCCCGTGGCGCTCTCACGTCCGCATGTGTCCGGACGCCGGCTTGATCGAGCCCGTCGTGGGCAACCGGTTTCGCGGAGATCTCGCGTGAAGGCAGGCGCGGAGATCTCGCGTGAAGGCGGAGCCGGGGCGGTGGTACGCTCGGTGGCGGAGGTGATCCCTCGTGAAACAACGCGATGATTTCCCCGTCCAAGGCATCGATCATGTCGAATTCTGGGTGGGGAATGCCAAGCAATCGACGCACTACTTCTGCACGGCGTTCGGCTTCCACGAGACTGCGTACGCCGGGCTCGAAACCGGCACGCGCGACCGCGTCTCACACGTCATCGAGCAGCATAAGATTCGCTTCGTGATCACCGGCGCGCTCGGCGCCGAATCCGACATTGCGGGGCACGTCCGCAGGCACGGCGACGGCGTGCGCGACATCGCGCTCCGCGTGCCCGACACCGAAGAGGCGTACCGCGTCGCGCTCGAGCGGGGCGCGATCCCCATCGCGGAACCCACCTCGTTCGAGGACGAGCACGGCAAGGTGATCCGCGCCGCCATCGGGACGTACGGAGACACCATTCACTCTCTCATCCAGCGAGACGACTACTCCGGGCCGTTCCTTCCCGGGTTTCGCGCCGTCAAGGCAAAGCCGAACGACGCAGGCCTCAAGATCGTCGACCACGTCGTCGGCAACGTCGAGCTCGGGAAGATGAACGAGTGGGCCGATTACTACGCTCGCGTCATGGGGTTCACGAACCTCGTGCACTACCGGGACGACCAGATCTCGACGGAATACACCGCGCTGATGAGCAAGGTGATGTGGGACGGGTCCGGACGCGTGAAGTTCCCGATCAACGAGCCGGCCAAGGCCAAGAAGAAATCACAGATCGACGAGTACCTCGACTTTTACGGCGGGCCGGGCGTGCAGCATCTCGCGCTGCTGACGAACGACATTCTCACAACCGTGACGCGGCTGCGGGAGCGCGGCGTCGAATTCCTGCGCGTGCCGGACGCGTATTACGAAGAGGTGCGCGAGCGTTTCGCCGACCTCGACGAGGTGAACGTCGAGGCGCTCAAACGCAGCGCGATCCTGGCCGACCGCGACGAGGAAGGCTACCTTTTGCAGATCTTCACGCAGCCGGTGATGGACCGGCCGACGGTGTTCTTCGAGGTGATCGAGCGTCACGGATCCCGCGGATTCGGGCTCGGAAACTTCAAGGCGCTGTTCGAGGCGATCGAGCGCGAGCAAGCGCTCCGGGGGAACCTGTAGATGATTCCGCTTTCGAGAGGCCGCGTCAGCAAGCAGGCGCACGTCGATCTGCCCGACGGCACGTACGAAGAGGAGCACGGGCGCGAAGCGTTCGAAGGCCGCGCCGCGCACCTGTACCGCTCGCATCCTCCGACCGCATGGGTCCGGATCGACGGGCCGCTCAAGCCGCGCGCCTTCGACCTGTCCGCGCTGAAGCCGCCGGACGCAACGGATGCCGCTGCCGCGTGGGGCCTCGTCGCGCGCAACGACGACGTCGCGCTCTACGTCTCGCGCCGCGCCGACGAGATGCCGTATTTCCTGCGCGATGCCGACGGCGACCTCTGCTATTTCGTGCACCGGGGCGCCGGCGTCATGGAGACCGACTACGGCCCCCTGACGTTTTCGCCGGGCGATTACTTGATCGTGCCGAAAGGCACCACGCACCGGTTCGTTCCGGCCGAGGAGCTGTTCCTGTTCGTCATCGAGGGGACGGGGGAATACCGGCTGCCGGACCGCGGCATGCTCGGCCGGCACGCGCAGTTCGATCCCGGCGTCCTCGGGGTGCCGGAGCCGGACCCGCACGACGAAAAAGGCGAGTTCGAGGTGCGCGTCAAGCGCGATCAGTCGTACACGACGCTCGTGTACCCGCACCATCCGCTCGACGTCGTCGGCTGGCAGGGAGACCTCTGCCCGGTGCGGCTGAACGTGCGCGACTTCAGACCGGTGGTCTCGCCGCGGTATCACTTGCCGCCGTCGGTCCACTGCACGTGGGCGAACGAGGGTTTCGCGGTCTGCACGTTCGCGCCGCGTCCGACGGAGACGGGAGACCCCGGCGCTCTGCGCGTCCCGTTCTTCCACTCGAACATAGACAACGACGAGGTGATCTTCTATCACGACGGCCAGTTCTTCTCGCGCGCCGGCATCGGGCCGGGGATGATGACGCTGCATCCGCAGGGCTTGCATCACGGGCCCCAGCAAGCCGCGATCGAGGCGTCGAAGACGAAGGAGTACACCGACGAGGTGGCCGTGATGGTCGAGACGGCGCATCCGCTCGACGTTTCCGCGGAAGCGCTCGCCGTGTCGATCGAGGGCTACGAAACTTCGTGGGCGCGCGGCATGGGACTCATCTAGCGCCGCTTACGTGACGATGACGGTTCCGCCCATGCCGCCGGGCGGCGTATCGGGATTGTTGTCGGGCACGCTGTGCATGAGGCAGTAGTACTGATAGTGCCCCGGAGCTGTGAAGGTAAAGGTGAAGGTGTCGCCCGGGTTCATGCAGTTGGTCGATTCCTTGAAGGCCGGCCCGTTGCCCTTGACCTGACAGCTCGGATTGGAGTTGAACAGATTCTTCGTCGACTGCACGGTGTGTTGGTTCTTGCCGATGTGCGTCCACGTTACGGTCGTCCCGGCGGACACCGTCGTGATGCGCTCCCGGAACACGTTGTCGTCGACGTCGACGGCGTTGGCTGCGCGCACCGATTCCGTCGCCCTCGGCGTGGGGCTCGGCGATTGAGCGCCCGTTGTTCCGTTGCTGCTGCACGCCGCCACGAAGAGCGCCAGCGTGGCGATCATGACGAGACGCTTCATTCGAACCCCCAGTCGCGTTGCCGAGAGTAAAGCAGAGTTGTGTGCGTCGCGTCGTGAGGCGCGGCACACCAGAAGGGGCGAACCTCCCACGGCCCGGCACAGCAAGAAGGGGCGAACCTCCCACGGCCCGCCCCTTCTGTGCGAAAACGTCAGCTGTTGTAAAACGCGTCCGTGGTGTAGGGATCCTCGTCGAAGATCCACGCCTCGCTCACCTTGCCGCCCTTGAAGTGAAGGATCTGGACGGCGCGGGATTGCGCGGTCTTACCGTTTTTCTCGACGCTGTAATCGCCGATGACGACACCGTGGGTGTCGTTCGCGAGAATGTCGTGCGTGTTCTGCTGCAAGTTCCCGCTCATCTCCATCCACTTCCCGAACGCTTCTTGCAGCTGTTCCTTGCCCTTGTAAGTTCCTGCGAGCGGGTTTTTGCCTCCAATGTGTGCGACCACATCGTCGGTGAACCCGTCGAAGAACCCGGCGACGTCTCCGGCCATGAGCGCCTTATCCTGCATGCGCAGGATCTCCTCGTTCGGATGCGTCATACCCAGGCCCCCTTTGTCGAACGGACGACCCGAATCTATTCCTTCTGATGCGCCGGCGACAAGAGGAGGAATCGGGCGCGTTATTCCTCCAGAGGATCGGTGCGCATCCCGTAGGGATAGAAGAGCTCCATGAAAGGCTCGGGGTCGCCGTCCCATGCGAGCGACCGCAGTTGATCGGGGCTCCGCCGCCCCGCGGCCGCGCGCGCGAGCTCGAACGGATCGGCCGTGAGCGTCGCGACCGGCTCGCCTTCGCCGGTCGTCCACGACCTCGACCCGGCGACGATGCGCAAGACCGGCAACCCCATCGCGGCCGTTCGCATCCGCATCGTCTCGACGTAGGAGCGCAAGGACAATCCCGTCGCAAGCGACTCGCGGTCTCCGGGCGCTCCCAGCGCGCCGCGCAAATCGTGGTGGTGCACGCCGAGGTCGGTCAGCACGACCCACTCGCCCATCGCGGGCGCCCCGGCGGGAAACGGCTTTTCGCCGCGCATCATCGGCTCCAATTCGGCAGAGGAACGTTCCCATTCGGCGATGATCTCCTCGAGCGGGAGGTCGCGGCGCGCTTTGATCTCCGCATCGACGAACTCTTCACGCGCGGCCGCGACGTTCGGATCCCAGAACAAAGCCAAGTTGATGTCGCGGATCCCTTCGCCGGTCGACACGGCCGTGGCGATGCCGGTCACGTGCGCGATGAGATCCTTCACATCCCAGGCCGGGCACGCCGGCACGCGGGTCTGAAGCCGGCCGGGCGCGGCCGAGCGCGCGAGATCGCTCATCGTCTTTCGTGCGTCTGCATACGCTTGTGCAAGGTCGGGCATCGATTCCTCCTTCTAGGAGAAAAACTCTCGGTATGCATGATGGTCTTCCGGAAAGAACCACACCTCGCGGATCTTGCCGGCTGCGAAGTGGAACACCCCAACTTCTTGCCCAACCATAGATCCTTTTTCCGGCATCGTCGCCGTCCACTCGACGATGGCCGCCGCGTGCTCGTCGTTCGCGAGAACGGCGTGGAGCGTGAAGCGCGGCGGCTCTTTCGTGATGTCACCGGCCGCGTCGAAGATTTGCGCGAAGACGTTGTCGAGACCTTGAAGCTCGCCGCCGTGCGGCGGCGGGTACGGGTCGTGCCACGCGACGTCGTCCGCGACGACCGTGCGGATCCCATCGCGGTCACCGGCTTCACGCGCCGCGTAGTAGCGGCGGACGAGATCTTCGTGCGGGTGGGTCATCGCACCACCGTATTCGAAAGGACTCCGATTCCTTCTATTTCGAGATCGACAGTGTCGCCGGGTCGCAGCCACCGGTCTTGGTCGAGGCCGCAGCCGCCGAACGGCGTTCCCGATCCGTAGACGTCGCCGGGGTAGACGGTCTCGCCGCGCGAAACGTACGAGATCATTTGCGGAAACGTCCAGTGCATCGCGGCGCTGTTCGCTTCGCACCAGATCTCGCCGTTGACGCGCGCCGTCATTTTCAAGCCGTCGCGCGGATCGATCTCGTCCGCGGTGACGAGGACCGGCCCGAGCGACGTGGCGAAGTCCTTCGATTTCGCCGGACCGAGCCGCATCGCCATCTCCCGGCGTTGCACGTCGCGCGCCGACCAGTCGTTCATGATCGTGTATCCGGCGATGTGCGACCCGGCCGACGTCTCATCGAGGTCGCGCCCGCGCTCGCCGACGACGCACGCGAGCTCGAGCTCGAAGTCGAGCTTGTCGGTGAACGCCGGCCACAGCAGGTTCTCACCCGGCCCCAGGATCTCGCGATGGTTTCCCTTGTAGTAGACCGGGATCTCGTACCAGGAGGGGTTGAGCTCTTCGTTTCGCCGCCGCGCGCCGCCTTTGGCGTGATCCTCGAACGCGAGGAAATCGCGCAGAGAGGCCGGCCGCAGCGGCGCAAGCACCGTGCACGACGCGGCGGGAAAGCGCTCTGCTCTTTTCAGCGCGTCGCGCGTGGCGCCCAGGCGTCCTGTGGCCAGCACGTCCTCGATCGAATGTGCCACCGGCGAGAGGTCGGCGATCTCTTCGCCGACCAGCGCGCCGGGTCTGGGACCGGCACCGGGATCGAACGTCACGAAACGCACGGGTCAAAAGATTACTGCCACGTGCGATTCGGGGCGGCTAAACTAAAAACCATCGTGGAGCCTCGCACGTATTTCATTCGCACGTTCGGCTGTCAGATGAACGAGCACGACTCCGAGCGCATTGCCGGCCTGCTCGAGTCCGAAGGGTACGAGCGTGCGCACAGCCCCGACGCGGCGGACCTCATCGTGCTCAATACATGCGCGATTCGCGAGAACGCGGACAACAAGCTGTACGGCAACCTCGGGCACCTGAAGCCGCTCAAGGATGCGCGGCCCGAGCTTCGCATCGCGGTGGGCGGGTGCCAAGTGCAGAAGGACAAGCACCTCGTGATCGAAAAGGCGCCGTGGGTCGACGTCGCGTTCGGTACGTTCGCCGTAGGCGAGCTGCCCCGGCTCCTAGCCGACAGGGAATCGGGCGGGGTTCCCGCGTTCGAGTTCACCGAGCACACCGACGTGTTCCCTTCGGCATTACCGGCCCGGCGCGAACAGCGATTTCACGGCTGGGTGAGCGTCAGCGTCGGCTGCGACAACGCGTGCACGTTCTGCATCGTGCCGTCGGTGCGCGGACCACAAGTGTCGCGCCGGCTGGGAGACGTCCTCGACGAGTGCAAGCGCCTCGTCGAGGACGGCGTGGTCGAGATCTCCCTGCTCGGTCAGAACGTGAACACGTACGGCCGCGATCTTGACGGACGGCCGATGTTCGCGGAGCTCCTGGCATCGATGGACGGCATCGACGGATTGCGCCGAGTTCGCTTCACGAGCCCGCATCCGCACGACTTCACGCCCGACGTCATCGAAGCCATGGCGGGCTCGAAGACGGTGTGCGAGCACATCCACTTCCCCTTACAAAGCGGTTCCGATAGCGTATTGAAGAGGATGCGCCGCTCCTACCGTTCGGCTCGCTATCTGGAATGGCTGCACGACATTCGCGCGGCCGTTCCCGGCGTCGCGGTGTCCACGGACATCATCGTCGGATTTCCCGGTGAAACCGACGCGGAGTTCGAGGACACGCTGCGCGTGGTTCAATCGGCGCAATTCGATTCCGCGTACACGTTCGAATATTCGATCCGTCCGGGAACCGAAGCCGCGGTGATGCCCGATCAGGTGCCGGCCGGCGTCGTGCAAGAGCGTTTCCGGAGGCTCGTTGCGTTGCAGGAAAACATATCGCTCGAGAAGAACACCGCTTTGATGAATGCGCGCGTGGAGACGCTCGTCGAAGGACCGTCCCGCAAGGATCCGGCACGCGCCACGGCGAGAACGCGCACGAACAAGATCGTCCACGTCCCGGGTGACGGGTTGCAACCCGGGAGCTTTGCGGATGTGATCGTCAAGGCCGCACATCCCCACTACCTCGAGGGGGAAGTCGCATGACAAGTCTGCTCGCGCTTCTGGGTCCCACTGCTGCGGGAAAAACTCGCATCGCCCTTGATCTTGCGCCGGAGATGGGCGCAGAGGTCGTCAGCGTCGATTCGATGCAGGTGTACCGCGGCATGGACGTCGGAACCGCGAAGCCGACGATGGCAGAGCGCGCGCGTGTCCCGCATCACCTCGTCGACATGGTATTGCCGGGGGAGCCGTTCAGCGTCGCGGAGTATCAGCAGCTTTCTCGTGAGGTGATGGCCGAGCTCGACGCCACGAAGCGCGCACCGATGCTCGTCGGCGGGTCCGGCCTCTACTTCCGCGCGATCGCGGACAACCTGCGCTTTCCGCCGACCGATCCGGCGGTGCGGGCTCGGCTCGAGAAGCAGCCGCCCGAAGAGCTGTGGGAACGGCTTCGCGCCGCCGATCCGGCAGCTGCGTCGCGCATGGAGCCGGCGAACGCGCGCCGGATCATTCGCGCGCTCGAAGTCATCGAGATCACCGCGCGGCCGTTTTCGTCGTTTCGAACGGCGTGGGATCGCTATCCCGGCCGCGGCATGCTCGTCGCCGGATTGAAGGTCCCGGCGGAGACGCTTCGCCGGCGCATCGAGGACCGGACGCGCGGCATGTTCAAAGGACCGTTGCTGGACGAAGCGCAGGCGTTGTCGCGTGCCGGCTACAGCACGGCGTTGCGGTCGGCGGCCGCGATCGGATACCGGCAGGCGCTCAACGTGCTCGACGGCCTCTGCACCGTCAGCGAGGCCGAAGATGAAACGGTGCGCGCGACGATGGCGTTGTCGCGGAGGCAAATGCGGTGGTTCAAGCGCGACCCCCGCGTTAATTGGTTCGACGCGACGGATATCGACCGCGCCGCCGGGCAGATCAAGGCATACTGGGCCTGATGGAGTTCACGAAATCGCACGGCGCAGGGAACGACTTCGTTCTCATCGAAGACCTCGGTGACCGGTTGCGCCTGACGCCCGACGTCGTGCGTGCGCTGTGCGACCGCCACAAAGGAGTCGGCGCCGACGGCGTCATCCGGATCGCGCCGGGCGGCGACGCGGACTTCTTCATGGACTATTACAACGCCGGCGGCGACGTGGCCGAGATGTGCGGCAACGGCATTCGCTGCCTCGCGAAGTGGGTGGCCGATCGTCAGCTGTTCCACGGCGAAACGATGCGCGTGCTCACGCGCGCCGGCGTCAAGGAGCTCACGCTGCAATTCGCGTCCAACGGCTCGGTAAACCGCGTGCGGGTCGACATGGGACGGCCGATTCTCGAGCGCGGTCTCATTCCGATTCTCGGCGACGGCGCGGATGCGATGCACGAGCCGCTCTCGGTGGACGGGTTCGAGTTCGACGCGGCCGCGGTTTCGATGGGGAACCCGCACTGCTTGCTCTTCGTGGACGATCTCGACGGGGTTCCGTTCGAGAGGCTCGGGCCCTTGGTTGAAGCGCACTCGCTCTTTCCCGCGCACGTGAACGCGGAGTTCGTGCAAGTGCTGTCGGAGGATTCTGTGCGCGTCCGGGTGTACGAGCGCGGGGTCGGAGAGACACAGGCGTGCGGCACCGGCGCGTGCGCGGTGGCGGTGGGATCTCATCTTCGCGGGTACACCGGCCGGCGTGTCGCCGTGCATTTGCCCGGCGGAACGCTCGACATCGAATGGGCCGAAGACGACCGGGTCTTCATGACCGGACCCGTCGAGGAAGTCTTTCACGGAACGCTGGACGAGCAGCTCGAGCACAAGCTGCTCGGCCGGCGCGAGCCGGCGTCGACGAAATAAGGGGGAATCGTTGAAGGCTGCACACCGGATCGAGACGCTGCCGCCGTATCTCTTCGCCGAGATCGACCGCAAGGTCGCGGAGCAAAAGGCGAAGGGCGTCGACGTCATCAGCCTCGGTGTCGGCGATCCCGACTTGCCGACGCCGCCGCACATCGTCGCGGCGTTGCAGGAAGCCGCGGCGGATCCGGCGACGCATCGGTATCCGTCGTACTTCGGGTTGCCTGAGTTCCGCGCCGAGGTGGCGGCGTGGTACAAGCGCCGCTTCGACGTCTCCTTGGATCCCGCGTCCGAAGTCTTGCCGTTGCTGGGGTCGAAAGAGGGCCTCGCACACATTCCGTTTGCGTTCGTCGATCCAGGCGACAGCACGCTCGTTCCCGAGCCCGGTTATCCCGTGTATCAAATCGCGACGCATCTGGCCGAGGGAACCGGCGTGCCGTTTGCTTTGACGCCGGAAAACGACTTCCTGCCGGACTGGGACGGGGTGACGGTTCCCCCGCGGACGAAGCTCCTGTGGCTGAACTATCCGTGCAACCCGACGGCCGCGGTCGCGACGCTCGACGATCTTTCTCGTGCCGTGTCATTCGCGCGCGCACACGATCTGCTCCTCGTGTACGACAACGCGTATTCGGAGCTGACGTTCGACGGATTCGTGGCGCCGTCGATCCTGCAAGTGCCCGGCGCGCGCGATTGCGCGATCGAGTTTCACTCACTGTCGAAGACGTACAACATGACCGGCTGGCGTATCGGCTGGGTGTGCGGTTCCCCCGTCGCCATCGAGGCGCTCGGCCGCGTGAAGACGAACATCGACTCGGGAATCTTCAACGCGATTCAGCGCGCTGGGATCGCGGCGCTGACCGGACCGCAAGATCACGTCGCGCAGATGTGCACGGTGTACGCGCGGCGCCGGGACATGGTGGTCGCGACGTTCAACGACGCCGGGTGGAAGCTCGAGCCGCCGCGCGGATCGATTTACGTATGGCTGCCGGTGCCGGCGGGGACCGACTCGGCGTCGTTCGCGACGCTGTTGCTGGAGAAGGCCGGCGTCGTCGTCCCACCGGGACGGGGATACGGTGTCGCCGGCGAGGGATACATCCGCATCTCGCTGTCGATCGCCGACGAGCGCCTCGAGGAGGGTCTCGAACGGATTCGCGGGGTCCTGTAGACGGCCGGGCTCGTCCGCGCGCGTCGGACCGACGCCGCGTCACCGAGCTACCTCCCGAGCTTCAAGCGCTCAAGCTGGAGCGCGCCGTTCTCGTCGGATTATCTGCCGGTTACAACGGTTTTGAGGAAGAGGACTCGCTCGAGGAGCTTCGGCGACTGACGCAGACCGCCGGCGCGGAAGTGATCGATGCCCTGGTGCAGCGGCGCGACAAGCCCGATCCCGCGACGTATCTCGGCAAGGGCAAGGCGCAGGAGGTTCGCGACGTCGTGCGTTCGACCGGGGCCGACACCGTGATCGTCGACGAGGAGCTTTCGCCGGGGCAGCTCCGAAACCTCGAGGAGATCTTCGGTTGCAAGGTGCTCGATCGCACGGCGCTGATTCTCGATATCTTCGCGCAACATGCGCACTCGAAGGAAGGAAAGCTGCAAGTCGAGCTCGCGCAGCTTCGCTATTTCTTGCCGCGCTTGCGTGGCTGGGGTGAGTCGATGTCGCGCCTCGGAGGCGGCATCGGAACGCGAGGACCGGGTGAGACGAAGATCGAAGTCGATCGCCGCCGCATCAACAAGCGCATCACGAAGCTGAAGAACGACATCGAGGACCTGAAGAAGACGCGCAACACGAAGCGCCAGGAGCGCGTGCGCGCGCACGTGTTGTCGGTGGCGCTCGTCGGCTACACGAATGCGGGCAAGTCGACGCTGCTCAATAGATTGACGCATGCCGGCGTGCTGGTCGAGGACAAGCTGTTCTCGACGTTGGATCCCACGACGCGGCGCTTGGATCTGCCGGACGGCCGGACGTGCGTTCTCACCGACACGGTGGGATTCGTGCGCAAGCTGCCGCACATGC
>JAIVGO010000071.1 GCA_020201525.1 Actinomycetota bacterium | reverse complement strand
GTCCAGGTTGATCGTCCCGGTCACGCCCACCCTGTGACCTTTGGTCAGGTTTCCTTCGCTCAGGACGTCCACGATCGTGAGGGCGAAGACGAGACCGCCGGACGGACCCCCGATGTCCTGTGTGTCGATTTGGATGTCTACCGGCAACGCGAACGCCGGCGACAGCCAGACGCCGATCGCCGCGTACACCTTCCCGTCGTCACCGGTGGCCGCGAACGTGCGTACGGTGATCTCTCGCACGGCCTTGTCGCGCAGGATCGTCAGCTTGAGCCCCCGTCCCGGCTTCGACGATCGGATCACCTTCGACAGCGCTTCGATGCCGATCACCGGTTTGCCGTTGACGGCTTGGACCACGTCGCCCGCCCGCAGCACAGTCTTCCCGGGCGAGTTCGAGAACACGTACAAGAGGCGTCCGCCGGGGATCGGTGCCACGGGACGGCCGAGAGCACGAAGCGCCACGACCGCCGCGAAATACTTCGATTCCACCATGCGCGCGACGTTGTATTCGTCCTCTTCCTGCGGCGTGCGGCCTCCCAGCAGGGCATCGCTCGGTATGAGCTCGGTCGCCGGGTCGAAGAGCGACGCGAGACCGTCGTAGAGCGATATCGGCCGGCCGGAAACGGAGACCGTCGTGAGCAGCAACGCCCCGCGAGCAGGAAAGGTCTTTGCTCCTTTTATGTGGACCAGCCCGACGACGTCTCGTGCAGGGCCGGGGCCGATCGCGTAATACGGCAAGCGGATGAAGGCACCCGTCGCCAAGCTCACGGCCAGCATCGCCGAGACGATCGCTCCGAGCATCCAGCGTGGCGACAGCCTGAAGCGCTGGGAGGGTTTTTCGGAGTCTAATTGGGGGAGAAGATCGTCCATTGGGATGGGTCATCGTACCGGAGCGCGAGCGGCCGCGACGGCGCGCGCCTCGCCGATGCACAATGAAGGCAACGAGATAACCAGGAGCGGATTGTGATCGAGGGCCTTATCGCGTTCACCGGCGTCGCAGTCACTGTTTGGCTCGTCATGCGCGAGGCCTACCCGACGACGACCCAGCCGGACGAAGCGACGGCCGTCATCGGCGGGGCCGAAGCGCCCGTCGAGGCGCCGGGGCCGGGAGCCCAAGAGCCCGTCGATCAGCTGGAGGCATTCGTTGCGGGGGCCTTGCTCTTTGGTGCCGCAGCCGCAGGCGCAAACGGGGCCGTAACGCAGAGCGCCCCCGGCCTTCCGTTGCCGGTTGCATCCGTCCCTGCACCCGACGGTGGAACCACGCTGGTCGCAGAGCGCCGGATGCCCATCGCGATCTTGGAGGATCTCCGTCTCGAAGAGGTGCTGGCCGCGGCCGCGGAGGATGCCCGGCCGGCGAAGAATCCGGCTTTGCGCCTTCTCGCCGCGATAACCACGCTGGCGCTGTTAGCCGCCGGGGTAATCTGGGTATTCGTTCGCGGCTTTGTCTGGCTCTTCGACAAAGTCCTCAACCCGTAGCGCTCCGGTACGCCGGCCGAAGAATTCGGCGAACGCCCATCCAACGAGAAAGAAGAGGGCGATCGCCACGGCGATAGGGACCCCGCGCTTGGTCGTCGTTCGCGTGTCGCGAAGCGCGCTCGGCGACGTCGACGCCGCTGCCCCGACGCTGGGAATGCTCTGCTCGGACGTTATCTGGGGCAACGGGCGCGGCGACGGTACACCGGGCGCCACAAGCGCAGCCTGCGCGTCGACGCGACCAAAACCTGACTGCGCATCGAAGCCCCGAACACCGACATCGACCGCCGATTTCTCGATCCGATCGACGGCTTCGGCGTTCGAGAAGCCGCGCGCGACGAGCAGCGCCGCGACGCCCGACACATGTGCGACGGCAACCGAGGTCCCACACGCACCGGCGTAGTCCGACTTTTTTTTCTTCTTCGAGTTCCAGTACAGGCCGACGACCGCATTCTCGGAGTTGCATCCCTTGTCGAAACTCGGATCCGTTGCGCTGCCCCCGCCGGGCGCAAGGACGTCCAAACCCGTTCCGTAGTTCGAGTAGGCCGCGCGCCGGTCACCGTTGGTACTTGCGCCCACAACGATGGAGCCGGGGACACGCGCGTCGTAGGAGGTCTTCGGCCGTCCGCCCGACTCATTATTTCCTGCGGCCACCACAACGACCGCCCCGCGTGACGCTGCGTCGCGAATCGCGTGATCGATTTGGGCGGCGCCGAGCAGCTCATCGTTCCCCGCCCTCGAGGCTCCCAGTCCGTCAGACGCGAGGGACAAGTTGATCACTCCCGCGCCGTTGTCGACCGACCAGCGGATCGCCTCGGCTACCTTCGCCGGATCATCGGACCGGCCGGCGGCATCGAGAACGCGAACCGGCAAGATCGAAGCGTTGGGCGCGACGGCTGCAATCCCGAGGCCGTTGCCGGTGATCGCTGCGATCGTGCCGGCCATATGCGTGCCGTGCCCGTTTAGGTCTTGCGGCTTCATGTCGCCGTCGACGAAATCCCGCCCGGGCAAGAGCTTTCCTTGAAGGTCGGGATGCCCCAGGTCGACACCGGTGTCGATAACGGCAACGACGACGCCGGTACCGGTTGTGAGCTGCCACGCCGCTTCGACGTGCAAACGCTGCAGCGCCCACTGCTCGCGAAAGAAATCGTCGTTCGTCGCCCACGCCGGCTGTGCGATGAGCAGAAAGAGTGCAACAACAAAACCGAGCGGCTTCACCGACACAGTGTAGGTGCGTTCAGACCTGCTCGACCATCCCTGCGCGCACCAGGGAGGCAAGCGAGCCGAAGGCACGCTCGATGCCGAGCGAGACCGTATCGAGCGGCTCTTCGGTCAAACGCACCGGGATCGACGTTTCTTCGGTGATGCGCTGCGCGAGACCTTCGAGGAGAGCGCCTCCTCCGCACAACGTGATGCCTCGCTCGAGGACGTCGTGCGCCAGCTCGGGCGGCGTCTCGGCAAGAGTCTCGCGCAAGGCAACGATGATCGCCTGAACGGGTTCATCGAGCGCTGCGCGGATCTCTTCTGCGCTCACGATCGCCGTCTTCGGCGCTCCCGTCGCAAGGTCGCGTCCACGGACCTCTGCCTTCACGTCTTCTGCCAGAGGCATCGCCGAGCCGATGGCGATCTTCAGCTCCTCCGCCGCACGCTCCCCGATCGCCATCTCGTGGTCGCGGCGCAACATGCGTTGAATCGCTTCGTCCATGTCGAAGCCGCCCATCTTCACCATGCGCGACGAGACGAGCCCACCGAGCGCGAGCACGACGCACTCCGTCACTCCCCCGCCGACATCCATGACGCACAACCCGTGTGGCTCATCGATGGCAAGCCCGCCGCCCAGCGCCGCAGCAAGCGGCGACGAAATGAGCAGCACGCTGCGCGCGCCCGCGCCGTAGGCCGCTTCTTCGAGCGCGCGGCGCTCGACCGGCGTGAGCACCGATGGAATGCTCACCATCACGCGAGGCTTGACGAGACGTGAGCCGCCGGCACGTTTCAACAGTGCACGGAACAGACGGTCGGTGACGTAGTAGTCCGTTACGGCGCCTCGACGCAGCGGCCACATGGCGGCAGCTTGCCGCCCGTCGTCGCCGAGGACGCCGCGCGCTCCTTCTCCGAAACCGAGCACTTCTCCCGTTCGCTCGTCCACGGCGACGAGCGCCGGCTCGCGCACGAGCACGCCTTTGCCGGGAGATCGGACGACCGCGTTGGCCGTACCGAGATCAACCGCGAGATCGCGGCTCATGGTTTTTGGAACGAGCTTCGCACTGCGCCACCTCCGAGCGGGTCTCGCGAGTATAGACAATCGCGTTTGCAGCACTTCGACGCCACGACTGTGCTGTATTCGACGATAGGTGCTCTCGGTTGCGCCTCGAGCGCGACCGCGTGGGATCTACGCCCGGCGCCGGCGACTCCGTCGCATCAACGCCACCGCGCCGACGGCGCCGATCGTCGCCGCGGCTCCCCTCGCAAGGTCTCCCTTGCGCACGCGCGCGCGACCGACGGTTACCCACGGCCGGTGTGATGCGAGCGCTTCTTCCAGCGTCTCCCGATTCGTGTGTCTCGGCACCCAGCCGATCGACTTCAGCCGCTCGTTGCTCATGACCCACGGGTGCATGAGGTAGTGCAGCTCGCCCGGCGGCGATTCGGAGACCCCGGCGCGCCAAAGGCGCTCCGCCAAGGAGAAAGCAACCGCTTCAGGCAGCTCGATCCGCCGCTTCCCGACGATCTCGGCAAGCTCGGCCGGCGCGAGCCAGCCGTCGGCACACACGTTGAAGACGCCCGACAAAGGCTGGCGAACCGCCAATGCCAATGCCTCCGCGACGTCCTCTTCGTGCACGAGCTGCAGCGGCGGGGTGTGCCCGCGCACGGCGACGACTCGGGGTGCCTCTAGCGCCCGCGACATGAAGTTCTCGACGTTCGGTCCGAAGACAATCGCAGGACGGAACACGACGACGGCGGTCGAAGGATGGCCCCCGGCAAACGCCGCGACGAGCGCTTCGGACTCGAGCTTGTGGGCCGCGTACGCGAAATCGGCATTGGCGCGGAGCGGCGAGCGCTCGGTGAGCGGCACCTCGTTGTCGGGATGCGCGCCGTAGACAACCGCGGCGGAAACGTAAGCCAGTCTCGGCACTCCGGCGGAACCGGCCGCCTCCAGCACGTTGTGCGTCCCACCGACGTTGACGTCGCGCATGAGGTTCTCGTCCCGCATCGGATCAAGCGCGTAGGCGAGATGGACGAGCACGTCGACCCCGGGCAGGCACTTCCCCAGATCGGGGTCGCGCACGTCGACGCGGTTGAACTCGAGCTTCGGCGACGTGGCTTCGGGATCTTCCACGTCGATCCCGATCACGCGGTCGACCGAAGGATCGGCATCGAGAACGCGGAAGAGCCGTTGACCGAGGTATCCGGAAATTCCGGTGATTGCGACGACGCTCACATAACCCTCCGGCGCGATCATACCCACGCAGGCGGCGAAGATGTGCCGCTTCACCGGAAACGCAGCGCGCGCGACGAGCCTAGAATGAAACCCATGGAAGGCAATCCGTTCGACTTCTCGCCGGAGATGTTCTCGAAAGTTCCGCTGTTCGCGGAACTCGCCAAGGCGATGTCGTGGTCTGGGGGTCCGATCAATTGGGATCTCGCCAAGCAAATCGCGAGCGCGATGGCGAGTGCCGACCACGTCGCGCCGATCATCGATTCCGATCGCGACGATCTGCGGGACGCGGCGCGCCTGGCCGAAGCGTGGCTGAGCGAATCGGCCGGTTTCCCGGCGCCGCCGGCGGTGACGCGGGTAATGGACCTCACGCCGTCTCAATGGGTGGACCGCGCGGTTGCATCTTTCCCGGAGCTCTTGAATCCGCTCGGCGGCAAGCTGACCGGGGCGCTCGCCGGCGACGCCGAGTCCGCGGAGAAAAATCCTCTCGCCGGCGTCATGGGACAGCTGATGCCGCTACTGCTCGGCGTCCAAGTCGGATCGGTGCTCGGGTCTCTCTCCAGCAGCCTCCTGACGGGGTACGACGTCGCATTGCCGCTCGAAGAAGACGGGATCTTGCCGATCTTGGTTCCGCACGTCGACACCCACGCGCGCTTATTCGCTCTCGACCGCAGAGACGTCCGTTACTGGGTGACGCTCCACGCCACGGCGCACCGAATGCTGTATGAGGCCTTCCCGTGGACGCGAACCCATTTCTGGTCGCTGTACCACTCGTACCTCGCTGCGATCGACGTCAACCTCGGCGAAACCACGGAGCGCCTGCAGTCCCTCGACATCTCGCGTCCGGAAGAGCTGCAGTCGGCCGTCGGTGAAAATCTCTTCGGGCTGGGCGACTCAGGATTTGCAGGCCCGGCGCTCGACCGGCTGCACGTCCTGCTCGGGCTGCTCGAAGCAGCGGCGGGGCTCGCCGTATCCGCCGCCGCCGGGGGTCGATTGCTCGGGGCCGGAGAGATCGCAGCCTCCGTCGCGCGCGCACGTACGGACAATGACGGCGTGCGATCGCTGGAGCGCTTCATCGGCCTCGAGGTTCCGGCCCTCGTCGAGCAGCGCGCCGTTTCCTTTTGCGGCGCGACGCTCGACGCCGGTGGCTGGGTGCTGCTCAACCAGCTGTGGCAGGACCCCCAGCATCTGCCGACGGCCGAGGAGTTTGCGAACCCCGCCGCGTGGATCGCCCGGGTCGGCTAACGCCCGGCCACCTGAAACGTCCAGGTGCCTTCTCCCTCGGCCCACGACAGCGTCAGCGTCAGTCGATGCGCGCCCGCCGGTAGCCGGGAATGCCACGCGAGCAACGTCGTACCGGACAGCTCGAAGCGTCCCCCGCCGGTACCCGAGACGTCCAGCGTCGCCGTGCGGGGCGCGCGAACGACGGCAAAGGTGACGGTCGAGCCGGCCGGTGCCGTAATCCGCGGCGCCGTCGCCACCCGAGCCACGCAATCCTGCCCGTTGCAATAGCGTACGGCGGCTCCGAGGATCGATTGGGTCCCGGCGAAGATCCGGACGGGCGGAGGCGCCGACTTGCCGAGTCGCAACGGCGTCGGGGACGCTGATTGTACGAGTGTCGCCTTGACCGGCACCGGTGCCTCCCGGTGGGATGCCGTTTTCTGGCTGCCGGTACACGCTGCCAGAATGATGAACGCTGCGGAGAAAGCCATACGGCGCATGCTTCCACGATAAGCGTGGCGCGTGCCGCCCCTGCGGAACCTCGTTAGCCCTCGAGGCCCTTCGCGATCAGGAAGCCGCGCGCGCGCTCGGCCAGGGGGTACCGGCGAACGAGCTCCCAGAAGCGGCTCGAATGGTCCGCGATTCGCAAGTGGGCGAGCTCGTGCACGATGACGTAGTCGCGCACCCAGTCGGGAAAGTCGGCGAGGACGTGGCTGAGCCGAATCGTCCCGTCCGCGGGGGTGCACGAGCCGTACCGGTCGCGCTGGTTGGCCACGTACCGCACGCTGCGAAGCTTCGGGCGGGCCGCGAAGTACCGGTCGTGCAGCTCGCGCGCCCGGCGCTCGAGCTCTTTCTTCTCGTTCAGCCGGCGGAGGTGCTCGGATTCCTCGAGGCGCTCGAGCATGGTTTTGACCCAACGGCGGGCTTCGGACTGCGTCAAGGTGGCGGGAAGCCGGACAACGACACGATTGCCTTCTCTGACAGCCTCGACTGTCTTACGGCGGTGCGGGCTACGAACGACCTCGACTTTGACCCTCACTGCAGCACCTCGCGGACGACGAACGACACACCTGCGGCTTTGCCGGGGGGCGGCAGAGCCCGTGAGCGCTGCCGTCACTCACTATAACGTCAGGGCCTGTCCGGAGTTCCGCCCCCGCGGCGTCAATGTTTCCAAATTAGCTATCGGCTGAAACCAAGTTCTTCAAAAGTGGGATGACGATGTCCTTGGCCGTCGTGATTCGAGAGGTGGTGCCGGGCCATTTCCTCGTCCTCCCAATTGCTTTCGGCGATCTGGACCAGCACCCCGTGGGCGTCCTTGGGGTGGATGAAGGCTTCCTTCCACTCATCCCGGTCCACCGAGACCATCATGACCGGAACGCCTCGTGACTGGAGGTGGCCGAGGGCCGTTTCGATGTCGTCCGTCTTGAACGTGATGTGGTGAGCCCCTTCGCCGCGCCGCTCCAAAAATCGGGCGACGAAGGAGTCCGGCGACAGCGGTGTCACGAGCTCGATCTTCCCACCCTCGGGATACGCGAATTGAACGAAGCGGAAGCCTTGTTCGTGCGAATCGCCTGCGAACAAGAATTTCCCGCCGAGTGCGTCAATGTAGAAAGGCGCCGCAGCCGCGACATCGCGAACCGCAACCGCCACATGGTCGATGCGTGCGCCGGGAATCAAAGGCAACTCCTTTAAACGGGAGCAAAACGAGGTGCGCCAGACTTTCACATGTGAACGACGTCCGCAAACGACATAATGCAAATGCGCCAATCTCGCCACTTTAGAAAAAAACTTTTCGCGAGACATCGTTCATCTGTTTGCTCTTTCATGCCAGATTGTGCGCGCTGACCTGCACGAAGACGTTTCAACGAAAATCTCTCCAGGGCTTTTGCCGATGTTGACAGCAGCGCGCGTCATGCGTACCTTCACCCCCGCGGACGATCCCGAGCGGCTGAGTAGAGAACGCCGGTGAAAGGGGAAGGCACCGGCGGCCCCAAAGGTCACTCGGGATCTCCGCTTTTTTCTTGATCGCTCCCAACGAGTACCATCCGCGCACGATGGCACTCGACACAGCGTTCGAACAAGAGATCCGCAATCGCATTTCCTCGTCGCCGTTTGTCGAATGGATGGGCATCCAGCTCACAGCGCTCGACGTCGGCACGTGCGAGTTACGGCTCGACCTCGAAGAGCATCATTTGAATCCCGGCGGCATTGCGCACGGAGGGATCATTGCGTCACTTCTCGATGCGTGCATCGGCCTCGCGCTGCGGACGAAGATCGGCACCGCAAGTCACGTGACTATGCAGCTCGACATTCACTACGTCTCGCCGGGGTTGCGCGGCACGCTCGTCGCGCGGGGCACCGCAGTACATAGCGGACGCCGCGCAAGTTACGGCGAGGCCCGTGTCTTCGGTGAAGGCGACCGTCTCGTCGCCACAGGATCCGCGACGTTCCTCGTGCTCGATCGCCCACATC
>JAIVGO010000070.1 GCA_020201525.1 Actinomycetota bacterium | reverse complement strand
GTCTACTGGCTCAACCCTGAACCGAAGCAATACTGGGACACCGGCGACTCGATTGCCAGCGAATACGCGCACAACTGCGACGACATGGTTGAGGTCCGCAACTTGAAAAGCCTGCAGGCGTTCGTCGCGAAGATGTAATGGCGCGAGTCACGTACCGGTTCTTGTATGTCTTGTTAGTGCCGCTCATCAGGATCTACTGGCGCATCCGGGTGCGAGGCCGCGAGAATATCCCGCGCAATACCGGACTCATCATCGCGTCCAATCATTGGTCCGGCGTTGATCCGATCATGGTGTGCTCGTCGTTCTGGCGCCCCGTGCATTGGCTCGCGAAAGTGGAGCTCGTCGTCACGAAGAGCATCGCATGGTTCTTTCGCATGGCCGCCGTCATTCCGGTGAATCGCGACGCCCCGCAACAGGAATCGATCGACAAAGCCTCTGCCGTCCTGCGCAGAGGCGGCATCTTCGGGATTTATCCAGAAGGCACGAGATCGGTCGACGGCAAGCTCCACAAGGGATACACGGGCGTCGCGCGCATCGCCGCGCAAAGCGACGCACCCGTGATCCCGACCGCCGTGATGGGGACGCGCGAATCGGTCCCGAAGGGAAAGAAGGTTCCGCGACCGGTCGGCGTAGAGGTTCGCTTCGGGCCCCCGCTTCTTTTCGCGATGCAGCCCGGCGAAGATGACAAGGTGGCATACCGTCGTTTCACCAACGAGATCATGCACGCAATCGCAAAGCTCAGCGGCCAGGAATACGTGGACGAGTACAACCGCCGCCGGAAGACCGATCCGCACGACGAGTAACGTCGTGTGCGACATCGTGGTACGCGCCTGCTATCGCCGGTGATTGCCCCTGCATACCACGACGGATCAGCGGTCGGCCAACACAGCTATCCCGACACGTCTTCCAGCACCTGGTCCAGTCGGCGCAGCACTTCGTCGATCAAATCGTCCGGGATGTTGAGTGCGGGCTCGATGCGCACCGACGTCGCAGAAATCTGCGTCCCCGCAACCAGTACCCCGGCGCGGAACAACCCGGCCGAAACCCGGTAGCCCGTCACGTTGTCGGGGAAGTTCATCCCGATCAGCAACCCGCGGCCTTGTACGTGAGTCAGCACGTTCGGATATTTCGCTTGCAGCGCACGCAGCCCTTCCATGAAACGCTCGCCCTTGACCGCGGCGCTCTCCCACAGCCGGTCGCGGAGCGTCACGTGAATCGCCGCGATTGCCGCCGCGCATGCCAGCGGGTTTCCGCCGAAGGTCGACGTGTGCAGGAACGGATTCGGCTCGAGCGCTTTCCAAATCTGCGGCCGGCCCATGAACGCGCCGATCGGCATCACGCCCCCACCCAATGACTTCGCCGAACAAATGATGTCCGGAACGACACCCCAGTGATCGACGCCCCACAAAGCGCCGGTGCGCCCGAGCCCCGTCTGCACTTCATCAGCGATCAGCAACACTTCCCACCGGTCGCATATCTCTCGCAGCAAAGGCCAAAAATCATCGGGCGGAACGACGGCGCCGGCTTCGCCTTGAATCGGCTCCATGATCACCGCCGCGATGCCTTCACCGACGGCCGATGCCCGGCGCAGCTCGTGCTCAACGGCTTCCGCCGAGCCGAACGGGACGTGCCGAACGCCACCGAGCAATGGCAGGAACGGCAACCGGAACCCCGCTTTGCCCATCAGCGACAAGGCCCCTTGTGTCTTGCCGTGAAATGCATCCAGCGCGGCGATGAAGCCTTGCTTGCCGGTGTAGACGCGCGCGACCTTCATCGCGCCCTCGACCGCCTCGGTTCCCGAGTTGCAGATGAACGCGTTTGCGATGTCGCCGGGCGCGATTTGCGCAAGCAGCCGCACGAGCATGCCCCGAACCGGGTCGATCAATTCCTGCGTCGGCAACGGATTGCGCTGAAGTTGCGCCTGCACGGCGGCGAGGACTTCCGGATGCCGGATGCCGACGTTGTAGATGCCGTACCCGCCGAGGCAGTCGATCCATTCGCGCCCGCCGACGTCGCGCACGATCGAGCCGGAGCCAGACCATTCGATCGCGGCGTAGTCTTCGCTTTCGGTTACCGATTTGCGGTAGCTGACGAGGCCGGGCGTGTAGTGGTTGATATGATCCGCCACCGCTTGTTTCGCGAGCAATGACGGATCCGGATCGACGATGCCCTGAATGATCGAGAGCATTTCTTCCGATGCCGCGGTCGCCTCGCTGATGCGATTCGTCATGGTCGTTCTCCTGCGCCACCGGCCGCCGCGTCCTGATGCGAAGCTGGGCCTCAATCGCCAGGCTACCAGGCATTTCGATGCGCAACGGTCACTGCGCAACCGCGCAAGCACTCATCTTGCGGGTCGGGTAGCATGGGCCCGGTTTTCGCCCGGAAAGGAGCTGTTGAATGAGGCGTTTGTTTCACGTGACCGCGGTTGCGGGCGCGCTCGTGCTTGCGCTCGGCGCGTGCGGCTCGCAGAAAGACACCGGCTTCAACAAATTGTCGACGCCGAAGGCGACCGGCGGCGGTGGCGGCGGTGCGACGGAGATCAAGCTCGTTACCGGCAACGCCTTCAGCCCGAAGACGTTCAACGCAAAGGTCGGCCAAAAGGTCACGTGGGACAACACCGATACACAGCAGCCGCACAACGTCGTCAGCGACGCCGGTCTTTTCAACTCCAATCCTGATTGCGTCAACGATCAAACCAAGTGCATGGCCGAAGGGCCACAATTTTCGTTTACGTTCGACAAGGCTGGGTCATATCCGTACTACTGCCAGATTCACGGCAGCAAGGGCGGCAACGGCATGGCCGGTGTTGTCGTCGTCGCATAAGGAAACGGCAAAACACAAGGAGGAGCAGTGGCAAGACAAGCACGTATCAGCCTTATCCTCGTCGCAACGCTCTCGCTTTTCGGCGCGGCATGCTCGAGCAGCAACGAAACAGCCGGTACTCCGACGAACGGGGCAACGACCGCCGCGGCAACGACCGCCGCGGCAACGACCGCCGCTGCGGTTGCAACGAACAGCGTCGACGCCGCCGACTTCAACTTCAAGCCGGCGGCGATCACCGTCAAGGCAGGCGACACCGTAACTTGGCACTTCGTCGGTGCGTCGCCGCATACTGTCACGGCAGCCGACAAGTCCTACGACTCCAAGGTGCTCAACAAAGGTGCGACGTACACGCACATGTACGCGACTGCCGGAACCTATCAGTACTACTGCACGCTCCACGGCAACGCGACGGGCGGCGGTATGGCCGGCACGGTGACGGTCACGTAGTGGATCCGATCGCGTCGGCAACCGCGACGCTTTTCGAGGAGCGCGAACCCCTGACGAAACAGCAGGGGCTCGCGCTCGTCGCGCTCGAGGACGACCGGATTCCCGAGCTCGTTGCTCTCGCGCACCGCGTGCGCCTTGAATTCGCGGGGCCGGAAGTCGAAGTCGAATCGATTCTGTCGGTGAAAACCGGGGGCTGTCCCGAAGACTGCCACTTCTGCTCACAGTCGGGCCGGTTCGAGACCTCGGTAATCCCCGAGCCGTTCATGCCGCTGGAGGACATTCTCGAAGCGGCAAAGCGAAGCGCCGAAACCGGCGCAACTGAGTTTTGCATAGTGCTCGCCGTTCGCGGTCCCGACGATCACATCATGGAAAAGACACTCGAAGCCGTGGACGCGATTCGCGAAAGCGTCGGTATCAACGTCGCGTGCTCGCTCGGCATCCTGACGCGGGAACAGGCGAAAGATCTGGCCGCGGCCGGCGTGCATCGCTACAACCACAACCTCGAAACGGCCCGCTCTTTCTTTACAAGGATCGTGACCACGCATACGTGGGAGGAGCGGTACGAGACGTGCCAGCTGGTCCGCGAGCTCGGCATGGAGCTCTGCTCCGGCGGCATCATGGGCATGGGAGAGACGTGGGAGCAGCGCGTCGACTTCGCCGAGGAATTGAGAGCCCTGGAGCCGCACGAAGTTCCGATCAATTTCCTCAACCCGCGCCCAGGCACACCGCTACAGGGCCGGGCCGTGCTCTCCCCGCTCGACGCGCTCCGGTGCATCGCGCTCTTCCGCTTGATGATGCCGTCCACCGTTCTTCGCTACGCAGGCGGACGAGAAGTCACGCTGCGCGAGATGCAAGCAACCGGGCTGCTCGCCGGGATCAACGCCCTCATCGTGGGTAACTACCTCACGACGCTCGGCCGGGCCCCGGAGGAAGATTTAGCAATGCTCGCGGATCTCGGGATGCCGGTAAAACGTCTGATGTAATGACGTCTGAAGGTCCCTGGACGCGACCCAAGCAGGCGGCTATGCTCGGGGCGGTTTTGGACCCGATGGCCGCGGGTAACTTAAGGCGCAACTCTCGGACCACGGAGGCCCACGTGAACGAGCCCTGCCCCGTCTGCTCAGAAGATCAGATTGTGGTGACGCCTGCTCGTTTGGATGAAAAATTGTGTCTGTGCCTTGGCTGTCGTGCGACGTGGTATGACAGGGGCATCGGACCAGAGGAAGTCATTCCCGCGCCCGACCGGCGGTCGCCGATTCTCGGTCCCCGCGTCGCTCGCCTGTAGCAAGCACGCATCTTCGACCCTGACCGGCGCGCCGCAGCGCCGCTGTTAAACTCGCAGGCGATGGCGAATTCTTCCCCGCGCGCCGTCGGTGTGATGGGTGGAACGTTCAATCCCATCCACTACGGACACCTGGTCACGGCCGAAGAGGCTCTCGTTGCGTTCGATCTCGAGCAAGTTGTTTTCGTGCCGGCGGGTCATCCGTGGCAGAAGGATCAGGACGAGGTCGCACCGGCGGAAGACCGCTACCTCATGACCGTCATCGCCACGGCCACCAACGACAAGTTTCACGTCTCACGGATCGAAATCGATCGCCCCGGACCGACGTACACCATCGATACCTTACGGGGATTGAAAGAGACGCTCGGGGGCGACGCCGAGCTCTGGTTCATCTCCGGCGCCGACGGGATCTTGAACATCATCACGTGGAAGGACCCGGAAGCCGTCTTGCGGGAGGCGCGCTTCATCGCGGCAACGCGCCCGGGGTACGACCTCGACCGGCTCGAAAAGGAATTGCCGAGCGGATTCGAAGATCGCGTCAGCATCCTCGAAATTCCGGCGCTGGCAATTTCTTCGACGGACATTCGCCGGCGGGTGCGGGAGCGGCGTCCTCTCCGGTACCTCGTGCCGGAAGGCGTCGCACGGTATATCGAAAAGCGCGGCCTCTACGGAGGAGGTGCGCCATCGACCTAAAGATCATTCCTCGGCGTCATCAAAACGAAGAACAAGAGACCGATCTCGTTGTGATCAGTCGTCGCGACAAACGACGCCGGCGAGCGATGAAGCGGCGCGTCCGAACGATGGCGATCGCCGCGCCGATCGTGCTCGTGGTTCTCATAGCTGCGCTCGTGCGCATCGGACACAACTCGAACAACGGATCGACGTCCTCAATCGGCGCCGGGCCGAAGCCGGTGACGTATCTCGTGATGACGGTCCGCGCGGGCGACGTCTCGCGGCAGGCAGACACGATGACGGTGTTTTCCATCGGTGGAAAGGCGACGCCCTACGCGCTGCTCATTCCGACGACTACACTGACCGAGATTCCGGGATACGGGTTCGATTCGATCGGCCGGGCGCTCAGCTTCGGCCGCGTGCCGCTCGCCGACGTGACGGTCGAAAACATGCTCGGCGTCCACGTCGACCACGTTGCGATCATCGACGACGTCGCGTTCGCGCGCTTCATCGACGGCATCGGCGGCGTGACGATCTCGGTCCCGTCGAATCTTTTCCAATCGAACGGACGTGGGACTCTCGTGCCGGTGTTCGGTGCCGGCACGCAGTCGATGCGCGGCGGCCGAGCCGTTCGGTATCTCACGTTCCAAGCGCCCGACGAGACGGAGCTGTCGCGGCTGGCGCGCGAGCAGCAGCTGTGGAACGGGATCTTCGCCAAGTTCGCGGGATCGAAGGCATCCGACCTCGCCGACCGCGTGCGCGACATCGGCAATGCCGTCGACGGCGATGCCGGCGCGACGGCCTTCGGCAGGTATCTCGCCGCGTTTGCTCAGCTTGCCCAATCGGCGCGCACGTACGACGTGCTCCCGGTCACGCCGGTCGGGGGCAGCGGTGTCGAAGAGGCGTTCCGCGTCAACCAGGACGAGCTCGACGTCCAAGTGTCTCGCTTCCTGGGCGGATCAATGGCAAGCAAGAAGGCGCGGCCGCGGCTACAGTTGCTGAACGGAAACGGCACGCCGGAAGTCGGAGTGTCGGTCGCACAGAAGCTGATTCCGCAAGGGTTGCGCCTGGTCGATTCCGGGAATGCGCGGTCGTTCGATTTCGCTGTGACCAAGATCATCGTGTACGCGGACGACCCGGAAGCGCTTGCTTTGGCCGAGCACATCAAGCAACTGCTCGGAGCGGGGGAGATAGAAGTGGCGAGGCGACCCCAAACCTCGATCGACGTGACCGTCGTTATCGGAAAGGATTACAGAGCCGCGTGAACGAACCAGCAGGCCGGGAGGCTCCGGTACCCGCCGCGCTGCTCTCTGCCCGTGCCGCCGCGATCGCTGCGGCGCGCGCGGCCGCCGAAAAGAAGGCGACCGACATCCGCATCCTCGAGGTGCGGTCGCTCATCGTAATCACCGACTTCTTCGTCATCGCATCCGGGTCCACCGAGCGCCAAGCGCGAACCATCGTGGAGGAGATCGAGAAGACGCTCCTGGCGCTGGGGTACAGAGCCAAGCGACGGGAAGGGGAGCGAGACGGGCGATGGATCCTGCTCGACTTCGGGGACATCGTCGCCCACGTCTTCGTGGAGGAGGAGCGGGCGTTCTACGAGCTCGAGCGACTCTGGAAAGACGCGCCGTCGATTGACTGGAACGACGGCTCTTCCGGAACCGACATCGGCGACGGACCCTCTTCGATGTATTCGGGATCGGCCGACGTGACCTCAACCGGCCGGCGCCGGACGACTCGCGGCTGATCCTGTCCCTCGATCCACAGCACGAGCGCCGCCAGCACACCGATCTGCCATAGCCGCCACCCGCCGGATCCGAACAGGATCGGTGTCAGCACGGGCCCGGTGAAGAGTGCGAGAACGGCGCCCGATCTTTTCGGCCTCGGCTTCACGGCCAGCAGGTAAGGCACGACCACGAGAAGAAGCGTCCACGCGATCGGCTGAACGCCGTCGAGGACGTGGCGAATGAATCCGAGATTCAAGGCCGAAAGCCGCGCGCCTCGTGCGGCCACCAGATCGGCGAGGGACCAGAAGATCACCGCCACGCCGGGCAAGAGCGCGAGGGCTCGCCTGCGCCTCATCGCGCGGAACTCCGCCTTCGCCAGCTTTCGCTCTCCCAGCGTCATGCTCACCGCGTGCTCCCCGTCGAGGTCTTCTGGCCAATATTAGTACCCACCTGCGACAACCTCCCGTTGGGCCGTCGTTCGACGGTTCGAGAAATCACTCGTAGAGTTGTCACTCGTGGGATATCGCGTGGACGAGCTGGCCGCCAAGGGCGGGGTCAGCGTCGATACCGTGCGCTTCTACCAAACAAAAGGGCTGCTGCCGCCTCCCGAGCGCGACGGGCGCGTCGCGTTGTATTCCGAAGACCATCTGGCCCGCCTTCAGCGCATCCGCGACCTCAAAGCGAAGGGCTTCACGCTGGCCTCCGTGCGCCGGCTGCTGGCAGGCGAGCTCGACGCGGCCGACGAGGCGCTCGTGCAGGCGATGGCCGAGCCGCTGCCCGACGATTCCGGCGAGGCGTTCATGACGCGCGAGGAGCTTGCGGAACGCATCGGCATAGCGCCCGCGCTCATCGCGGCGATCGAAGCGGAAAATCTGCTGGTACCGCGCATACACGACGGTGCGCCGCGGTACACCGAAGCCGACGTCAACGCCGCGCACGCGGGGCTCGCGCTGCTCGAAGCCGGCGTACCGTTGTCCGAGCTGCTGGCGCTTGCGCGGGATCACGACACGTCGGCACGCCGCACCGCAGAGCGTGCCGTCGAGCTCTTCGACACGTACGTGCGCTCTTCGATTCGATCGACCGTGGACGACGATGCCATGGCGGCCGAGAAGCTCGTCGAGGCGTTTCGCAAGATGATGCCGGCGACGACGACGCTCGTCGCGCATCACTTTCGCCGCGTGCTGCTAGCCGCCGCGCAAGCACGCATCGAAAAGGTCGGAGAGGCGTCGGAGATCGCCGCAGTACGGACCGAATCCGAGCGCACGCAGGAGCCGGTGTGGCGCGGATAACCGAACCGCTGCCGGTCGGTGACGAAAAAGTGCGGGCCGTCCGCCAGCTTTTCGACGCGATCGCGCCGCGCTACGACTTGGTGAATCGAGTTATGACGTTCGGGCTCGACGTCGGTTGGCGCCGCCAGACCGCCGAAGCGCTCGCGCTGGACGCGAACTCACTCGTTTGCGACTTGGCATGTGGAACCGGTGATCTATGCCGTGAGCTTCAGGACGCCGGTCATCGTGCGATCGGAATCGACTTGTCGTGGGGAATGCTCGCGGCCGCCAAGACCGAAGCGCCGCTCGTACAAGCGGACATTCTCCGGCTGCCGATTCCCGATGGATCGATTGACGGGATCACGTGCGGCTTCGCGTTGCGCAACGTTGTGT
>JAIVGO010000165.1 GCA_020201525.1 Actinomycetota bacterium | reverse complement strand
GTCCTGAAGGATGCGGCCGGAGTACACACGCTCGGGACTGAATGCGACGAAGAGCTGCGTGCCGATCGTCAGGCCGCTTCTTTCCGCCAGGCGCGCGGCGAAGCGCCGGGTGGTGCCGACCGGCAGCGTCGTCTCGTAAATGACCGTCAAGCCTTCGTGCGCGCCTTGCGCGATCGCGTCGGTGGCCGCCTCGAGGTTCTTGAAGTCGAGCTGATTGTGTCCGACGGCGAGCAGCGGAACGATCACGATGACGACGTCGGCTTCCTCGACGGCGGCCGGCGTGTCCGTCGTCGCGCGGTAGCGCCCGTCGGCGACGGTTTCCGCGATCGCCTCGTCGAGCCCGGCTTCGCCGGCAATCGGATTCTTGCCGGCGTTGATCTCGTCGACGCGTTCTTGCCAGACGTCGCACCCGATCACGTTCAATCCGGCTAGCGCGTATCGCGTTGCGAGCGGGACGCCTAGCTTTCCTTGGCCGACGACGGCGACCTTCATTCAGCCCCCTTGACCGCTGCGGCGAGCGTGTCTGCGATCGTCGCGCGCTCGTCGTCGGTCAGCGTCGGATACACCGGGATCGACAGAACCTCACGCGCGAGCTTCTCGGCGACGGGAAGCGCCGGCGCCCCGGAGCCGCCGAATGAGGCCTGCCGGTGCACCGGGGTCGGGTAATAGACCTCGGCGCCGACACCGTTTTCGACCATGGTCTGCCGGACCGCGTCGCGGTTGTTCACGCGGACGGTGTACTGGTGCCACACGTGCTCGCGTCCGGGAAGCTCACGGGGCAGCGTGATCGCGCCGTGCAGCTGCTGCGTGTAATAGGCCGCGTTGTCGTGCCGCTTCTTGTTGCCTTCTTCGAGACGGCCGAGCTGCACGCGCCCGAGTGCCGCGATCAAGTCCGTCATGCGCAAGTTCATGCCGAACGTGGTGTGCACGTAGCGCTCCGGCATGCCGTGGTTGCGCAAGAGTCGCAAGCGCTCCGCGGTGTTGTCGTCTTGCGCCGTGACCATCCCGCCTTCGCCGCTCATGACGTTCTTCGTCGCGTACAGCGAGAAAGCGGCCGTCGAGAACGAGCCGGCCCGGCGGCCGTTGTACGTCGCGCCGTGCGCTTGGCAAGCGTCTTCGATGATCGCGAGCCGGTACCGGTCGGCAAGCTCGGTGACGGCGTCCATGTCGGCGACTTGCCCATACAGGTGCACCGGCATGATCGCCTTCGTGCTGGCGTTCACTTTCGTCTCCGCGTCGGCGACGTCGATGTTGAAGTCGTCTTCGCGCACATCGCAGAAAATCGGCGTGGCGCCGCAGGCGAGGACGGCGTTCCCGGATGCCGCGAACGTGAACGCAGGAACGATGACCTCGTCGCCGGGGCCGATGTCGTGCGCTAGCAGCGCCAGGTGCAAGGCGGCCGTTCCGTTGACGCACGCGACCGCATAGGGGGCACCGCATAAAGAAGCAAATTCTTCTTCGAACGCTGCAACTTCGGGGCCCTGCGCGAGCCTGCCCGACCGGACGACGCGCGCGACGGCCTCCTCTTCTTCCGGACCGATGAACGGACGCGCGATGGGGATCATCGAACGAGATCCTCGCACAATTCGACGATACGTTCCGCGGCGTGTCCGTCGCCGTACAGGCCGGGGCGATCTGGCGGCGGTGTACGCTCCGCGCCGGCGATGATTTCCTCCGCGTCGGCGTCGACGAGGATGTTCCAGCCCGCCTCGACCGTTTCCGGCCACTCGGTCTCGGCACGCAGCGTCACGCAGGGCACGCCGAGCATGTATGCCTCTTTCTGCACGCCGCCGGAGTCGGTGAGGATTGATCGCGCGCCGGATTGCAGCGCCAGGAAATCGAAGTAGCCGACCGGCGCGATCGCATGGACGCGGTCTTCGGGCTTGATCCCTGCAGCCTCCATGGCCTTACGCGTTCGCGGGTGGACCGGAAACACCACGGGGCGGTCGAGCTTTCCGACGGCGCGCACGATCGCTTCGAGGCGAGCCGTGTCGTCGGTGTTGCCGGCGCGGTGCAACGTCATGAGGTGGTAGCCGCCCGGCTCGACGCCGATCTCTTTCAAAACAGCGTCATTCTTGTGCGCGAGCGAGAGCTGCAAGATGTCGTTCATAACGTCGCCGACCATGTGGACCCCGGCAGTGACGCCCTCCTTATGCAAGTTGCCGACGGCGGTCTGCGTCGGGCAGAAGAGCGCTTGGGACAGATGGTCGGCGACGACGCGGTTGATCTCCTCCGGCATCGAGCGGTTGTACGAGCGCAGGCCTGCCTCGACGTGACCGAGCGGAATCTGCAGCTTCGCGGCGACGAGCGCCGCCGCGAGCGTCGTGTTCGTGTCGCCGTACACGACGACGAGATCCGGGTTCTCCTCGTTGACGACGCCTTCGAGCGCGACGAGCATCGCCGCCGTCATGCCGGCGTGCGAGCCGCCGCCAACGCCGAGATAGCGCTGCGGCTTCGGTAAATCCAGCTGGTCGAAGAAGACGTCGGACATCTCGGCGTCGTAGTGCTGGCCGGTATGGACCAAGAGGTCGGTGACGCCGGCGCGGGCGCGCAGGGCACGGCACACCGCGGCGGCCTTGATGAATTGGGGACGAGCACCCACGACGTTTGCGATCTTCATTGAGGGCTACAGCGTACCGGGGGATCGGTTTTCGCTCGACTTTGGCGGTCAACGCTTGCGACGCGGTGCCCCGTACAGCTCAACGCCGGCCGAAGATCCCTTCACCTTCGCGAATGCCGTATCGCATGTAACCAGGGGCGCCCCGAGCGCCTCACTGAGTGCCAGGAATACCGCGTTGTATGCGGTCAGATTGTCGCACAGCTCCCATACGCGGGCGGAGAGAGCTTCGTGACCATACCGACGGATCGCGAGATCGTGGAAGTCGGCTTTGGCCTCTTCGGCTCGCGGCAGGTCGATTGCCCCACGCAAGACCAATCCTCGCAGGGCATGCAGTATCTCGATGTCGATGAGGTGCGGAGCGTGAAGAAACTACACCCAATTTGGGTGTGAGACAAGCGATCTGCAGCTACTTCGCGAGGGTTGCGACGAGTGAGAGCAAGCGATCCTTTTCGCGGCTCCAGTCGAAACGCTCGAGAACGGCCTCGCGGGCACGATTCGCTTTGGCGATTGCCGCGTCCGGCTCCTTGTGGATCGCGCGCAAGCGCTCGCACAGGTCGTCGACGCTGCCCGGTTCGATGAGCCAAACCTCGGTCTCGTCGAAGTATTCACGGACGGCCGGCGTGCCCGAAACGACGACGGGAAGGCCGAGGGCGCACCACTCGATGATTTTCGTCGACAGGGAAAAGGCCATCAGGGGGTCGAGGCGATGCGGTTGCACGCCGGCCCAGGACGACGCGATGACGCCGGGAATTTCGGTGAAAGGCACCGGACCGTCAAATTGCACGCGGTCGCTCACGCGCAGCTTTCGCGCCAAGGGGATGAGGCCGCGCACGTGGTCCCCGTCACCGACGATGCGCAACCGGATGCCGGGTATCTCTTCCTGGAGCCGTGCCACGGCTTCGATCGCGTTCGCGATGCCGTAGCGCGCGGCAACGGTGCCGGCGTACAACAGTGTGCGATCTGCCGGGTCCCGTTGCTCGCGCCAGGCTGCAGCTTGCGCCAGGTGCGTGAGATCGGGCGCGTTCATGACGACGCTCGTCCGTTCGGGTTTCACGCCGGTTCGCAGCAACGTCTCCCGGAGCGTTTCGTGCACGGTGGCGACGTGGCTGGCGAACCGGCATGAGATCTTCTCGTCCCTAAGAAGCAGGCGAATCCACGGTGAGCCTTCGCCTATTCCGAAACGCGACTCGAAGAACTCCGGCATCGGGTCGCGAACGTCGAGCACGACCGGCGCGCCCATCAAGCGCGGAACAAGCCCGGCGAACACGACCGAGTTCGGAACGGAAAAGATCCACACGAGTGCGTACCGCTTCCGCAGGTGCATGCGCGCGACCGCGAGCAGCGCCAGGACGATGAAAGAGACGTACTCAAAAACGTAGCGCGCTTTGCCACCGCGCTTTCGTTGCGACGGCAGACGGTGGATCGTCACGCCGCGATGCACTTCGGTTGCCGGCTCTCCGGCGTCGCGCGCGCATAACACATCGACGTCGTATCCGGCTTCACTCAATGCTTCCGCGTGCCGCCGCGGTCTGGTGTCGCGCAAGTAATACGAATGCGTGACGAAAAGAACGCGTTTCACCCCTCGATCGTCCGGCCGCACTTCGAACAGACGCCGTCGTCGCCGACGCGCTCGCCGCAGAAGCACACGTAGCCGGCCGCGCGGGCCGGGGATCCGACGACGAGCGCGTGGCGCGGCACGTCGCGCGTGACGACCGCTCCGGCTGCGACCATCGCCCACGCGCCGACGCGCACGCCGGGAACGAGGATCGCGCCGGCCCCGATCGAGCAGCCGGTTTCGAGGTAACAGCCCAGCGTCTCCCAATCTCCGGCGCCCTTCAGCTCGCCTTCGGGCGTGACGGCGCGGGGGCGCCGGTCGTTGGTGAGCACGGCCGCCGGCCCAATGAACACGCCGTCTTCGACGACGGCGCCTTCGAAAACCTGTGCGTTGTTCTGCACCTTGCACCGGCTGCCGAGACGCACGCCGGCGCCGATGTACACGTCGCGCCCAATGACGCAGTCCTCGCCGACGGCCCCGCGAACGTGGGTGAGATGCCAGACCTTCGAGCGGGCGCCGACCCATGCCTCGTCGTCGACGAATGCGGTGGGATGAATGAAGGCGCTCGGGTCATAAGCCATGGATGCCTCGATTCTAACGGCGACGCTTTGGCGCGCGCGATAAGCGTCGTACAGTGGCAGAGTGAAAGCGCTCATCCTTGCCGGAGGAGAGGGGACGCGGCTGCTGCCGCTCACCCTGACGACGCCGAAGCCGCTGTTGCCGATCGCGAACAAGCCACACCTTTCGCACATCCTCGACGTGCTGTCGCGGCACATGATCGATGAGGCGGTCTTGCTGACGGGCTTCGGTGCGGAGAATTTCGACGGGTTCTCGCCGCCGTCCGGGATGTCGTTGGGGTTCGCGCGCGAGCCCGAGCCACTTGGGACCGCGGGCCCGGTGAAGATGGTCGAGGATTCCCTGGAGGACACCTTCTTGGTCTTCAACGGCGACGTGCTGTCCGGCGTCGATCTGTCGGCGATGATCGCGCAGCATCGTTCGTCCGGGGCTGTGGCGACTCTGTACCTGACACCGGTCCCCGACGCGACGGCATTCGGGCTCGTCCCTTTGGACGCGTCGGGACGCGTGGAGCGTTTCGTTGAAAAGCCGTCGCCGGAGGAAGCCGTCGGCGGCGGGCTGATCAACGCCGGGACGTACGTGTTGGAGCCGTCGGTGCTCAAACGCATGCCGGCCGGCCGGCGATGGTCGTTCGAGCGCGAGCTCTTTCCCACGCTTCTCGACGAAGGGCAGCCGGTCTTCGGGTACACCGACGACGGGTACTGGATCGACATCGGCACCCCCGAGCGCTACCTGCAAGCTCACTGGGACGTGATGGAGGGACGCGTGCCCGGCGTCGCGGTGACGCCGGCTCGAGGATTGCGCATGTCTGCGCAAGCAATCGGCCCACGCGTGTCGGCCGGCAATCAGTGCTCGGTCGCCGCGGGCGCGCGGATCACTTCGAGCGTGTTGCTATCCGGTGTGCTCGTTGCCCAAGAGGCGCGCATCGAGAGATCAATCATCGGCAACGACGTCGAAATCGAGGTCGGCGCGGTGCTGACCGACTGCATTGTCGGCGACCGCGTCCGCGTGGGGGCGGGGAATCAGCTTCGCGGCGCGCGGGTCGCGCCCGGGCTGACGATTCCGGCCGGCGGGGTCACATAGATTTTTCCCGGCGCTTCCGCGGAGGCGGGTGCCGGACGCGGCGGGGGGCCTATAGGTCTCCCCAAGATCCTTCAGATTGGACACAAAAGAGATCAGATCTGAGAAATCGTGGGGGAGGCTAGTTGTCCTCGGCGGGGATTTCGCGATTGACCGGATTCGCCAAACAAGCGCGGCGCGCGTTCACCGCACTTGATCGGCCCCACGGGGGAAGGCGGCGCGCTTCCGCGGAAGCACTTCGCGAACGGCGCGAGCCGGTCAGCCGCGGCGCGCTTAGGCCTTGCGCGCCTTTTCGATTTCGATGTCCGCGGCCACCATCCGCTTGACGAGGTCCGCGAACGAGACCTTCGGCGTCCATCCGAGCACTTGGCGCGCCTTGGACGCGTCCCCGACGAGCAGGTCGACCTCGGCCGGGCGCATGAAACGCGCGTCCTTCTTGACGAGCGGGGCCCAATCGTCGATGCCGATCTCGGCGAACGCCAGGTCGAGGAAATCGCGGACCGTGTGCGTCTCGCCGGTCGCGACGACGTAGTCATCCGGCGACTGCTGCTGCAGCATCAGCCAGAACGCCTCGACGAAGTCGGCCGCGTGACCCCAGTCGCGCGCCGCGTCGACATTGCCGAGGGTCAGGTCCTTCTGCAGGCCGAGCGATATGCGCGCGACGGACGAGGTGATCTTGCGCGTCACGAACTCGTGACCTCTTCGCTCCGACTCATGGTTGAAGGCAATCCCGCTGCACGCGTAGAGCCCGTAGCTCTCGCGGTAGTTCATGGTCATGTAGTGCGCGTAGACCTTCGCGACGCCGTATGGGCTGCGCGGGTGGAAGGCGGTGAGCTCGTCTTGCGGCGTCTCGCGGACTTTGCCGAACATCTCGCTAGACGATGCTTGGTAGAAGCGGATGTGACCTTTGCCGCCGTCGATGATGCGCACCGCTTCGAGCAGCCGCAGCGCGCCGAGGCCGGTCACGTTTCCGGTCAGCTCGGGCTGGCTGAACGACAGCTTTACGAAGCTGATGGCGCCGAGGTTGTAGACCTCGTCGGGCCGGCTGTATTCGAGCGTCGAGAGCAGCGAGCTCATGTCCGTGAGGTCGCCCTCCACCAGCTCGACGCCGGGCAGCATCTGCTCGATCATCGCCCGTTTTGGGTTGTTTTGTCCGCGGATCAGACCGAAGACTTGGTAGCCTTTGGCGAGCAAGAGCTCGGCAAGATACGTGCCGTCTTGCCCGGTGATTCCGGTGACCAACGCCCGCTTGGCGGCCATGGTGGTGAGGGTACCACGGGGCTTCTCCGCATCCTTTGATTGCGCCGGTACTGATTTCTCCCGGCTACGATCGCGGGCAGTGCGTCCGGATGTGGGGCGATTCGCACCATCCGAAACCAAAGAAGGATTCCTCCAAGGCGCAACGACGGGCGGACTCTTTCGTTGATTCGGGCAAGACGCCTAGCTGCGAGGTGTATTAGACATGTTGAGCACACGTACCGGAACCGCCCGAGGAATCCTCGGAATCGCTACAAAGCTTCTCCTGCTCGCGCTCGCCATTTTGGTGGTGATGCCGAACCTGGCCTTCGCCGAAACCACGATCAAGAGTGTTGAGACGCAGGATTCCAACCACGACGGTCACATCGACCATCTGGTTGTGACGTTCAATGCGGCACCCGATTGCGCCGCAACCTGTTCGTTCTCGATATCTGGAACGACCTACTCGATCAAGGGAACCAGTCACAGTGCGGACAACACGGTGTACACGCTTGAGCTCGATCCAATTGCGGCGTATGACACGGCCGCTACTCCTTCGGTTGTTTGGAACGGCGCGCCGACGACTTCCGCCGACAAAGCTAGCCCGATTCTGGTTTCTGCGACAGGTGATGACCTCGGAACACCGTTGGTCTTCAACTATCTCGGCGACACCATGACGATACAGTTCAGTGAGCCGATCACGCTTCAAAACAGTGTGAACCCGACCTCGCCAACAGTTCCCGCGACCACGCAGCAGGATATTTCCGTTGCCCTGGAGCACTTGCTGACGATCGGGCCTTCAGGATGCGGCGACGATGGCGACGGAGTTACGAAGCGCAATTTTCCGGCAGTAAATCCTCAGACCCCAACCTCCGTGCCGTTTACGTTCAGTGCCGACAAGAAATCGGTCACGATCACACAGGTCACCGCGATCGACGGTTCCACAAGCGGCAGCGGGACGAATGGACACTTCAGCATCAATCCGACGTTAGCATCGGTCCATTGCACCGCGGCCATCAATGGAACCTACGTCGCAAACGTTATTGATAACTCACCCGCGAAGAACTTCTCCTTTGCGACAGTTCCCGGCATCAACATCAACCATGTCAAGGGTGTTCTGTCGGGAGATCCCACGACTGGCGATAGCGATCTCAATGGCAAGATCGATACGATTACTTTCTCGCTGAGCCACAAGGTCAAGCTCGATTCTGTTCAGGCCGCGCTCTTGCAGAACGTGATTGCCATCGTGGATGGAGAAACCTCCGCCACGAACATCACGTGCGCTGCGTGCGCAACCGCTACACCGGCAACGCCCGGAGCCACATCGGTCACCCTTTCCTTTACGCCGGATGCTTCCTGGAACACCGCCACAGTTCCGACGCTCCAGTACACGGGTGGATCTGCTTGCGTGCTCAAGGTCGAGCTGTCGAACCCGGCATTCACGGAGTGCTCGGAAGACTTCCAGAAGGCATCGATCGACAAAGCCGCTCCCGTTCTCCTCAGCGCAAAGACGCTCGACGTGGCCGCGCCGGGTGCGAACGGCAAGCTGGACGGCGTTGAGCTGTACTTCAGCGAGCCGGTTTCCGATGACGCCTTCTCCGGTGCTACTCCCGCCGGCTGGGCTGTGACCGGATACTCGGTCAACGGCTCGAGTACGGGCTCCGCGGCGAACGACGCCGTCGCGCGGCTTCTTTTCGCAGAAGTAAGCGTGGATACGGACAAGGCAGCGCCGGTCGCGTACACAGTACCGACGGGTGCGAGAGAGGTGCCGGTTAAGGAC
>JAIVGO010000001.1 GCA_020201525.1 Actinomycetota bacterium | reverse complement strand
CCACGACTCCCTCCGTCATGCTGTGCGGGTGAACGCCGGATCGACACCGAACAACCTGCCGGCGCAGTTGACGAGCTTCGTCGGCCGCGAAGACGACGTCGTAGCGATCGTTCGCGCGCTCGAGGAGTCGCGCCTGGTGACGCTGACCGGCACTGGAGGCTGTGGCAAGACTCGCTTGGCGGTCAACATCGCCGGACGCGTCGCCGCTCGCCATCCCGACGGCGTGTGGATGGCCGATCTCTCGGCTGTGCGAAGTGGCGAGTTCGTGACGCCGGTGATCGCGGCCGCCGCGCACGTTACAGAGAACCCTCACCGCCCGGTGATCGAGTCGCTCGTCGATGCTCTTCGCGACCGGAAGGTTCTCATCGTTTTGGACAACTGCGAACACCTCGTATCCAATTCGGCGAGCACCGCCATGGCGTTGCTCGAAGGCTGTCCCGGAGTCACATTGCTCGCCACGAGCCGACACCCGCTCGAAGTCCCCGGCGAGATGACCTGGCCCGTCCCCCCGCTTGGCCTTCCGCGGGAGGATTCTCTTGAAGTGGTGGCCCGCGCACCTGCAGTCCAGCTCTTTGTCGAGCGTGCTCGCGCGTGCCGCCCCTCCTTCCGCCTGTCCGACGAGACGGCTCCGTCAGTCGCCGCGATCGTGCGGAGCTTGGACGGCCTTCCGCTCGCCATCGAATTGGCGGCGGCTCGCTCGCGAGCGTTCACGCCCGATCAGATCGTCGGCCTTCTCGCAGACCGATTCGCGCTCCTGAAGGGAGGGCATCACACCACCGTCGCGCGGCAGCGCACGCTGGAGGCGTCGGTCGAATGGAGTTACGACCTCCTCGACGGTCGCGAGCGCGAGCTGCTACAGCGTCTGTCGGTATTCGCGGGAACGTTCTCGCTTCGCGCCGCTGGGCACGTCGCCGGTGACGGCGCCGGGCCGCCGGTCGACGAGCTGAGCTCTCTGGTCGACGGATCGCTCATCGAGGCAGACGGCGACGGTTACCGGTTACTCGAAACGATTCGCGACTTCGCGAAGCGCCGACTCATCGAGACCGGAGCGGACGCCACGATCAAAGGCCGTCACCTTGACTACTACGTCGCATTCGCTGAGGAGAACGAGCACGAGCTTTCCGGCGCCGGCATGTTCGATGCCGTCGAGCGGCTGGAGATCGAGCTCGACAACATCCGCGCGGCTCTGAGCTGGGCCGGGGAAGCGGGTAGGAACGTGGACCGCATTCGTCTCGCGGCCGCCCTGGCGCTGTTTTGGACGCGCCACTCTCGGGAGGGCTTGAATTGGCTCTCCGTCTCGCCGGCGACGTCGACGTTGCCGGTCGCAGTGAAAGGCAAGGCCGCGCTCACCGCCGCCGAGCTTGCCTTGTACGTCGGCGACGCGGCCCGGATGGTCGAATGGGCGAACGAGGCACTGAACCTGGGTATCGGCGCCGGGGACGAGCAGATGGTGGCGCGCGCCAAGAATGTCCTCGCCTACCGTGGCTTCATTCGTGGAGACCCGGGAGCGCTGGAGCTCCTCGGGGAGACCCTGCCGGTCCATCGCAGGTACGGCGTTCCCTACGACCTTGTGTACACGCTCGGCATGATGGCGTGTATGCATGCGTTTCGGGGAGAGCCGGACGCGGCACGTCAAACCGGAACGGAAGCAGTCGACATCGCGCGGCGCAGCGGGAATCCGCTCTTGCTTTGCCGCGCCCTTGTCTACGCAGGCTTGGGGATCTTTGCGCGCGGAGCGTTCGCCGAGGCGCTCGCTACATTCCGAGAGTCGAGCGACATCGGCGCGCTCCTCGGCGACGAGTACGGACCCGCCCTCGCGAACGGCCACCTGCTGCGCCTGAGGGCGATCGTCGGAGCGTGGCATGAGGCAGCGGAGGCCGCCGACGAGCTCACCCTCAAAGCGCGGCGCGCGCGCATTCCGGTCGGCTATGTCACGGCCATCTGGTCGGGTGCAAGCGTCGCATTCGAGCGCTGGACGCCCGGAACCCCAGGCGGCGAGGTGGCCAAGAGACTTGAGGATGCGCAGTCGGTCCTCGTCACGATGGGGATGCCCGCCTACGCGGCGGAGGTCGCGGCGACCCGCGCGAACTTGGCCTCGTTCGAGGGTGACATCGGGCTCGCCCGGAGTCTGGCGGCCGAAGGAATGACGCTCTCAGCCTCACCCTACGGCGGCGCCGGGGCGGGTTGGTGCCACTGGGCGGTCGCCTTCGCGGCCCTTCGGAGCGGCGAATCGAGCGCAGCAGCGGCCAGTGGCTACGAGGCTGTGGATTCCTTCGTCCATAGCGAATCACGGCTTGGCTTGGTGTTCGCGCTCGAGTTATTGGGGCATGTCCTCGCCGCGGCAGGCATGCACGCCGACGGCGTGAGGTTGCTCGCTGCCGCGGCCGCCGATCGGCAACACCGCGGCTGTCCGCTCCCTCCCGTCTTCTGCGGCTGGCTGGATGGAACGCTGGCGTCCGCACGATCCGTGCTAGAGCCGGGCGGCTTCGACCGTGCGTGGGCTGAGGGCGAGGCTCTCTCGCTCGCGGAAGCGCTCGCTTTTGCCAGGCGCGGTCGCGGCCGGCGCAACCGCGCGACGACTGGCTGGCCCAGCCTGACGCCGACCGAGCTCGAAGTCGTGCGCCTGGCCGCCGAGGGCCTCCGCAACGCGGACATCGCGGCCCGCATGTTCGTGAGCCCGGGCACGGTCAAAACTCATCTGAGCCACATCTTCGCCAAGCTCGGCGTGAGCAACCGCTCCGAGCTCACGGCACTGGCCATCCAGCGAGCGCTCTGAACCGACCATGTATCAAACCGGAAGCGAATCTGGGTCGACCGGGTTGCAGGTCGCGTCGGCTGTGGGCAAGGGCGATGGCCGATACCACGTGGCCGTGAACCCTCCGGTGAACGAGTTGCCGTCGGCCGTGAATGTCCCGGTTGACCCGGCGAATCCGCACGTACCATCGACGATCCTGGCTGCCGCAAAGAACTCCGCGGTCTCGCCGTTGATGCTGAAGGTTCCTCTCGTGTGCAACCCGCCTTGCGATCCGTCGCCCAAGTAACTGCCATAAAACCATTCGTTGTAGTTGCCGTTGATGTTGCCGTAGACGTCCAGCGTCCCGACGATTTGTATGAGGGTGTGACCGGTGAAGCCGCCCGTGTAGATCGAGCCGGTTCCTTTGCAATCGATGGCGAATACCGTGGGATCAGAGGTCGGTTCATAACCGGGACATGCCGAGTCGTTGACGAAACTTCCGTAGACGATCGTTGCCTTTTGCTTTGTCGGATGCGATGGCCGGGTCGTGCGGTCGGGGACGGTCGGAGGCCACGCCGGCCTGCGTTCCTGCGCGTCGACACCATGGGATCTGACTCCGTCCGGCAATGTCGTGGACGCCGGCTCGCCCCAGATAGCCAACTTGGTACTAGTCGATTCCGAGGAGGATGATTCGGCGGGTTCCCGAACCTGATTGGCCGCACGGAGGACGCTCGCGCTCCCGACGCAAGCCGTCAATCCGAGTAGGAGGGCGATGCCCGACCGCCACATGCGGTTGATGGTGATGTGCTTTGTCATCTCGATCTCGTCCCGCAATCTCCCCCGTTCATGAGCACGCTGACTACCTGCTTCCGGCGCCGGACATCCATCCGGTTAGCGAACCGTCGTCGATGAGCGTGCCTTCCGGAAAGATCTCCACGAGGCGGAAGGAGCAGGCGAACGTCGCATGCCCGTTGCTCGGCTCGACCGTGCGAGCGTCAGAAGGCTCGGTTTCCGTCCACGAAGGGCTGCCGTCGGCCGGGTAGAACGTGCGGGTGACTTCGCCGAACGTCGTCGGATGGAACACGAGGGTACTGTTGGCGTCCTGCGCCGGCACCCACGGCGCGTTACCCCACACCACGATGTCGTATGTCCCTTGGGTGCACGTCAGCGTGATGGCCTGTTTCGGGTTACCGCCGGTCTCTGCGGAGCCTGCTGTTGCTCCGGCGATGACCAGAAACGCCGCGATTACGAGCAGTGAACCGGCTCGGGTCAGTGCCTTCCCATATGCGAGCTTCATTTTCTCTCCTCCCAAGTCCGTGCCCTGTGGTGGAAGCGCTACGCGAAGGCAGGGTGCGTCCAGCTCCCCGAAAAGGAGCCGGTGGCAGGACCCCCGGAGGTGTACACGTTGAACGCGTCGAAGACAGCCGTCCCCTTCGCGCCCGCGAAGTTTTCGGTGCCGCTGATGATGGTGAGCGTGGCCGTCTCCTCGCCGGTCGCCCCGATGATCTTGAAAGTCCCCGTCATGTGTAGTTGACCGGAATGGCGGTCGTTCGGATTTGTGTTGCGCATCGCGATACCGTTGAAATCCAGTGACACCGTGCCCGTTGCATCCCCGGTCACGAGATCGACCTTGCCTAATGCGTCGTAGATCGCTTCCCCTGTCCACGATCCCTGCCAGGTCGCAGTGCCCTCACAGTGGCCGGTCACTGTGGATGGGAACGTGTAAGCGGCACTGGTAGGCGCGCACTGCAAGACTCGGAAAGCAAGGCCGTCCACCGCTTCCACGGTGGCCGCCCCGGCGGACGTGGTGACCAGCGTGAGAGCGATGAGCGCGGCGCCGAAGCCGGCTCGCCGAATGTGTGTTCTGTTGCCGTCCATGCCCCGCACGGTACCGAGCTCGTCCTTGCAATGAATCTCCCTTTCGGGGGAGATTCTCGCTCTCAGGTTCGTTCACCCGGTCGATCAGCAGCGGAAAGGCAACGGTCCGGGTAACGAATTGGCGTTTTCAGCCTACTTCCGTTTGGCGTGAAGGCATGGGCCTGAATCAGCGACCTTGGATCACCCAAAGAACCTTTAGCGCAAGCGCCACTTCGGGCGTTCGCCCGAGGAGAACAGCTTCTGGCCCTCGCGAAGCGATTCTTCGTCGGTGCCCATCTTCACAAAGGCATAGCCGGCTGCCAACGCGTCGCGGCGGCTCATCTCTTGCGCGGCCCAGATCGCGCGCAACGTTCCCTGCACTGCGAGCGGCGGCTGCGCGGCGATCGTCTCGGCCACCCATGCCGCTGCGTCGCGGAGCTTGTCATCGGGCGCGATCTCGCTCACAAGGCCGATCTCGTACGCGCGTTTCGCCGACAGCCGCTCGAAGTTTCCCATCAGCTGCATGCGGATCACCTCGCCGAGGGGCATGCGCTGCAGCATGTGCATCGACTCGAACGATGATGTCATTCCGTACGAAACGTGCGGGTCGAAAAACGTGGCGCTTTCAGCCGCGATGATGATGTCGACTTCGCCGAGCATGTAGAACGCGCCGGCCGCCGCCATGCCGTTGATCGCCCCTATCACCGGCTTCCACATGTCGTTGGACTTCGGGCCTAGCCATTCGCCGGGGTCGTCGAACATGAACGGCGTCGCGCCGGGAGAGCCGACCATCGAGTCACGAGAAGGATCCATGGCCTCGCGTCGGTCGATGCCCGTGCAAAACGCCTTCTCGCCGGCACCGGTGAGCACGACCGCATTCACCGAATCGTTCGCGCGGAGCGAGCGCCACACGTCGCGCATCTCTTGCTGCATCAGCGAGTTGAACGCGTTGTGCAGGTCGGGCCGGTTCAGGGTGATCCACGCGACTGCGTTCTTCTCCTCATACAGCAGCGTCTCGTAGCTCATGTCATCCCCCATAAAGGCGCTTGACTTCATCGCGGTCGATCGTACCGCTCGCAGCCCGCGGGAGTTGCGTCACAAATTGGATGTCGCGCGGCTTCTTGTAGCTAGCGATGTGCTCTTTGCAAAAGTCTATGAGGGTGGGAGCGTCCAGAGACTCGCCGTCGCGCAGGACCACCACTGCTTTCACGGCTTTGCGCCACACCGGATCCGAAACCCCGAAGACGCAGGACTCCTTTACCGCAGGGTGCCGGGCGAGCGCAGCCTCGACTTCGGCAGGGTAGACGTTCTCGGCGCCGGTTTTGATGAGCTCGGTCTTCGGGCCGATGAACGTGATGCTGCCGTCGGCTTCGCGGCGTCCGAGGTCGCCGGTGTGCCGCCACTCGCCGACCGAAGCGACCCCGGCATATCCTCTCATGATTTGCGGGCCACGCACGACGATCTCACCCGCCTCACCCGGCGACAGTTCGTCCCCTTCCTCGCCGACGATCCGAACCACCGCAAGGGGCGCCGCGTGACCGTGCGACCCTTCGCCGCGCGGACCGTAAGCATCGTACGTCACCTGCCCGGCGAGCTCCGTTTGCCCATAGCCACCCATCGGCGGCAAGTCGGGAGTCGTCATCTGCGACCATCGCTCCGCGTCGGCACCGCCCCCTCCCGGAATCGTTCGCAAGCTCGACAGGTCGTGCCGGTGGTGCTCGGCTGCGCGGATGACGTCGCCGACGGTCGGTCCGATCAAGATCGCCCGCGTCACGCGTTCGGCGGAAATCAACCGGCTTATCTCCTCCGGGTCGGAGCGTCTAACGACTACATTCAGCGCTCCAACATGAAAGATGGCAACCGCATTCAAGAGTCCGAGAACGTGGAAGAACGGCATTGATGCGAGATGTACGTCGTCCCACCCGTACCGTTGCGTGAACGCGTGCTGCAACGACGACGTCACAAGGTTGCGATGGCTCAGTTGCGCGCCCCGCGGCCGTCCTTCGAACGCCGCCGTGTACATCTGCACGATGACAGCGTCCTCATCTATGTCCTCCGCGGGCTCTTCGTCTGCACGCGTACCGAGCTCGTCGATCCGCAGCCACGCCGTGTCTCTCCCGGCGACCGCGCGCGCCGCTGCGACGCGCTGCCCGATCTCAGCCTCCTGCCATACCGCGAGACGAGGCTGCGAGTCCTCGATCACGAATGCCATCTCTTCGGCAGCCTGGCGCCAGTTCGCCGGCACGAACACTGCACCGAGCTTTGCGCATGCAAAGAGCATCTCCAACGCCCGATGACAGTTCTGAGCCAGCCACAGAACACGATCGCCGCGGCGCACTTTTGCGTCACCCAAAACGGCGGCGAGACCGTTCACGCGCGCGTCGAATTCGGCAAACGTCAATCGCTCGCCCGAGCAGGCGACGGCCTCCCGTAACGGATACGAACGCGCGTTCTCGCGCACAAGATCTGCGAGCGTGAAGCCGCTCACGCGCGAAACCAACCCTTCGGGTCGAGCAGCCGCAGGGTCCTGAGCTCCTCCGTGGTCGGTGGCGCGACACTTGCAACATCGCGCGCGACGCGAAGATCCCACCCGCATCGTTCACGACATTCGCGGACGGCTTCGTCGGTGTCCGATCCGAACACCGCCGTCAGAACGAGCTCACGTCGATCTTTCTCGTACACACCGAGCGTCGACACCAAGGTCGTCACGCGATCGCCGGGAGCGGTGACATACGGCACCCGATCGAGAAATCGTTCGCGTGACTGGGTGACGGTCAAGACGGTCTCTGTGGCGCAGCGCGCGACGTCGTTCGCGCCGCCGGAGCCCATCAAGAAGGTTTCACCGGGAATCAACGTCGAGTTGACGTTTCCAAACTTGTCGACCTGCGCTGCGCCGAGCGATCCCAGCGAGCGCGCGGCGCCGCCTCCGACGACGATCCCGATCGCCGTGTCGATATCGGCGAGCATCGTGCACGTCGGAAAGTTTCGTTGGTTGAACAACATGGGATCGCCGGGCCGCGGCCAGTACCCGATGAGGCCCATCTCCGCCACCAGGTCCACCGCATGACCGGCTGCGGCCAAGTCATATGCAGCCAGCCACGCGGCCAGATTCGCCATGCCGGCGCCGGCAAGCATCGCGGTCGCTCCCGTGACGGAGGCGCGCTTCTTCAACGCGCGCGATGCCGCAGCGATCGCCCATTCGACGGCCGACGGCGGCGCGTCGAGATCGAGATCGAGCGCGTCCACTTCCTCGCGCCAGGACTCCGGCCGGTTCCGGCGACGCAATGCATCGACGCGCTGCGCGCCGAGGCGCGAGACGTACTCCGCGTGCGAATCGCAGTCGAGGATCCACTCCTTGATCCACGCGTCCATATCGGCCGGATCGCGGCCGGCGCGACGCATCTCGACCCAAAACTCGTAGTCCTCGCCGTACGACTCGATGCCTTCGATGCCGGTAGGCAACATGCCGCCGGGATGTCCGCCGAGCGGCGCTTCCACGACGGCGCACACCGACGACGCGGGGATGCGCGCGAGATGCGCGTGCGACCGGATGAACGACGAATCGACGATCTTCTCGGCGGTGACGATCGTGCCACGCCGCGCCGACAAACACCCCGCGAGGCCCTCCATCAACGGCGGCGACACGAGCGCGTTGCCGTGCACGTCGGCCGCAGCCGCGTGGACGATCGCGACATCCGGTACCAGCGATTGCAGGAGGAGCGTTTCGTCGTCGACGCGACGAATGAGCGACGCGTTGTCGATCTCCATCGACGAGCCGAGGATCGAACGCGTCGTCGTCCACGCGAGACCACGAGCGCCGGCGGCCAGCCGTTGCGCGAGCGACAGAATCGACCAGTGCTCGAACTCGACGCCCGACTTCCACGCTCGCTGATAGATCGGATTCGGTCCCGGCGTGTAGTACGAGTCGCCGGACCAGGACGTGACGATTTTGCGCGCAAGGCCGGCGTGAACCACCGGAGAGAACGGCGTCGACATCTGAATCGCGACGAGCGTGAAGCCGGGATCCGCATTGTGAAACTGCCGCAGCAACTCCCGAACGCCGGCGCTGAAGCGCGTATGCGTCATGGCGAGATATACGGCATCGCCGGGACGAACGTTCTCCGCGACGGCGTCGGACAGTGACCGAACCTTGTCCGTACCCGTAGACGGCACCGCAAACCGCCGCGCGATCCAGTCGCGCATCTCGGGGTCCGCTTCGCCCATCACCGGAGCCAGTCTAAACGTGGTGTTGTCTCTTTTCAGCGCTGTTGCCTCTATTCTTCTCGACATGGCCAAGCCGACGGCACCGAAAAGGAATGCGAGTCAGACCGGCCGGATCCGCGGCAACGGCGGGCCGCCGCGCGTTCTCGGCGAACAGGGAGAACGAACGCGAGCGCGGCTCCTGGAAGCGGCTCGCAAAGTGTTCCGGGAGCGCACGTATCCCGAGACGCGCGTCGACGACATCACGCGCGAAGCAGGGACGAGCCACGGGGCTTTCTATCTCTACTTCAACAACAAGACGGAAGTGCTCGAGGCGCTCGCCGCGGAGACTTCCATAGAGCTCGACGAGCTCGCAAGCCGGTTCGCCGGCATCGAGCGCGGAGAGGCCGGATTCGAACAGCTCCGCAACTGGATCGATTCGTTCGTCGACGCGTACGAGGCGAATTCGCCGGTGATCATCGCGCTCATGATGGCGCGGCCGCAGGAGGAGCGGTTCGACCGTCTCGGACGCGAGATGATGAACACGTTTGCCGGCCAGATTTCAAAGACGATCCGCGAAGCAACGGCCGGCGGCAAGCACCAAGTGCAATCGGGCATCGCCGCGACGGCGCTCGTCGCGATGCTGGAGCGCATTTGCTACTACTGGCTCGTGCGCGGCGCCGAGTTCGACCGCGCCGAATTCGTCGATACCCTCGCCGCGATCTGGCACCGAGGCATCTTCGGCGAGTCGCACGTGTAATCAGCGCCCGCGAAACTCCGTATCACGCTTTTCCAGAAACGCGCGGACGCCTTCGGTGAAATCGAACGTTTGCGATACGAACGCTTGCGCCGTCGCCTCTTCCTCGAAGCCGGTCGTGAGGTCCGACTCGAATGCATGGTTGAGCAAGGTCTTCGAAGCCCCGATTGCGCGCGTCGCAGACTTCGCCAGACGCTCGGCCCATTCGCCGGCGACTTTCGGCAAGTCGCCGTCGGGCACGGCGCGGTTGATGAGGCCGATCCGCTCGGCATCCTCCGCCTTCAATGGGTCGGCGAAGAACACGAGCTCCTTCGCGCGCGCCAATCCGACGAGACGCGGCAGCAGCCATCCGCCGCCGGAATCCACGGCGAGCCCGCGCTTCGCGAAGATCTGGATGAATTTCGCCGACTCCGCCGCAAGAATCAGGTCGCAGCACAGTGCGAGCTGCGCGCCGCCCCCCGCCGCGACACCGTTAACGGCAGCGACGACCGGCTTGTCGAGCTCCCAAATCGAACGGATGACTTTTTGCATCCCCTTCTTCATCGCCTCGCGCGTCGCCCTCAGATCGGCCTTCTGCGGCCTTTTCTCCTGCTTCGGTTCTTCGGCGGCCTTCTCGGTTACCTTCGACTTCGACAAGTCCACGCCGGCGCAGAACGCGTCGCCGGCGCCGGTCATCAGCACGCACCGAACCTCGTCGTCCTCGCGCGCGCGGTCGAGAGCCGACAACAATTCCTGACGCAGATCGGGCGAGATCGCGTTCTTCCGCTCCGGCCGGTTCAGGGTCAGCCAGAGGACGTTCTGCTCGAGGCGCTGTTCGAGAAGGCTCACGGGTTTTCACTCCTTTGGGGTGGCGGCCGGCGCGTAGCGTGGTACGGGAGCCAGGATGTGGGCGGCCGAGGAGCAAGTCAACTGACGTTCACGTCACTTTTTGCCGTCTTGCCTGCAGGAATGGGTAGGTAACCGTCGAATTTTGAGGGCGACGCGGCACCAGTGCGTCGTCCAGGGATGGGGGCGCCGGGCTTCGGCCTGCGCTTTCGGCGAGGAAGGGTGAACATGAAAACTCGTTTGGCTCTAGCCGTGCTCGTGGCAGTCATCATCTCTCAATTCGGGATCGCACATTCGCAGCCCCCGACGGGTCAAGTCGTGCTCGTCTCCCAGAACGAAGAGCTTGCGGCCTACGATGCAAACGGGGTCCTGCACTGGGAGGATGATGCGTTCGTCAACAAGCACGAATGGGTGAACGGGCCACCGTGCTTCATCCCGAACGACGCGGCGCACCACTTCCTCGAAGCCGACGACAACGAAGAGAACGGCAACGACGGCAACGTACATCCCTGGTGGGGCGTGTTCAACAGCAACGGCATCTGGACCGGAACGAAAGTGTGGGACACGGACCTCGCACACCCTCAGGGCACGCTCGAGGACCCGGCAGGGTGCGCGTTCGACGCCAACGGTAACTTCTTCGGGGTCGACGTCGGGGAAAATCACGCGCCGATCATCGGCGACGGCCAGCTGATCGAATTCTTTGCGCCCGACTTCACAACGTTCTGCCGCCTCGCCACCAACCTCTCGCAGCCCGGCATGGTGGCCTTCGATGACGACGGTGCGTTGTTGGTGCCACAAGCGGGCGCGAGTGAGATCACCAAGTTCTCGGGCTTCCCGACAAGTGCGGCCGACTGTCCTGGGGGAACTGCGGCGCCGACGAGATCGGTGTGGATGACGGGCATCACGCAAGGCATCGGCACGCCGATCGGCCTCGCGAGAGATCCGATCACCCCCCATGACTGGGCGGTCGCGAGTGTGCTCGTTCCGCCTGCGGTGTTCCGCGTCGGCAAGGACGGAATCGTGAAGGGCTTTTACGCGGCGGCGGGAACACAGACGGGAACGCCGTTCGGCCTGGACTTCGACAGCGAAGGAAACCTGTATTACGCCGACCTGGGCATTCGCCCGTTTCCGCTGAATGGCGCGGAGGATCCGAGTGATCCGATCGGCGCCGCCGACGGACAAGGATCGCTGAAAGAAGTGCCACACGGCGGAGGCCCGATCCCGATCACGATTCAAAGCGAGATGAACTTCCCCGATGGCGTCGCCGTCGTCGACGCAAGCTGGGTGAATCTGTCCGCCACGGAAACCGAGTGCGACTGGAACATGTACGGCAACACCGGCGCGCGCAGCTTCGGCGTCACCCCGGGCTGCTCGCGTATCAACCAATTCAATGCTTCCACGCTAGTGCCGAAGTGGTTTGTGAACACGTCGTCTCCGGTGACGGCGTCGCCGGCGCTCGTCGGCGGCAAGGTGTACGTCGGTGACAACGGCGGCACGTTCTACAAGGTCGACGCGGCGAGCGGCCACGTCGACGAAACGTTCCCAGTCACCGACCAAAGCTCGACCGACTACGGCACCATCGTTTCCTCGGCTGCGGTCGCCGACGTAGAAGGCCAGCGTCTGGTCGTCTTTGGGGGGGGTGCCACGCTGTACGTGCTCGACGACAATCTCAACGAGGTCGCGTCGTCGTGCTTCGACCCGCGCGACGTCCCGAATCCGTGCGGAGGATCGAGCGGCAAGACGATCGAGATTGAATCGTCTCCGGTCGTCGTCAACCTCGCCGGCGGGGGTGCACGCATCCTCGTCGGCATGGACTTCAACGAAGACCCGGGGACGGGGCGAGCGGGATTGATCTCGCTCAAGCTGAAGAACACGCCGGGTGGGTGGCAGCTCACACCCGAGTGGAAATTCGACCCGGAGACGCTGCAGACGTACACCACCGATCCGCTCCACGCCGGCGGCACCGGCTCCGGATGTGGCAACGTGTGGTCGTCTCCGACCGTCGACGTCAAGAACAACCTCGTCTTCTTCGGCGTCGGAAACTGCGACGCGATTCCCAATCCGCCGGAGCCCGGCGACGGCGAGGCGCTCATCGCAATTCACCTCAACGACGGATCGCTCGCGTGGCGGTACGCACCGCGGGCTGCCGACAACGGCCTCGACCTGGACTTCGGCGCGACGCCGAACTTGTTGCCGGGTGGCCGTATCGGCATCGGCGGCAAGGACGGCTACTACTACGCACTCGATCGCCTCACCGGCACGTTCACACCGGGATGGGCTGCGCGGACGCAAGTGGCCGCGTCGTCCGACCTTGGAGGCATCATCGGTAGCACGGCGGTCGGTGAGTCTCAGGGTCGACGCGCGGTGTTCACGACGAATGCGATTCCGTTCAGCACACGCGATCCGCAAACGAGCTTCGAGGAGAACCTCCAAAACCCGCGACTGATGGTCTCGCTGCACGCGATCGATGCGGAGACCGGAGAGAACCTGTGGGACGCGCCGATGCCGCTTCCGTCGTACTCGGCTGCGACGTACGCAAACGGCGTCGTGTTCATGTCCGACACGTTCGGCAGCACGATCCAGGCGTACAACGCCGACAACGGACTCCCGCTATGGGCTTTCCCTGTGACCGGCGCGCCGTCGTCCGGCGTCACGATCGGCGAGGATTCCATCTACCTCGGCAGCGGCACAAACGCCGGCGTGCCCGGATTGGATAAAGTCGGCGGCATCTGGAGCTACAAGCTGTTGATGTAACAGAATCTCTTCGAGCGAGCCGGCGTTCAACGCGCCGGCTCGCTTGTCTTAGAGAAAGGCGTGCCTGCGTCCGGCGAGGTGCTCCTTCAGCAGCGACTGCACAGTCTGACGAACGTCTTCGGAGATCTCCAGGACGAGCTGCGTGTCGTCCGCCGCTTCAGGACCGTGTTGCGCGACCGGGATCGGCTCACCAAAGGCAATGATCCATTTCGACGGCAGCGGCAACGCGCCGAGCGGGCCCAAAAGAGGGAAGAACGGCGTCACCGGGATGTACGGCAAGCCGAGTCGCCGCGCGAGCGGCTTGAGGTCGGCGATCATCGGATACGCCTCTTCGGCCCCGATGATCGCGCACGGGATGATCGGTGCGCCGGTCATGAGCGCCATCTCGACGAAACCGCCGCGGCCGAACCGTTGCAATTGGTAGCGCTTCGCCCAACCTTTCCCGATGCCCTTGAAACCTTCGGGGAACACACCAACGAGCTCCCCTTTGTTCAAAAGCTCGAGCGTCTCCTGCCGGTCGGCGCGCGCGTTGCCGGCGACGCGAAGAATTTGCTTGAGACCCGGCGTCTTGAATGCGAGGTCGGCGGCGAGCAGCCACGGGTTCCGGCCGTGCTCTTTGAGAACCGCAACTTTCAGCATCATGCCGTCGATCGGGATCGCGCCGGAATGGTTGGCAGCAAGAAGCGCGGGACCTTCCGCCGGGATGTTCGGGATGCCATCGACTTCCACGCGCCAGTACCAGTAGTAAAACGGCAGCGCAAAGGGCAGTAACGTTCGAACGAGCTCCGGATCCCACGTGTCCGGCGGCGGCTTTTCGCCGCGACGGCGGCGCTCAAACAAACCTTCCGCAGTCTGTAGCCACTCTTTCATGAATTCGCGCGGCGACGCGGGAGGGTTCAAGCGCAGCGGTCCGAGATGCTTTTCGCAGTATGGCTCGCCGGGCAGGGCATCATGGGAACACGGTGTGCCACCGGGGAGCACGCCACGACACGTGAAGCTCATCTCGCCCACACATCAATGTTACGCGATTCGTTTCAAGCCGTTTTTTCGGCGATCAATCTTGCGAAATGATCAAGCAGACGATTGGCGTAGTACGGCTCCCACTTTCCGCTCGGTTGCTGCGATGTGAATTCCTTGTCGCACATGACCAAGGCGTACACAAGCTCGCTACGAACCGGTATCGACCCGAGGAGACCGGGCAGCGTCGAGAGGTCGATCAACCAATCCGCATACCACGATGCCCAGTTTGGATCGTCCCCGTCGGCAATCTTGTAGACGATGTGATGGGTCTCGGCTGCTTCGTGTAACACGTCCGCGATTTCCTCTTGTTTGTCCATCCGGTGGCTCCTTTCGCCGATCCGCACGATATTGGCCTGGCGCCGTGCTCGTGTGCTTCGATACGCGGCATGCGTGAGCCCGACGACTTTGATGTCTCCGGACTACGCGTTCTCGTTACAGGCTCATCTCGGGGCGTCGGCGAGGGCGTTGCAGAATATCTCGCGTCCCAGGGCGCATCGATCGCGTTGCATGGTAGAGACATGAAGCGGCTGGAGGCCGTACGCAGCCGGCTCTCCGCAAAAGGCGCAACGGCCATCGTCGTGACGGGAGACGCTCGGATGGCCGATGAGGTCAAAGAATTCGTCGAGGCAGCGGCAAGTGCTTTGGGCGGCCTCGACGGCCTCATCAACAACGCCGGCGGCACGTTTGCCGCTGCCGCGACGGACATGTCGCCGAATGCATTCGCGTCGGTGGTGAACGCCAACCTTACGACAGCCTTTTCCGTGGCGCAGGCCGCATTTCCCTTTCTGGAAAAGACAAAGGGCTGCGTGATCAACATCAGCTCGGTGTCGGCACTGCGCCCATCGCCGGAGTTTTCGCATTACGCCGCCGCTAAGGCGGGGCTGATAAGCCTGACGAAGTCGCTCGCCGCGGAATGGGGGCCACGCGGTGTTCGTGTCAATGCGATCTTGCCGGGCCTCCTCGGTACCGAGTCGGCGCTCGGCAGCCTCTTCCGGAACGACCCGGAACGCATTAAGCAGGCCGCCGAGAAAATCGGCGTCGGCCGCCTGGGAACGCCGGAGGACGTGGCGATGGCCTGTCGTTACTTGTTATCCCGTGGTGGGTCGTTCGTGAACGGCGAAGCCCTCGTCGTCGACGGCGGGCCGTCGAACGAACAGAGGTTCTAGTGGACATCTCGTACTCACCCGAGCAAATCGCGTTTCGCCATGAAGTGCGGGCCTGGCTGCGCGCGAACGTGCCCGAACAACGACTTCCGTCGAGCGACACGCCGGAAGGGTGGGACGCGCATCGCGAATGGGAGCAAAAGCTCTTCGAAGGCGGTTTTGCGGGCATTCACTGGCCGAGGGAGTACGGCGGGCGCGGCGCCGGCGTCGTGATGCAAGCGATATTCGAGGAGGAATATTTGCTCGCCGGCGCGCCGGAACGCATCAGCCAGATCGGCCAGAACCTCATGGGGCCGACGCTGATGGTGCACGGAACCGAAATGCAAAAGCAGCAATGGTTGCGCGGCATTCTTTCGGCCGAAGACATCTGGTCCCAGGGATTTTCGGAGCCGGACGCCGGCAGCGACCTTGCCGGGCTCCGCACGCGAGCGGTACTCGATGGCGATGCGTGGGTGATAAACGGTCAGAAGATCTGGACGAGTTACGGGGCGAACGCCGACTGGATCTTTGCGCTCGTGCGAACCGATCCGGAATCGCCGCGACATGCCGGCATTTCGTTCATTGCCGTCGATATGAAGACCGAAGGTATCGAGGCTCGGCCCATCCGCCAGCTCGATGGCCGCGCCGGCTTCGCGGAAGTGTTCTTCACCGACGCGCGCGTACCATTGGCAAACGTCATCGGGGACGTCAACGCAGGATGGCAAGTCGCGATGACGACGTTGGGCTTCGAGCGAGACGCGCCTTCGAAGCCGTGGGCGAGGTACCGCCGTGACGTTGCGGAGCTGGCGCGACTTGCACGAGCACGCGGCGTCGAAAACGATCCGGTCGTTCGCGACTGGATCGGTGCCTTGTTCGCCGACGCCGAGGCCTATCGCCATCACGCAACACGCACGCTCTCGCGGCTCGCGAACGGCGAATCGCTCGGCCCCGAAGCCAGCATGACCAAGGTCTTGTGGTCGGAGATGGAGCGGCGGACGTACGAAGCCGGTCTCGATGTCATGGGGCCCTACGGCGAAGTGTTATCGACCGAGAGTCCCGCCGATGATCCATCGCTGTGGCACACGTTGTATTGGTTCTCGCGGGCAGCGACGATCTACGCAGGCACATCCGAGATCCAGCGGAACATCATCGCGGAACGTGTCCTCGGACTTCCGAAGGGTTGATGCGATGAAGTTCGACTTCACCGACGAGCAGTACGCACTGCGCGACGCGGCGCGGGAACTGTTCGAAAAGGAATCCTCGCCCGCGCGGCTGCGAGAACTGTGGGGCGGCGGTGCCCGCGACGCGCGACTGTGGCGCGCCATGGGCGAGATGGGGCTCCTCGGCCTCATGATTCCGGAGCAGTTCGGCGGCATGGGCGGGGACGAGGTCGATCTCGTGCTCGTTCTGGAGGAATCCGGCCGCGCTGCGCTACCAGAACCAGTGATTGAAACGGTTGCAATTGCCGGACCGATGATCGCAGCGGGTGGATCAGATGATCAGAAACAAGAGTGGTTGCCGCGTCTCGCATCCGGCGATGCCAAAGTTACGGTGCAGGTGGAGGCGTCCCCATTTGTCGTCGACGCGGATATTGCGGACGCGCTCCTCATCGAAAAGGACGCCGCGCTCCACCTCGTCCCAAGCACGCATTTTGACGCAGCGGCCATTCAGACGGAAGACCCTTCGCGTCGGTTATTCACCGTGACCGCAAAACTTTCCGACGCCACAAGACTAGGTGGCGGCCTGTTCTCACAGATGTTCTTGCGCGGTGCCTGGGCAACCGCCGCCGTGCTCAACGGCATCGCGATGCGCCTCCTCGAGATGACTGTCGCTCACGTGAAGTCTCGCCAACAGTTCGGCCGGCCCGTCGGCTCGTTCCAAGCCGTCAAGCACAAGCTCGCTTCCGCGGCCGTTCTCATTGAGTCGTCTCGCTCGTGTACGTGGTACGCCGCGTACGCGCTCGCAAAAGATCTGCCCGACGCACCGGTCGCGATCAGTGCAGCCAAGGCGTACGCGAGCGAAGCAGAGGGGTACATCAATACCGAAGCACTGCAATGTCACGCCGGAATAGGTTTCACATGGGAACATGACCTCCATTTTTGGCTGAAGCGCGGTCGCGCACTCGAGCAGGCGTATGGTTCCGCGAGACATCACCGCGCAATCCTCGCGCATCACGTCTTCGACGAGCTCGACAGAGGCTCAGAGCGGTGACCAACGCACCGAAGTACCCATCAAGTCACAAATTACTCGAGGGAAAGAGCGTGCTCGTCACCGCCTCGGCCGGCCTCGGCATCGGCTTCGCGACGGCACGCCGGTGCATCGAAGAAGGCGCACGTGTTGTGATCAGTGACAAGCACGAGCGCCGGCTTGGCGAGGCGGCCGAAAAGTTGTCTGAATTCGGGGCAAAGCCGTTGGCAATTCCCTGCGACGTCACGATCGAAGAAAGCGTCCAGAATCTTTTCGACACGGCGGTCGAGGAATTCGGATCGTTGGACGTCGCGGTGAACAACGCCGGACTCGGCGGCACCGCCAACATCGTCGACATGACCGACGAACAATGGAATGCGGTCCTCGACGTTACGTTGGTCGGCGCTTTTCGCTGCACACGCGCCGCACTTCGTCACATGCTTCCGCGCAAAGCCGGCGTCATCGTGAACAATTCATCGATCCTCGGCTGGCGCGCGCAAGCCGGTCAGGCTCATTACGCCGCGGCCAAAGCCGGCGTCATGGCGCTGACGCGATGTGCTGCGCTCGAAGCTGCTCCGGCCGGCGTTCGCGTGAACGCCGTTGCTCCGAGCCTCGCGATGCACCCGTTCCTCTCGAAGGCAATCCCGCAAGAGGAGCTCGACGAGCTCGTGAAGCTCGAAGCATTCGGCCGCTCCGCCGAAACGTGGGAAGTCGCGAACGTGATCGTGTTTCTCGCCAGCGATTACTCGTCCTACATGACCGGCGAAATAGTCTCAGTTTCCAGCCAGCACCCCTGATCTCAGTTCGGCCCACATTTATCGAACCTGGAGATGTTATACTTCAAAAAGTATGAAGAAAGTACAGCACCATTTTACGGTCGCAGCGACAGAATTCACCCTGGATCCCACTGAAGTCGAACGGCGTCTACGGCGCGTAACGCCGGAGCCCATCCGCGACCACTTCGTCGTCATCGGCGGCGTTCGCTATCCGCCGAAGCAAGTCCTGGCTCTGCTCACCAATATCGATCGTGCCGACTTCACGACGTATCAATCCCGTGCGATCCTGCGCCGCCTCGGCTTCACAGCGGGACGCATCGCGGAGTCGGTGGCGGAGTCCGCGCCCAAATACCAAACAGATGACCATTGGGGGGAGAGCGAGGCAGCAGAGTTGCGTCCGCACAGAGGCCGGTGGGTTGCGCTCAAAGATGGCCGGGTGATCGTATCGACAAGCACTCCGCAAGAAGTGCTCCGCTGGCTTCAAAGCAACAACCAGACGGCAGACTCGCTCTTTCGCGTACCGGTTGATCCCGCCCTCGATATGGGGGGGTTCGGCGGATGAAGATCGCATTCCGCGCGCTGCCTGGGGAAAACACAACCGTGCCGAGACCCATCGTTAACGTCTACGTCGATGGGATTTCCTCCGTCGCAATGGCTTGCCTCTTGGACACAGGGTCGCTGCACAACCGGTTCGCCGGCTGGATCGCGCAAGAAGCCGGAATTGAAACAGGCGGAGTCGCTGCAGAGAGCATCGGGGTCGGCGGCCGATCGACAATCGCTCGCACGGTCACCGTGCGCTTGGGTCTGGGTGACTTCTGGTGGGAAACTCCCGTCTCCTTCTGTGATCCCTGGCCGTGGGATTTCAACCTTCTCGGCCAGGAAGGTTTCCTCCGATGGTTTACCGTCACGATCAAGGCCGCTGCGCGAACGCTTGAGATCAAGCCTCTCTAGCTCAGCGTCGCACCTGACCGCCATGCTTTCCCGTGCTCAGGCCGACTTCGCCGCCTGCTTCGGCCGCACGGCAAGGCTGTAATCCGTGCCGTGGAAGTGGTCGCAAAGCTCCACGATCTTTGTCCCGCAGCTCCGCGAACGTCGGGTGACTGCGCCACGCGTTGAGCGCTTCCTCGTCGCGCCCACACGCCGATGGAGATGTAGTGCTGTGGCAGCTTCCGCCGTTCCGCTTCGCAGCGCGCCTTCAACGCCAGACACAAAATCGTCGACGTCCGTACCGCAGTCGCGGAGCGTAACGAGCGCGTTGTCGATGCCGATCGCGTCGTCGTCTATGGCTTTCCGAACAGTGTGAATGGCTTTGCGAAGTTGCGCGTTGCCGCGCTCGACGGGAAGATCGGGCCATAGCTCATCGAGCACGTGCTCGCGATGTTTTTTGTGGCCGGTGCTCAGTGCGACTTGTTTGACGAGGTCCGCCGCCCGCGTCGTCACCACGTCGAATCCGGAATTCGCGCACCGTCGGCCTCTACGCCGAATCCTCCCAGGAGCGAAACGCGCCGGCCAATGACACGATCCTAGCCCGCTCGTGAAACCGCAGGCCAGGCGGCGCCAAACCGGCTAAAACTAGAACGTGTTCTTGACCGCGAACCCGGGCCCGGCATACGCTCATACCCACCACGGCCGGGGCGATTCGGCCTTCGAGAGGAGCTGCGAACTCATGGAATTCGGCCTCTTCCTGCAGGGTCACGTGCCGAACCACCGTGTCGCCGAAAACCCCGGCTACGAACACGTCTCTTTGATGAACGACGTCGCGCTCGCGCGCGAAGCAGATCGCTCCGGGTTCAAGTACGTGTGGGTATCCGAACACCACTTCCTCGACGAATACTCACACTTGTCGGCGAGCGAAGTTTTCCTCGCGTATCTCGCCGGCGTCACCGAACGTATTCACCTCGGTAGCGCGATTTGGAACATCTCGCCACCGGTGAACCATCCGGTACGCGTCGCCGAACGCGTCGCGATGATGGATCACCTGAGTGAAGGTCGCTTCGAATTCGGCATGGGGCGCGGCGCCGGCAGTCTCGAGGTGACCGGCTTCGACATAGCGTCGACCGACGATACAAAGCCGATGTTCGAAGAAGTCGTCCGAGAGTTTGCAAAGATGTGGCGCGAGACCGAGTATTTGCACGAAGGCGAATACTTCCGGACGCCAACGCGCAACGTATTGCCGAAGCCCTACAAGAAGCCGCACCCGCCGATGTGGCAAGCAGCCGGCAACCCGCCGACGTACGAAAAAGCAGCGCGCAGCGGATTCGGCGTCATCGGCTTCAACTTTTCCGCCGCGCCGGCGCTTGCCCCTCTCGTCGAGGCGTACAAGAAGGCAATCGGCGAAGCCGAGCCGCTCGGCGACTGGGTCAACGACAACGTAATGATCACCAATAGCGTCATCTGTCTCGAAGATGGCAAACGCGCGCGAGATGTCGCGGCAAACATGGGGTCGGCCCGTTTACAGTCGCTTGTATTCCGGTACCACGACACGTTTCCGAAACCTGAGGGCGTGCCGCCGTGGCCGCAAGTGCTGCCCGATCCGACGCCCGAGCAAGTCGAGTGGCGCATCAAAGAGGGCTACTTGCTGTGCGGCGACCCCGACGAGGTCTACGAGCAAGTGAAGAAGTACGAAGCCACCGGCGCCGATCAGATCGTGTTCGGCATGCCGATCGATATGCCGATCGACGCGGCGCTCGAATCCATCCGGCTGTTCGGGCGACACATCTTGCCGAAGCTCGATCCGGATCCCGTTCATCGCACCACGCGACTCCGCGACGCAGCCGGTGCTGCGAAATGACGTTTACCGCGTAGATCTTGGGAGAGATTTCCTCTGAAGCCGCATCATGCGGAAGGAGGACGCCCCATGCCCACGAAACGCGCGAACGTCAAGAACGAAAAGCAGTACGAGAAGCTCAAGGAAAAGGGCATGTCGAAGCAGCGCGCGGCGAAGATCGCCAACTCTCCGGGCGCTTCCAAGCGCGGCGGGAAGAAGTCGCACAGCGGCGCGGGCGGCACGCAGACGTCGCAAGGCGGAACGAGCGCGCAGAAGAAAGCGGCCGGCCGCAAGGGTGGTCGCGCCACCGCACGCAAGCGTGCATCGAAGTAATCCCCGCTCCCCCACATCGCTGATTAACGGGCGTACGCTTCGCACGCGACAGGTGCGCGGAGGCGATGGCGTCGTCCAACCAATCAGAGTCATTCGAAGAAGTCCTGCGAGCCGCCGCGGACGGGCGGCCCTGGGCTTTCGAGTATTTGTGGCACAACCTGCATCCGCCGCTGAAGAGATATTTGCGCGTCGCAGCATCTGAAGCGGCGGAGGATCTCGCTTCGGAAACGTGGCTCCAGGTCGCACGCGACATGGGGCGATTCCGTGGCGACGAGCGAGCCTTCCGCCGCTGGTTCTTTACGATCGCTCGTCACGTCGTCATCGACCAAAGACGGAAAGAACGGCGCCGTCCCGGGCCAGTGCAAGACGAGCGAGACCGTCCCGACCCCGCCGACCCACTCGAGGAAACGCTGTCGACGGAAGCCGCGCTCGCGATCATCGCGACTTTGCCGAAGGATCAAGCCGACGCCGTCTCCTTGCGCGTCGTCGCCGGCCTGAGCGTCGAGGACGCAGCGCGCGTGATGGGCAAGCGTGCGGGGACCGTCCGGGTCCTCACTCACCGGGGCCTGAGGGCGCTCGCCGAAAAACTTTCTTCCGGCCCCCTGTAACGCCGGGGCGTCGCCCGGCGCTCTTCTGTATCGAGATGACCAAAGACTTTGAATTCGGCGAGGAAAGCGTCGCGCGGCTGCTCGCCGGCGACGTTTCGAGCGACGTTCCCGCGGGCTACGCGGGGGTTGCCGCCGTCATGGCGGCGGCCGCCGCCCCCGTAAGCGCCGCCGAGACCGAGGGCGCCCAAGACGCGGCGAGGCGTCTGGCTGCCGCGGTCCCGGCGCGAAGTGTGAGTTTCGGGTCCTTCCGTAGAAGGATCGTCGTCGTGGGGCTCGCCGGTGCGCTCGTTCTCACCGGCAGCCTCGCGGCGGCGGGGGCCCTTCCGGACTCGGCCCAAAACGTCGCGCACGACGTTCTGAACCACGTCGGCATTCACGTGCCGGGCCCGAACTCCCATGCTGGGAACCACCCCTTCGAGCGCGGCAAGTCCGGCAAGACGAAGAAGCACCGCCCGGGACCGCCGGGAACACCGCCGGGTAAAGCCGCGACATCGCCGAGTAAATCCACGACACCGCGCAGCCATCCGACCCATCCGTAGACGAGGAGACGCGACATGTACACGCTCATCAATCGGCTGACAAAGAGACGCGGCGCGGTCATCGCCCTTTGGGTTATGGCGTTGACGCTGCTTGCCGGGGCATCGTTCGCAGCGGTCGGAAGCACCCCGTCGCCGAAAGCGTCCTCGAAGGCAAAGGCTGCAACCGACGCCGAAGACGCGGGCGTGCACGGCGGCCCTCACGCGCGCATACACGCCGGCTGCACCGCGGCCACCGGCTTGGCCGGCAACTGGACGCACGGTGACTACGTGGATGCGGTCACAAAGGCGCACCCCGGCGATTCCGAGAAGATTCGTAACGCCGCGCACAGCGATTGCGGAAAGATCGACCACAGCAAGTTGGCGCACGGAAAGAGCGGACTGCCGCACGGCAAAAGCGACGAGCACAAACCGGCGCTTAGCCCATAACCTCGTCGGCGATGCGGTCGCGGTGAAAGTCGGATGTGCCCCACGCGGCTTCCAGCGACCAGGAGCGCTTCATCCAGATGTGCAAGTCGTGCTCCTGCGTGTAGCCGATCGCTCCGAGCGTTTGTAGCGCGGCGCGCGTCGCACGTTTCGCGGCGCGTCCCGCATAGACCTTCGCCATCGAGACATCCCTTTCGCGGTGGTGACTGACCTCCGCGATTGATGCTGCGGCGCGGTAGACCACGGGCCGCGCGAACTCGACCATCAGAAGCGCGTCGGCGAGTTTGTGCTTGATCGCCTGAAAGCTCCCGATCGGCTTCCCGAATTGATGCCGCTCCTTCGCGTAATCGGCTGCCATCTCGACGCATCGCTGCGCGATCCCGAGCAGTTGCGCCGCGGCCCCGAGCACCGCACGATCGAACGCAGCTTCGACCAAGTCGGCACCCTCGCCGATTTTTGTCCCCGCTTCGGAAAGCCATTCGACGCGGAACACCGGCCGCGCCATATCAATGGACGGCATGAGCTGTAGCTTCACGTCGTCTCGCTGCAGTGCGAACATCGCGCCGCCCAGTTGCAAGAGCAAAACGTCCGCATCGGTTGCGTACGTCACGTAACGCGATCCGGCGAGACCCACGCTCATTACGACGTCGCCGTCCGCGGCTTCCAGCAAGAGATCGTTCGCCTCCGCCTCACGAAGCAATGGAATCGCGACCATCGAGGTCTCGATCAGCGGATCCGGCAGCGCAGCGCGGCCGGCTTCTTCCAATAAGAGAACGAGATCAACTTCGCCTAGTCCAAGGCCGCCTTCGTCCGCCGGTGCGGCGAGGCCGACTGCACCGAGCTGCGCGAGCTGGGCCCATCGTTCGCGATTGAAGCCGCTGCGTGCGATTTCGGGCGTGCATTCCTTTTCGAGGAACTCGCGCACCGTGTGACGGAACAGCATCTGCTCCTCGGAGAGTATGAATTTCATCGATCAGCTCCGCGGGAGGCCGAGAACGCGCTCCGCGATGATGTTCCGCTGGATCTCGTTCGTGCCGGCGTAAATCGGGCCGGCCAGGGAAAACAGAAACCCGTCGAGCCAATGCTCGTCGCCGAGCGGCAGCGTCGCATCCTCGCCGAGCAATCGCAGCGCCGTGTCGTGCAGCCGGACGTCCATCTCCGACCACCAGACTTTGTTGAGGCTCGCCTCGGCGCCGATCGTTCCGCCGGCGAGCTTGCGCGACACGCTCCAAAACGTGTACAGGCGGTACGCCTCGACCTCCATCCACGAATTGATAACGTCGTTCCGAAGGCTCGGCGACACCAGATGCTCGCGCGCCATGTACGACGAAACGAGACGGTCGGCCGACGCCATAAAACGTCCGGGACTGCGCAACGCCACCCCACGCTCGAACCCGGCCGTCGACATCGCGATTTGCCAGCCCTCGCCTTCGGGGCCGAGCGTGTTTGCGACGGGCACGCGCACGTTGTCGAGGAACACTTCCGCGAAGCCCGGCTCGCCGTCGATCTGCGCGATCGGCCGAACGGTGACGCCTGGTGACTCAAGGGGCACGAGGATGTAGCTGAGTCCCTTGTGACGCTCCGACGATGGATCGGAACGGAAGAGACCGAACATCCAGTCCGCGTACACGCCGCGCGAGCACCACGTCTTCTGTCCGGTCAGCACCCACTCGTCGCCGTCGCGCGTGGCTTTACTGGTGAGCGATGCGAGATCGCTGCCCGCGTTCGGCTCGGACCAGCCTTGGCACCAGATCTCCTCCGCGCTCACGATCTTCGGCAGGTAGCGCTCTTTTTGTTCTTTGGTTCCGTACTCGAGCAGCACAGGCCCGAGCAGGAAGAGCCCGTTCTGATTGAGGCGCCGCGGCGCACCGACGCGGTAGTACTCCTCTTCAAAGATCAGCCATTCGATGAGCGTTGCGTCGCGTCCGCCGAACTCACGCGGCCAAGAAACAGCGGCCCAACCGTGTTCGTACAGATGCTCTTCCCAATCGCGGTGCTGCTCGAAGCCGTCGGGCGTGTCCATGGATTCCATCGGCGCCGGCGCGTTGCCTTCGAGCCACGCGCGCGCCTTCACGCGAAACGCTTCTTCTTCCGGCGTGAAATTCAGGTCCATGACCGCCGGAGTCTATCCGAGCAGTGCCTACCTAGAGCTGGTAGATCTGCAGCGGTGAATGGCGCGCGATTGCGTCGAAGTCGCGATCCTTGTGGAGGAGATGGCCGCCGATACGCATCGCCGCGATGGAGACGAGGCAGTCAGTCATCTTGCGAATAGTTTCACCGGCCCGGCGACATGCGCGATACAGCGAAGCCGCGCTTTCAAAGTCGGCCAACCCTCGGAGCTGGACAACCGGGAATGACATGAGCCTGCCTTGCAGGTCTCGCGCCTGTATTTCACTCGAGGCGCCGGCAAGCAGCTCCATGAACACTATGTCTGGAACGCGGACGTCCTTCCCCCGAGATATAAGTCCTTTCAGGGCCATCGCGGTCTGGTCACCAGTGCCCCGCAGAAGCTCGACCCACACCGAAGTGTCGGTAATGATCACCACTTCGGCGGTTCCCATTGCCGCATCTCATCGAGATTGCCCTCCCAGCCCATTCCTTCGAGCTCCAGAATGTCCTTTGGCTCGAAGCCACCGACGAGACGGCGAAGTGCGAAATCGATCGCGGCCCGCTTTGTCGGAAGGTTGTACAGGCGCATGGCACGCTCGACGAGCTCGTCGTCCACGACAACATTGGTTCTACCCATGCTCGGATTATACACCTTGATACACCTCGCTGTGTATACGGTTGGCTCAGCGAAATTAGCCTGAAAGTTCGGCCGATGCACGTTCGGGCAAACCCGGCAGAACGTCGCTTCGCGTGGACATCTGACGGGGTGTCAGGAACAATGGCAATCCGACCATGTCTGCTACGAAAATCCCAGCTGTGGAGGGATGGTTCACCCTTGACGATGAGCCTCGGCTCATCGGTTCGCGCTGCGCCACCTGCGGGACCTACTTCTTCCCGAAGGAGCTGAGCTTCTGCCGGAACCCGTCGTGTGACGGGACGGAATTAACCGAGACGCCTCTCAGCCGGACAGGCAAAGTCTGGTCGTACACCGTCAATCACTACGCTCCCCCGCCGCCGTACGTCGCCGCGGATCCGTTCGTGCCGTTCGGCGTGGCGGCCGTCGAGCTCAGCGAGGAGCGCATGATGATCCTCGGCCAGACAACGGGTCATGTAGCCGTCGGCGACGACGTCGAGTTGATAGTCGACACGCTCTATACCGACGACAAAGGTGAGCACGTCGTGTGGAAATGGGCGCGAGCATGAGTGACGTCGCGATCCTCGGCGCGGGCATGCACCCGTGGGGCAAGTGGGGCCGTAATTTCGTCGAGTACGGCGTGCACGCAGCGCGAGAAGCGTTACACGATGCGGGCGTTCACTGGAACGACGTGCAGTTCGTCGCCGGCGGAGAAACCGTGCGCAACGGCTACCCCGGATATGTCGCCGGTTCCACGTTCGCGCAAGCAATGGGATGGAACGGCGCACGCCTCGCATCCTGCTACGCGGCGTGCGCGTCCGGCGCCGCTGCGATCGACGCCGCCCGCGCGCGCATTCTGGCCGGGCTGTGTGACGTCGCGCTAGTGGTCGGCGCAGACACGACGCCGAAAGGATTTCTCGCACCAAGCGGCGGCGAGCGTCAGATGGATCCCGACTGGCTGCGCTTCCGACTGCTCGGGGCGACGAACCCGACGTACTTCGGTCTGTACGCACGCCGGCGCATGGCGCTACACGGCTCGACCGAAGCCGACTTCGCGGCGGTGAAAGTCAAGAACGCGAAGCACGGGCTGAACAACCCGAACGCGCGGTACCGGAAAGAAGTCTCGATCGAGGATGTCCTAAAGTCGCCGATGGTTGCCGATCCACTCCGCTTGCTGCAGATCTGCACGACGTCGGACGGCGGCGCGGCACTGGTTCTCACGTCGATGGAGTACGCGCGCAAGAACGGCGCCAAAGATCCCGTAAAAGTGACAGCGGTGTCAACCGTCACGCCGCGATTCCCAAAGACGGTTGTCGACTTGCCGGATTTCGCGACCGATTCCGCAGCCGCGGTCGCGCCCCCGGAATTAGGTTTCCGCGACTCGATCGCAACAGCCGCGTACGAGGAAGCCGGGATCGGTCCGGAGGATCTCGATCTCGCGGAGGTCTACGACCTGTCCACCGCGATCGAGCTCGACTGGTACGAGAACATCGGGCTCTGCAAGGAAGGCGAAGCCGAGAAACTGCTACACGACGGGGACACAACGATCGGCGGCAAGATCCCAGTGAACCCGAGCGGCGGCTTGGCGTGCTTCGGCGAAGCGGTTCCGGCACAAGCGATCGCGCAGGTGTGCGAGCTGTCCTGGCAACTCCGCGGCACGGCCACCGGGCGCCAAGTGGACGGCGCGCGCGTAGGATTGACCATCAACCAAGGGCTTTTCGGGCACGGCTCGTCCGTAATCTGCGTGAGGTGACCACATGAGTGACGCGTATATTGTCGAAGCGTGCAGGACGCCGGTGGGAAAGCGCGGTGGTTCTCTCTCGCAAATGCACCCTGCCGACCTCGGCGCGCACATTCTGAAAGCGGTCGTAGAGCGCAGCGGCATCGACCCGGCCGCCGTCGAGGATGTGATCTTCGGCTGCATCGACCAAGTCGGGCCGCAAGCCGGCGACATTGCGCGCACCGCGTGGCTCGCCGCCGGGTTTCCCGAAGAAGTTCCCGGCGTGACGATCGACCGCCAGTGTGGCTCGTCCCAGCAGGCTGTGCACTTCGCCGCTCAAGCGGTGATGAGCGGCACGATGGACGTCGTCGTCGCCGGCGGCTTGCAGAACATGAGCATGATCCCCATCCAGACCTCGTCGAAGGTGATCGGAAAGCAGTTGGGCTTACCGCACACGTTCCACGGATCCGAGGGATGGCTCGCGCGCTACAACACCGAACCGGTGTCGCAGTTCCACGGCGCCGAATTAATCGCAGACAAGTGGAACATCAGCCGCGAGGACATGGAAGAGTTCGCGCTCGAGTCCCACACACGCGCGCGCCGCGCGCAAGCCGAGGGACGTTTCGATCGCGAGATCGTCCCCGTCGGAGAGTTCAAAACCGACGAGGGTCCGCGAGACACCTCGCTGGAGAAGATGGCATCGCTGCCGCTGCTGGCCGGCGCGAAATACCTCACGGCCGCCGTCTCGTCACCGACGAACGACGCCGCGGCCGCAGTGCTCGTCGCGAACGAAGCCGCGGTCAAGAGGCACGGGCTGAAACCACAGGCGCGTATCCACTTCCTCGGCGTTCGCGGGGCCGATCCGATCTACATGCTGACGGCGCCGATCAACGCAACTGCGTTCGCTCTCGAGAAGACCGGGATGTCGCTCGACGACATCGACCTCGTCGAGATCAACGAAGCGTTCGCCCCGGTCGTCCTTGCGTGGCAGAAAGAAACGAGTGCCGACTTGAGCAAGGTGAACGTCAACGGCGGCGCGATCGCTCTGGGGCACCCGATCGGCGCGACCGGCGCGCGTCTGATGACGACGCTTCTTCACGAGCTCGAGCGCACCGGAGGCCGCTACGGCTTGCAGACGATGTGCGAAGGCGGCGGTCAAGCGAACGTCACGATCATCGAACGGCTCTAGGATCGTGACGACCGTCGTCGTCCAGGGAAGGACGTTAGAGTTCCCCATCGTCGTCCGAAAAGCGACGACCTGGTCGGCGCAATTTCTCGTCCCCATGAGCCGCGCGCAGGAGCTCGTACCGAAAGGCCTCGAGCCGGCGACGATGTTCGGAAAGGCGATCCTCGCACTCGCGTTCGTACGCTACGAGGACGGCGATCTCGACGCATACAACGAGTTCGCTGTGTCGTTCGCGGTCAAGCCGCACGACCGAAAGCCGAAGCCATTTGATCTCATGCACGGAAAGGTGTGTGCGTACATCCGCCATCTGCCCGTCGACCAACCCTTCACAATGGAGGCCGGACGTTCCATCTGGGGCTATCCGAAGTGGCTGGCTCGTATCGACATCGCGACGAGTAACGGCGTTACCTCGTGCGGCCTCCGCGACGGCGACGCGCACGTGCTCACGTTGTCGGTTGATGAGGACGGCCCGATCCCGCTGCCGCAGCGGCCCATTCCGACGTACTCCGACGCGGAAGGAACGTTGAACCGCACGCCGTGGCTCGTAACGGGAAACGGCCGCGCCCGCCTGCGAGGGGCACGCATCACACTCGGCGACGGCGAGATTGCCTCGGAGCTTCGCAGTCTCGGCCTGCCAAAGCACGCCTTCATGAGCAATACGATTCGGAACGTGCACGCGGAATTCGGCGAACCGGTGCCGGTGCTGCTGTAGCGCTTCCTACGACGTCTTCGCGAAACGAACCGGTTCCGGTTCCCCGCCGATGAGGGATTCCATCAGGGCGCCGTCGATGAAGCGGGCAACGTCGGCGTTCCACAGGAACGCGACGTGACTGCCGTGATACCAGAGGTTCGAGGGCTTGCCCCAGTGCGTCCACAGCGCGTGACTTTGTTCGGGCGTGGCAAGACGGTCTCCGAGGCCTCCGTAGACGTACAAGCGCTCCGCCGGAACGATCGAGGGCGCGGCGAGCGGGGATATGACGCCCAGGCCCGACAGCATCTCTGGGTCGAACAAGCGGAATTGCTCGGCGCGCCGGCGCACGCTCACGGGGCTGTGATCGTGGAACAGTCGCGGCAGATCGCAGATCGGAACGCCGGCGATGACGGCGGATAGTTCCGGCTCCAGTGTCGCGAGAAGCGCGGCGACGTACGCGCCAAGGCTCATCCCGTAAACGCCGACGCGCGATCCGCCTTGCTCGCGAATCCAACCGATGGCAGAGCGAACGTCCCACATCGCCTGCGCCATGCCGAGCACAAACTGCTGAAGGTGATGCGTCATCATCTCCGCGCCGCCGATACGGCCGGTGCGACGAGGGCCGTGCAGTGGGAGGACCGGGAACAACAAGTTCACGCCGAGCTCTTGCGCCAGTCTCTTCGCGCGAAATGCGTAGAAGTCGGCCGTCGGCACACCGACGCCGAAACCGTGCACGCAGATGAGCCACGGCCGATCGGGACGCGTTCGTATCGTCCACGCGTGCATCGTGTGGTTCTTCTCGTACGACATCCAGCGGTCGCGACCGGGCTCGTCGGCGTACGGTTCGAACCCGCTGCGCCACGACATGCGCTCGAACCGCATCCCGTAGGCCCATCCGGCGCGCACCGTCGGTGAGATTGGTGGCGGTGCGCGGTGGTACAAAGACGGATTTTCGAGCCAGCCGTTGCGGCCGTACAGCTCTCGTGCAGCGAGAAGCTCAGCGGCAATTCGGCGGTAGTCGGCCTCCGTCGGATACCGGCGGGGGCTCTTCATTGCGCCGAGCATCATCTCGTCGAGTGCGACTTGCGCTGCGAGCGCAGCCGAAAGCTTCGGCGCGGGAAGCTCGGCTTCCGCTGCCTTTCCGCGCGCGCGCACCCACGCGTTGACGGCGAAGGCGGCCGTCCGGGGCGGCGCGAGAACGATCCCGGCACCGGGCGTGCGGACGATCATCCGTCCTGCCCGCCACACGATGTTGCGTGCTGCTGGTGCGGTCCCCTCGCCGGCCATACCTCTCCTCGCGACCTGGTTCATCGTAGGTCACGGGACGACGAAATCGCGTGATCATCGTGCATCATTTCCCGGCCGCGTCCGGACTGTGCCGGTCTTGGACTACGCCGGAGCTTGGGGCAGAGCCTCCAGCAGCGCCGCCATCCGGTCGCGCAGTGCCGTCGCGCCGGAAAACGGCCTGATCATCACCGTGAACTCGTCGGCGAGGCCGTCCGGGCCGAAGTGCAGGATGTCGACACCGTCCACCGCGCGATCACCGATTTTTGCTTGAAAATGCAGCACACCGCCGTCCTCGGACCGGTATTCACCGATGTACGTGAAGTCTTCGAAGACGGTCGAGACGGCCATGAGGATCGGGAGCACTTCCTCCCGCCCGCGGTACGTCTTGAAGACGACCGGGCTGTGGAAAACGACATCGGGCGACAGGCACGCCGCCATCGCTTCGGCGTCGAGTGACTCCGCCGCGTTCCGAAACGCTTCGAGGCTCATAACGGCCCTCCCATAAGTCGGCTCAGTACCTCTTCGGCTTGTTGCGCGATGCGCCCGACGAGCTCGGCGCAACTCGGCAGATCTTCGATCATCCCGACTACCTGTCCGCTCGCCATCACCCCGAGGTTCGGGTTCCCCTCCACCATCGCAGCACGCAAAAGCATGGGCGTGTTCGCAGCCATCAGAACCTGCGACCAGGACAGGTCGTGCGTCTTTTTCATCGCGGCGCCTTCGCGCAGCATCGACGCCCACGACGTGCCGGACAGCTTTTTGAACTTGACGGCGCTTTGGAGCGCGCGCATCAAACCGGCAACGCGCCCGCCGCGCTCGAGCTCCTCGATGAATTCCGTCAGTAACACCCGATGAGGAACGCCGTCGACCTTCGTCGTCACGATCGTATCGTTCACCGACTTCGCCAGATACAGTCGCTTCACTGCTTCCGGGACGGCGCAATCGCTCGTCAGCAGGAAGCGTGTTCCCATCGCGATGCCGCTCGCGCCGTACGCGAGCGCAGCGACGAGCCCGCGACCGTCGAAGAAACCGCCTGCCGCAATCACAGGGACGTCCACGGTGTCCACGACTTGGGGCAGCAACAGGGTCGTCGGGACCGATCCGGTATGTCCGCCGCCCTCGCCTCCTTGCACGAGCACCGCATCGACCCCGAGAGCAGCGACCTTCTCTGCGTGCCGCTTCGCGCCGATCGACGGCACGACCGCGACTCCCCCATCCTTGAGCCGCGCGATCATATCGGCGCGCGGCGCCATCGCGAACGACGCGACCCGAATGCGCTCGGAAATCAGCAGGTCGACACGTTCACGGATGTCCGGCTGATCGGCGCGAATGTTCACGCCGAACGACTTGTCGGTGCGCTCCTTCACATCCTTGATTGCGGCGCGAAGAGCGTCGAGATCCATCGTGGCCCCGCCGAGAATTCCAAAGGCGCCGGCGGCGGACGTCGCGGCGGTGAGCCGAGGCCCGCTCACGTATCCCATGCCGGTCTGCACGATCGGGTAATCCACGCCGAGCAGCTCGCACAGCCGGGTCCGGAGCGCCGGGTGCGTCACACCTTCACCTCGGTTCCGCGCAAGTTCGATGGATCGAGAGATTCGATCGCGCGCATCTCGTCGTCCGTGGGTGTCCGCGTCGCCGGTACGTCGCCGGGAATCGTCAGCGAAAAACCTGTGCTCTCGACGACATGTTCCACCGTCACGCCGGGATGCAATGAGCGCAGCCGCATGGAGTGATCCGGCGTTTCAAAGTCGAGTACGCACAGGTTCGTCACAACGCGGCGGATTTCGTGAAACGGACCGGACGGTCGGTCGTATCCGACACCGGAAACGAAATCGACATGCTTCACAAACGACCGCGTCGAATGATTCGGCACCCAATAGCTCGTCGGGTGGTTGACGGTATTGCCGGGGCCGCCGCGGGAACCGATAAGCTGTCGCGTCGGCTTGGACCAGTCGCCGACGCACGAGATGTTCATATTGCCGGAGCGATCGATCTGGCTCGGCATCATCATGACGTGCCGTCGCCCGGCAGCCAGCAGCTCGAACACCGACGCGAACGGCAGCCAGCCTTCGACAATCTTTTCCTGAGCGCCGCTGAGGGCCGGCACGTTCGCAAGGAGAAACGCCTCTCCGTCGGAGAGCAGAAGCTCGGGCTCGAACGTCAGGCGCGCCAACCGCGCCCCGATCAGCGGAACCGAACCGAACGCGCTCGCCAGGATCTCGCCGTCACCGCGCCACGCGTCGGCGCAGGCGGCAACGCAGACGTCGGCAACGGAGCTCACGAAAAACCCCCGGTGCGAACGGCGGCCTGATACGCGTCCTCTGACTCGACGTCGAGATACACCCGTGCAAATTCGCTCCAGGTCTCGTCGCTCGCCGCCGCGGCAGCGTATGTCTTCTGAAATGCCTCGTCTCGCGGATAATCAGGCTCGCACGACGTGAAGTGCGCGCCGCGCGGCGCTTCGACGACGCCGTCGGTCATCGAGCGGTTGATTCTGAGCGTGTGCACCGAGCCTTCTTTCAGCAAGTCTTCGGTCTGCACGATGCGTTCGCACGACATGAACCGTTTCTCGGCCGCCATGAGATACAAGTCGTCGAAATAGAGATCCGGACCGAGAAACTGGCCGGCGCCCTGTGCATCCGCGCGATTCATATGCACCAGAGCTGCGTCCAGCTTCAACGCCGGCATAGCGACGAGCTCGTCGTCCCCATACGGCGACCGCACGATTTTCAGCGACGGATTGACCCGCATGACATCCGACCCGAAGCCGGCGCGCATCGGCAAGAACGGCAACCGGTTGGCAGCCGCATACAATCCCCATCGCAGCATCCCCTCGTCCAGTTCCATCGCTGCGACCGCGCCGGACTCACGTGCGCGACGAAAGTGAGGTTCGAGGGGGATCGAATCCAGCGAGACGAAACCGAAAACGACTTTCTTGACCTTGCCCGCTGCACAGAGCAACCCGACGTCCGGCCCGCCGTACGACACGATGGTGAGATCCTCGAGAGGCGAGCGGAGGATCGCGCGAACGAGAGACATCGGTTTACGCCGCGACCCCCATCCCCCGATACCGATCGTCATTCCATCGCGAAGCTCGGCGACGACGTCGGCCTCGGTCATCCGCTTGTCGGGCACGTCCTTTACTTCTCGCCGAATGTATCGCGCACGTCGTCGGCGACACCGCCGAGGTTGAGCTCGAACGTGAATCCTTGTTCGAAGCGATAGCTGCGATTCACATCAACCGGATCGATGCCGTTCAGCGACTCTTTGGCCCGGCGGATGATCGTCGGGTGCTTCGACGCGATGTCGTGCGCAACTGCCATCGCGGCATCGCGAAGCTCCTCGCGGGTCTCGACCACCTTCAGGACGGAGCCGAATGCGTGCAGCTCGTCGGCGGTTACCGTCGTCGCCGTGTATACCATCGCGCGCATCTTGTGCTGCGGTACCAACCGTGCGAGATGCGTTGCCGCGCCGAGAGCCCCGCGGTCGACCTCCGGCAGGCCGAACCTTGCATCACGCGATGCGACGATGACGTCTGCGTTGCCGGCGAGGCCTATCCCGCCGCCGAGACAGAAACCGTGGATGGCGCACACGACCGGAACCGCGCACTCGTACACCGCCTTGAATGCCGCGTGACACCCGCGATTCACACCAATGATCGCGTGCCGGTCGGCATCGTTTTGAAGCTCCTTGATATCGACGCCGGCGCAAAAGCCGCGCCCCTCGGCTCGAAGGACGACGACGCGCACAGCTTCGTAGTCGCCGAGTGCGTGAACGACATCGGCGAGCGCGAACCAGCTTTTCACATTCAGCGCGTTGACCGGCGGGACGTCGATGACGACTTCGCCGACGCCGTCGATTATCTCGTGGGAGATGCCCATTTTCTTGACTCCGATATCCTAGTCTCCGGCGATTCTAGCCGACGTCTGACGGTGCGTTAGATTCTGGAGATAGCGCCGGGTACGCTGGGACTATGACTGCGATCCCCAAGCCGGAGCAGGTCGCGGACCGCTTCGCAATCGACGAGCTTCTCGACACCTACGCGCACGCGCTCGACACGAAAAACTGGGATCTGTTCCGGACACTGTTTACCGACGACTGCCTCCTCGACTACACCCACGAAGGCGGCGTCCGGGGTTCGGTCGACGACGCCCTTGCATGGCTTTCGTCCGCCCTCGCGCCGTTCGACATGATCCAACACATCGTTGCGAACCGGCTCGTCGAGATCGACGGCGACGAAGCGCGCGTGCGCGCGTACGTGTTCAGCCCACTGGGGCTTCCCGACGGCAGCGGCGGACTGACATTCGTGTTGTCGGGTGGCAACTACGAAGACCGCCTGCGCCGAACGCCGGATGGGTGGCGCTTCACGTCGCGGACTGCCCGCTCCGCATGGTTTCATGCGGGGCTTCGCGGAGCCGCACAACCACCGATCGCCCAGCGGTGAGCCTTCTTCAAGATCGCGTCGCGATCGTCTCCGGAATCGGTCCGGGGATGGGGCGCGACATCTCTCTCGCTCTCGCCCGAGAGGGCGCGAACGTCGTCCTCGGTGCGCGCCGTGACAAGCATATGAAGCACGTCGCAGAGGAAATCGAAGCGCTCGGGCGCAAATCCGCGAGCGTACCGACCGACATCGCCGACGAGTCCCAATGTTTGGCACTGGCCGACGCAGCGCTCTCGCAGTTTGGCCGGATCGACGTACTGGTGAACAACGCCTTCGTGCAGCCGCCGATCGAAACGATCGAAGATAACTCGATGGACGTCTGGCGCCGCGCCTTCGAGGTCAACGTCCTCGGCACAGTTCAGATGACGAAGGCGGTCATTCCCGCCATGAAGGAGCAACGCGGCGGCTCGATCATCTTCATCAACTCGATGAGCCAGCGACGGATCCAAGCGAAGTTCGGCGCTTATGCGGCGACGAAAGCGGCTTTGCTCACGACGGTGCAAACTCTGGCACGCGAGCTCGGCGAGTACGGCGTGCGCGTGAACTCGGTCGTGCCCGGCTACATCTGGGGGAAATCACTCCAGTGGTTCTTCGCAGATACGGCCAAGGAGCGCGGCGTCACGCCGGAAGACGTCTACAAGGAGATTGCAGACGAGACATGCCTCAAGCACATACCGACGTCCGAGGAGATCGCCGACGCCGTTCTGTTTTTCGCCAGCGATCTGTCGCGCGCGATTACCGGCCAGGCCCTCGACGTCAACGCCGGCCACTGGTTCGCCTGATGTAGCTATGGCGTAACGGCCGGCTCCGGCGTGCGGTATTCATAGGAGCCGGACGGCGTTTGGATCGGCGGGAACGACGGCGATTCCGTAACCACCGGATGCAGTGGTGGCTTCGCATGCCTCGCCGGCGCGCACGCGGATGCGATCAGAAGAGCGATCCACGCTGCCTTACGCATACAGCATCGATTCGGCGAGCTCCGCGACCTGTTGCGGCGAAATGCCTTCGCCGGTGATGTCGAACTGAACGCCGGCGTCGATCCACAACAAACGTCCGATGCCGTTCGCTGCAGCCAAAGTCGCAGGGACGCGCCCGCTGCTAACGGTCGTGGCGGTGAAAAAGTCGGGCGCGTGCCCTGCGGCTTCAAGGAACTGTCGCTGATATTGGTCTCCGCTCATGCGCGCTTTACCTTCAGTGAGATTGACCCAGCCGCCGAACGATGGAAGATTGAACGACCAGCCGATCACGTCGGCATCCTGATTGACGATGATGTGTGTCGGGCTGAAGAACTTGGGAACGACCACCGGAAAATCCACCTGCGATAGAGCTTGCGTCACCGAAAGCACCTCAGTCCCGTGACCGTTGAAGGGCATGCTCCAACTTTTCGGGGGGCCTTCCGTGAAATTCTCCGGATGGTCTGCCCAGCGCGGCGTCGAGGTCGCCTGGTGAGCGACGAATACAGACGCGCCCGCGACAGAGGCAAGTAAAGGAAGGAGGACAAAGATTCTCTTCATGGCATCTCCTCTCACGGGTAACAGCGGTTGGTGTTGGTTGCCGGTGCGCCGACTTTGAAGTCGTGATACGTCGAGACCGAAAGCGTGTCGAAGACCGGATCGTTGTCGGCACACGTCGTATGAATAGAGCGTGCATACCAGCGACCGTCGCACGGGCAGCGATAGTTCAACGCGGACTGCGATGAGTAGCCGGTGCTGTTCGATCCGTAGCGAGAGGACTCCGCCCATCCTGCACCGCGATCGCTCGTGAAGCCACCAACAACTGCCTCCGCGACAAAGCTGTTGTACGTCCCCGAACGGTCGTAATACACGGTCCACGTGTTGTTCGATGAATCCCCCGTCTTGAGGACTTTCAATGCGATGGAGCGACTCGCGATCGGATCATCTCCGGCTTGCGCAAGCTGCGTCGTCTCTGGATAGATGCCCCACTCCTCGAATACAAAGCCGAATCCATCGGCAAGATAGCCCGGGTATTTCTGATCGCCGATCTCGAACCAATCATTGCCCGACGTCCAAATGAAGTGGATTCCCACCGTCTCTCCGGAATTTTGCCAGTAGCACGAGGAGTCGAACTTGTGCGACCAGGTTGTGTTCAGCACCCCCTCTTCGCCGTTGACCGGATACGCGTAGCCCGGCGAGGTTTTTGCGGTGTACGAAAACACTCCCACTTCGCCGCACGCAGCGTGCGCCGGGAGCGGATAGAACATCACGGCGGCAACTGCGACCAAAACGGCAACGACTCGCATGATCCTCCTTACGGTTGGAAACGCAGCGAATATGATCGGTGAAAGAATCGAAGTCAAAGAAATTTGAAAGAAATATCACTTCGTCATGTTCGCGTTGTCCGCGAAAGCAAACGCGCCAAAGTTTGCGAACGTTAGAAGTCGAACCGTCCCTCGAAATGACGCCCGGCTTCCGGTCTAACGAGTTCGTAAATCGCAATGCGATGACCACCGGGTGTGCGAAACGAACAACACGGTCCGTGCGGGATATCGAACACCTGGTCGCGTTGCCATCCACGCGCTTGCAATCCGTCCATCGCCCTCGCAAGGTTTGCAACGCGGTATACGAGCACCGGACGATCACCCTTGAGGTGGTCGGTCAGAAGGACGTGCGGCGGTCCGGGCGTCAGTGCGAGAAGTGCAGCGCGTGCGCCCATTCCCTCCACGGCGAAAATGCGGCGAGCGTGGAGTACATCGACGAAGTATGCCGCGTCGGCGGCGACGTCCTTACTCGGCGTGTAAATGAAATCGATGCTCTCGAACGACCACTCGCCGGGACTCATCCGCGCATGACGGCAATGTTGAAGCTTCCTCGGTCGAAAGATCCGTACAGGCGCAGCCACAGCGGCAAGAACATCTCTACGCCGCGCGACGCAGTGATATCGCCGAGATCGATGATGTCCTTCGGCGGCCACCCGAAGCTTTCCAACAAGCTTATGACGGCCCTTTTCGCATCGGCGTCGTTTCCGGCGACGAACGCATTGTGGGAACCCGGAACCAGAGACGGCTCGACCATGATCTTGGCATTCATTGTGTTGAGCGACTTCACGACGCGCGTGTCGGGAAATGCATTCTGAATCTGCTCGCCCATGCTGTCATCGTTGCAGACACTGAGCAGAGGCGGGAATCCCGCCGAAAAGTCAAGCGGGTTCGAGATATCGACCAATATTTTCCCGGCGAGATGCTCACTGCCGGCGGCGCTTAGCGCATCGATCGATGCAGTCCCAGCCGTGGCGTTGATCACGATCTCATCCGCGAACTGCGCGGCATCCGCGAACGTTCCTTCGCCGGCGCCCGTGCCCGCGGACTGCACCCACGCAATCGCCTTGTCATTTCCTTTGACACGCGAACCCATTTTCACTTCTTGACCGACCGAAACCAGTTTCGTTCCGATAGTTTGGCCGACCATTCCCGTTCCGAGCACACCAATTCGCATGGAATCTCCTTCGTCCGCACCCGAATAGTCTCGCCGATCACAAACGAACGTAGCAGGAAACATCAATCCACCCTTGACATGGTTTGCGCCCCGGGTCTATCGTCTGTCGGTCTTCGCCCGAGCACGACCGAAGACATGCGGTCCCCAACGGCGGGATCCCGGGGAATGCACCCCCCATGTGAGGAGCCTTTACACCGGCGCCCCCGAGCCCAGGCAGCGGCAGACCCATCCGATGACGGTTCGGCGATGTCTGCGACTTGGGAGGTTTTATGGCCGTGCCAGCTCGTGCGCCCATCCACGCTTCGGAAAGTCGCTTCGTTCCGCAACCGCAGCATCTGCGAGAAGGTGTTGCGCTGTGCCTGTCCGGCGGCGGTAAACGCGCGGCGCTCTTTCACTTGGGCGGACTTCGTCGCCTGAATGAGCTCGGCATTCTCGGGAAAATAGACACGATCTCTTCGGTGTCAGGCGGCAGCATCCTTGCCGGGCACCTCCTGCAAGCATTGCGTGTGTGGCCGCGCAGAGGTGATGTCGTCGCCGACTTTGAAGAGAGAGTCGTGCAGCCGCTGCACGCGTTCGCGCAACAGAACATCAGAACGGCTGTGACGGCGCGACGACTCCTTCCGTGGAACTGGCTCCGTCCGTCGGCAGGGATTCACGGCCTCGAGGAAATGTATCAGCGTCATCTCAACCATCTCCGCTTCGGCGATGCACCGCTCAGACCGCGGTACATCTTCAATGCAACGGACTTGGTTTTCGGCGCGAATTTCATGTTCGACACCGGCGGCCAGGACAGGACGATGCGCGTCGGCGACGACGTCGCCGGCTACACACGCCCGCCGAGCTGGTTACCGCTGTCGCGAGCGATCGCCGCGTCCTCCGGATTTCCGCCAGCGTTTCACCCGATGCCATACGACCTTCCCGCGGACAAGCTGCTTGAGGGCAGGTATCGCGGGCGCGATCGCAAGCGTCTGATTTCGAAGATGCGACTGAGCGACGGAGGCACGTTCGACAACATGGGCGTCGAACCAGTCTGGACCGACCACCAAACGCTCGTCGTTTCGGACGGCGGAGCCGTACTCGACGCCGAGCCGCACAGCAGAACTCGGGGCATGAAGCGCTTCGCCGAAGTCGCGAGCCACGGCGGGTCGTCGATTCGAAAACGATGGCTGATCTCCGACCTGGAATCGGGAATCATGGACGGCACGTACTGGGGAATCGGCGGCAGTCCGTCGCGCTACGGAGCCTCGCTCGGTTACTCCAAGCAGCTCGCGCGCGAGGTCATCTCGGAGGTGCGTACTGATCTCGATGCGTTTTCGGTCGAGGAGATCGGCATCCTCGAAAATCACGGCTATCTGCTTGCCGATGCCGCGATTCGCAAGCACATGGCTCATTTCATTACGTGCGAGGCGACGCTGGCCGTGCCTCATCCGCAATGGCTCGACGAGGCGGCGGTGCGGTATGCGATGTCAGGCAGCAACCATCGTTCGGTTCTCGGTCGCTGGTGAGCTAGCGTTGCGCCTTTGAATTTCCCGTACATTCAAGAGGGCGCAACACTAGTCGCTGCTGTCGATTCCGACGAACGGTGTCGCCGCATCCAACTCGGCGGCAGCGATGCGCTCCTCGAGAGCCCGTGGCCCAAGCCACAGCAGCTCCATTTGCTTTGCACGTCGGAAATAAAGCTGCATGTCCACATCGCGGATGAATCCGATCCCACCGAAGGTCTGCTGTCCGACCTTCGTCGTGCGCTTGAAAACGTCGCACGCATAGAGCTTTGCCATCGCACTGAGAGGCTTCGGATCTCGCTTGCCGGTGGCGTGCGACCAGGCTGCCTGCCACACCAACACGCGCGCGCCTTCGATGTCCGTTGCCGTGTCCGCTAGCGGGTGCGCGAGCCCTTGGAAGGAGCCGATCTTGCGTCCGAACTGCTCGCGCTCTTTCGCGTACTGGACGGCCATTTCATGCGCACGTGCGGCTCCCCCGACGGCATATGCAGCGAACGCAACGAGGCCTTCGTCCAAGGCCGCCTGCCACGTCCCCCATCCTGATCCGCGTTGACCGAGACGCTCGGCCCGAACATCGTCGAAAACAACTTCGTACGCGGCATCGGCAGCCATCGTCTTCTCTTGCGTCAGGTGGGAACCGGATTCCGCGAGAAACAAATCGACGGCTTCGCCGTCACGTGCGAGCACCAGAAACCGCGTCGCCGACTTGGCGAACGGCACGAGGATCTTCGTCCCGGTGAGGACACCATTTTCGAACCGCGCTTGCACGCCTTCCGCACCCGTGCCACGATCGAGCTCGAACCATGCACAAGAGATGATCTCGGCGCCCGTCGCGATTTCCGGAAGTAGTGCGCGCTTCTGTTCGGTGGTTCCGCCGATCCGAATGGCAGCCGCCGCAACAGCCGCCGTCGTAAAGTACGGCACCGCAGCGAGCACACGACCGAGTTCTTCACACACGACGACTTCGTCGAGAAGCGTTCGGCCCATGCCGCCGAACTCTTCGGGGATCCTCAGGCCGAGAAGATCGAGCCCCGCAAGCTCTTTCCAAAATTCCTCGCGATATCCGGTTGGGTCATCTTCCAGTGCACGGACAATTTCCGGCGTCGAGTACTTCGCGCAGACGTCGCGCAAGGTTTGCGCCAACATCTGCTGCTCGTCGGTCCAGCTCAGATCCACAGTGTCTCCTTACGGCGTCCAGCGCTCGCCGTCGCGCGCCCAGGGGTTATCGTCGTCGCGTTCGGGAACGGCGATGCGCGCCGTGCACTCCGTCGCTCGCTCACCGTCGACGCGCAAGGTGATGTCGACGTCGGCCCACATGCATCCCGTGTCATCGGTCTTCACACCGGTCACGGTCCCGTCGAACACCACGGTGTCCCCGTCGCAGATCGGGCGGCGCATGCGGAACTTCAGCTTTCCGAGACGTCCTCTCGGACCGGTCCAATCGGTCAGGTACCGTTCGATCCAGCCGGCTTGGTTCGGCGTGTTCAAAAAAATGTCGCGCGCCCCGGCGCGCTCGACCGCCCAATGATGATCGTGATGTTGCGGCTGCCAGTCGCGGCTCGATGACGCACCCATGATCACCATGCGCGCGGTGACTCTCTTTTTGAGCGGCGGCAGCGCGTCTCCGGCTTTCATTGGTCTCTCCGGTAGCCGAACATCACGTACGTCTCGATACCCAGAACGTCGCCGCGCTGATTCCTCGACGTGACGTCGATCGTCCAATCGCGGCCGGTGCCGAGTCGACTCGTCTTCATCTCGCCAATCTCGCGCACGCGTTGCGTTGTCGTAATCACGTCGCCGGGACGGACCGGCGTCCGAAACTCGATCTCGTTCACCTTCACGATGCCTTCGGGCAGCCCGAGCGCCTCCTTCAGCGCGAAGTGTAGCGAAAGGGGCATGCGGGGCTTGTCGCGGCCGGGCACGAACTGCAATGGCCGCATCCAGACGGACAGCATTGTTGGGGGCGCGATGGCACCGCTCGTCAGCTTGTTCGCCACGGACTCATCCCAGTACAACGGATTCGCGTTTTCGGTCGCCTCCAGCCAGTGCCGGATGTAGCCGCGCTCGCACGCGATGTCGCCGGGCGGATCGATTTCCTCGCGTCCGACCCACGACTGAATTTCTTCTTCGGTGAGTGTCATTCCACGGCCCCGCTCCGCATCAAAGAATCGATCTCGTCCAAGGAGAAACCGGCCGAAGCGAGGAGCTCCGAGCTGTCGGTTTCATCGAAGCCGACCGGAACATTCTTTGCGACGCGAGCAGCGCCTGCGACGATATCGCCCACTTGCCTAAACTCACGACCGGCGCCCGACGCAACCGCAAATGCGCCGCGCGCGAGTAAATGCTCGTCTCGCGTGACCTCTTCGATGGACAGCACCGGCGCCACGCACGTGTCCATCGCCGCGAGCTCGGCAATCCACTCATCGCGATCCCGCGTGGCGAACGCGGCATGAAACGCCGCGCGAATTTCGACCTGCCGCGCCTCGTCCATCTGCGCATGCGCGAGGTGCTCGACGCCGAGCCCGCGGCAGAGATTCGCAAAGAACTTCGGCTCGATCGCAGCGACCGAGATCCATTTGCCGTCGGCGCACTCGTACAGGTCGTAGCACGCGTACTTTCCCGTCAGCAGCGTTGAGCCCGGACCCGGCTCGTTCCCGGTCGCAAGAAACTCGTCCACATTCAGCGCGTTCAGCGCGAGTACACCTTCCACCGTCGAAACATCGAGATATTGGCCGGACCGCGTAACCGACCGGCGCACGAGCGCAGCGCAAATTGCAAGCGCCGCATGCCACCCACCGCCGGCGCCGTCGGCAATCGTAGCGCCGGGAATCGCCGGACCGCCGTCGCTGCGCGTCCCCTGCGTCGCGAGCAAGCCGCCGACGGCGAGGTAGTTGAGATCGTGCCCAGCCCATTGCGCATAAGGGCCGTCCTGACCGTACCCGCTCAGCGATGCGTACACGACCTTGTCGTTGCCTTTACGAACATCTTCGTACCCGATCCCGAGACGCGCGGCCACACCAGGCCGGTACGACTCCACGACGACGTCCGCGCTCGCCGACAAGCGCAGGAACGCGTCTCGCCCGGCGGGGATCCGCAAGTCGAAACGGGCACGCTTCATGCGCCGGTGTGCGCCGTACGCGAAGGACGGAGGCTCGATGCGTCCTTCCTTCTTCGGCGCGAGGACCTTGACGACCGTCGCGCCGAGATCGCGCAAGACGGCCGTGCACCGCGAACCCGGTCCGACCGTCGACAAATCGAGAACCGTGATCCCGGACAGATTTTCGTGCTCCACGTCAGTTCTCGACCGGCAAGCCGAGACCGCGGCGCGCGATGATATTGCGCTGCACCTCGGAGGTGCCGGCACCGACGGTATCGATCACGCTGTACCGGTAGTAGTTCTCCATGCGGCCGTTGAGCGGCGCGCCCGGCGTGTCGCGTCGCAAGGCTCCTTGAGCCCCGGCTATCGTCAGGAACTCGTCCGTGATCTTTTGCCCGAGCTGCGTGGTGAACAGCTTGAACATGGCCGACTCCAGGTTCGGAACGCCGCCGGCGCCGGCTTTCGAGATCACGCGCAGCGTATGCATCTTCGCGATTTCAATTTGGGTCGCCAGCCATGCGATCGTCCGCCGCACGTGCGGATCGTCCTTCAAAGGCGATCCATCGCGGGTCGCCTCGCGGATCCAGTCGCGTATGACCTCGTACTTCTTGACGTACGTCGAGATCGTGAACAGCGTGAACCGCTCGAAGTCGAGCGCCTCGCTGATGTAGTACCAGCCTTTGTCCACCTCGCCGACGACGTAGTCGTCGCCGACGAACACGTTGTCGAGGAAGACCTCGTTCGTGCGTTCGTTGTCGCCGATGCAATCCATCGCCTGAATGGTGATGCCGGGCGCATTCATCGGCACGAGAAAGAGCGTGATGCCTTTGTGTTTTGGCGCGTCGGGATCGGTGCGCGCCGCGACCCAGTACCAGTCGGCAAAGTGCGCGCTCGTCGTGAAGCGCTTCTGCCCGTTGAGAATCCAGCCCTTGCCCTCAGGCGCGAGCGTTGCGCGCATCACCAACGACGCAAGGTCGCTCCCGGCGTTCGGCTCCGAGTACCCGATCGCGAACTCGATCTCCGCGTTGAGAATCTTCGGCAAGAACTCGCTCTTGAGGCGCTCGTTACCGTGCCGGATGATCGTCTTACCGACGATGCCAACGCCTTTGCCGATGAGCGGTGCGCCGGCGGCGGCGAGCTCCTCGTTGAGCAAGTACTCATAGATGCCGGGTGCGGCCCCTCCGCCGTACTCCGCCGGCCACGACATCCCGAGCCAGCCACGGTCCGCCATCGCTTTCATGAACCGGCGCCGCTCCGGCGTGTCGACGAGCTGCGCCATGCCTTCACGGGTCGGATCCATCACACCGGGCGACCGCTGCTCTTCAATGAACGCGCGCACCTCGCGCTGAAACGCCTTTTCTTCCGTGGAATACTCGAAATCCATCTCGGGAGAACAATATCTGACGACCCGTCAGATTCTCAACGAGGCGTCCTACCCCGTATACGTGAACCCGACGAACGCGTTGCCGGCAGCGCTGCAGGCGCTGGGCGACAGAACGATGATGGCGTACGCGGCATCCGACGGAACGTTTCCATGTTCGCCGGCGCAGTTCATCCCCGCGTGAGTAGATGACGGGTTCCCGGTCGAAACATAGAAGTAGATGTCGAGGTCTGCATCCACCGCCGGCATCAGCGTAAAGGTGCCCGGTGTCACGGTCACGCGCCAGCCGCAAACGCCTTGTGTCGCCGAAGCGCGGTCCCTGATTGCCGGATGCACGCACGGGAGATCGATGGTCCCCGGCTGCGCTGCGGCGTGTGCCGGCAGAGAGAAGGACCCAATACTCAACGCAGTGAGAAGCGCGGCAGCCAAACGACCCGCCCGGAATCCCCCGATGTCCATATCGAGAGAATTCGCCCGAAATGCGCTTTATCCTTCCGGCCTGGGCGTCGGGCTTTCAGACGGGGACGGCGAGGGGCTCGGCTCCGCGTCGTGACAGGTGATTTTCGCGAGCGGCGCCAGCAAGTCTCCGAGGCCAAGACCGCTGCCCGGCACGTAGCAGCTGCCGTCGGGGCCACGAGGCCGGCAAACGTATGCGGTCTGGTCCAAATCGTGACAGGCAGCGGCCTGATTCAGGGCGAACACGGGTATCAGCGAGGCCCCGGCTACCGTCACCACAATCAGAACAATCTTGATACGGGCTTTTGGCAACCGTTCCCTCCAACGGAAGCCGAGCGATCAGAGGCCGGGAGTATCGCACAACAACACAACCGTTGTAATGGGGCAGATGTATCAGCGATTTGTCAGGGTATTACGCCGGCGGCCCTGCGGGCTCGAGCTCGCTCAACGTGCGAGTCGCGAACAACATGATCTCGTGTGCCATCGCCGTCATTTGAAAGATTGCACGTTCGTCCGTCGTCGCCCCACCGGCGTCGAAGATCGGCGACGACGTGTTGAGCGCGACGCCCATTGGCGTCGCCCAGCCTCGCAACGCGTGCACGATCGCGCGCTGCGCTTCCAGCGTCGAGACGATTCCTTGCCACCCGGCGCCGGTGGCGATAAGCCCCACCGCGCGCCCGGAAAAATACGCGCGGTCGTCTTCACGCATGTCTTCCGTGTAGTCGAGCGCATTCTTCACGAGACCCGACAAGCTCCCGTGGTACGCAGGCGACGCGATGATCACCCCGTCCGCACGTCGCAGCTCCTCGACGAGCCGAATCGCGACATCGGTTCGCTCGCGGTGCTCCGGGGCGTATAGCGGAAGCGTTGCGAGCTCGGGGCCGCCGAACACCGTCGTCGTGGAACCTTCTTTGCCACAGATCGCAAGGGCGAAACGAAGAGCCTTTTCGGTCGAAGATCCGCCTCTCGTTGTGCCGCCGATCCCGACGATGTGCGGTGTTCCCACTACGCCATTCCCATCCCAAGTCGTTCCAGCGCGAGCTCGTGGTCGAGCTTATCGCGCTTGGTCTCGAGATAGCGCAAATTCTCTGCATTCGGTGACGTCTCGATGGGAACACGCGCGGTTACCGTGACGCCGTAGCGCTCCAAGCCCTTTACTTTCGCGGGATTGTTCGTGAGCAGCCGGACCGATTGGATGCCCAAATCGTCGAGGATCTGCGCGCCCATGCCGTAGTCACGGAGGTCGGCGGGAAAACCGAGCTCGAGATTCGCCTCGACGGTGTCGGCGCCGTCGTCTTGCAACGTGTACGCACGCAACTTGTGCTTGATGCCTATTCCGCGGCCCTCATGACCTTGCAAGTACACGACGACGCCGCGACCTTCTCCTGCAATCATGCGCATCGCTTGCTGCAGCTGCTCACCACAATCGCAGCGGAGGCTCCCGAAGACGTCGCCGGTCATGCATTCCGAGTGCACGCGCACGAGCACGTCGTGGTGGCCGGTAACGTCGCCGTACACGAGCGCGATGTGGTGCTCACCGTCGAGAGCCGATTCGTAGCCCACGGCGCGGAATGGTCCGACCGCAGTCGGTATGCGCGCTTCCGCGACACGGTCGACGAGATGCTCTTGATTGAGCCTGTAGGTGATCAAGTCTTCGATTGAGATGAGGTGCAGCCCGTGCTTCTTGGCGACTTCGACGAGCTCGGGCAAGCGCGCCATCGTCCCGTCTTCGTTCATGATCTCGCAGATGACGCCGGCCGGTGAGCAGCCGGCGAGGCGCGCGAGATCGACGGCGGCTTCCGTGTGACCGGCGCGCCTGAGCACTCCCCCGTCGCGCGCGCGCAACGGAAAGACGTGGCCGGGGCTGTGAAACTCCTCGCGCTTGCCGTCGACGGCGATCGCGCGCTTGATGCATCGCGCGCGATCGAGCGCGGAGATGCCCGTGTTGACCGGGTGCACGAGATCGATCGACACGGTGAAAGCTGTCGTCTTGCTATCGGGGACCATCTGCCGCAAGCCGAGGTGATCGAGCCGTTCTCCGGTCATCGGCAAGCACACGAGACCGCGGCCGTGCGTCACCATGAAGTTGATCGCCTCAGGCGTGATGCGATCGGCGGCCATCACGAAATCACCCTCGTTCTCGCGTCGCGGATCATCGACGACTATGACGATTTCGCCGCGTCCGATGGCTGCGATGGCGTCCTCGACGCGCGCCAGCGGATGGTCCGCGGTCGCCGCCTGCAGCTGGCTCACCGTGACGTCCCCCATGGATTCATCGATCGCGGCCGCCATCCTGTGCTCCTCTCGCTTGTTTGCTATATGAAACATCTGGTCCATATACCAAAAGCCTGAGGATAGAGTAAGCCGCAATGCGTTGCTCGTCAACCGGAAAGCTACGAGTGACGCTGGGCACTCCAAGGTCGGCGGACAGCCGGGCTGCCGTGCTGCGGGACAAGTCAAAGCTCCCGCAGCCGCATCCTGGCCGCCCAGGCGAGCCGAGAATGCCTGCGGGTATTGTTCTAGACCTGACGGCCCGTCAACTTCGTGAAAAGAGGGCAGAGATGGACGTGGGCGCGGCGTTCGACTTGTCGGGAAAGACGGCGGCCGTCACCGGCGCGGCGAGCGGGATCGGTCGCTCGACCGCAGAAGCGCTGGCGTCCGCCGGCGCCAACGTGCTGTGCGGCGACATCAACGAGACCGGCGCTACCGAAACCGTCGCGCTGATCACCGAAGCCGGCGGTAAAGCGCTCGCCCAACGCATGGACGTCACGAACAAGGCCGACGTCGACGCGTTCGTTGACCGTGCGGTGGCCGAGTTCGGGCGCCTTGACGTCATGGCGAACGTCGCCGGCGTCGCGGCCGACGGACGGATCGCAGAGGCGACCGAGGACATGCTCGATCGCGCGATCGCCATCAATCTCAAAGGAGTGTTCTTCGGCTGTCAGGCGGCGGTCCGGGTCATGCAGCCGCAAGGTTCGGGCAGCATCATCAACGTCTCGTCGTCGATCATCGACGCGCCGGCCCCGGCCTACGGGCTCTACGGGATGACAAAGGCGGCCGTCGCCCACTTGACGATGACGCTATCGCGCGAAGTCGGGCGGTACGGCATTCGCGTGAACACGCTCGCGCCGGGCATGACGATCACTGAGTTCACGACGCGCCACGTGTACGAGGCGGACGGCACCGTGAACCAAGAAAAGTACGACGCGTTCGTCAATCAGATGCGGAAGTTATCGCCGCTGGGCCTCGTCGGCGAGCCGGCCGATCAGGCGTATTTGATCGTGTTCCTCGCCTCAGACGCCGCGAAGTTCTGCACCGGCCAGATCTGGCGCGCCAACGGCGGTCAGACGACTGCCTGGTAGCTACTCGGGTTCACGGCCGTGCGTTGCTTTGGTAACGCGGTCGGCCGAGGCGCGGAGGCGCGACGCGAGGAACTCGACTTGGGATCCTGAGATTGCGCCTTGGAATCCAATGAGAAATAGCCCCAAAGCGACTTCGCCGTTCGGGCCGAACACAGGCGCGCCGATTTGGTTCGGACGGTAGCTGGCGTTCGGATCGAGCTCCGTCACGGCGTATTCCTCGGTGCGCACCGCACGCACACCTTCCTCCAGTGTTCGCCGTTCGCCTTTCTTCTTCGTGCCGCTCAGCGCATCGACGAGATCACGCTGCGACCCGCCTTCCAATCCGACGGAATACCCGCGGATGCGAACTGCCTCGACGGCCTTTCTGTACGACGCAACTTCGTCTTTGGTTACCGATGCGCCGAGCTTGCCGATCCATCGCTCGATCGCTTCCGGGTCCGACCACGCGATGAACACGGACCCGATCGGGGGCGTGAGCGGGATGCGCTGTCCTGCTTGCACGTAGACGCCGAAGGGACGCGGCGTCCCCGAGTATTCGAGGATGACGATTTCGTCGTGAATCGCAGCGCTCGCGACGACGTCGAGGCGGAGCTCTTCAGAAAGCGCATGCATTTCCGGCACGGCAGCGTCCGCGGCCGGATAGCCGCCGAGTGCTGCGTTCCCCAAGGCGATGAGAACGGCGCCGAGGCCGTAACTCTTCGCCGTGTGATCGCGGACGAGATAGCCCGCTTGCATGAGCGCGTTGAGGATCGCATGCAACGTCGCTTTGTTGATGTCGAGGTCCCGGGCAATTTCAGACAGCGTGAACTTCTTGCCCGGGTGCGCCGCAAGCAAATTGAGAATCGCGGCCGAGCGTTCGACGGCGGGAGCGCGGCGCGCCATTAGTCGGCACCGCCGATGTCGTGCAGGATCGGCCCGAGCGCCGCGGCAATCGACTGATGGCCTTCGTCATTCGGGTGTACGTCGTCACCGAGCATGCTCGCGCCCATCAGCTCCAAACCGCGCGCGAGATACAGGTTCTCATCCCCGGCCTTGATACGCTCCTCCACGACGTCCTCCATCGTGAACCGAAGATCGTCGAGGGTAGCGCCCAGCTTGTTCTTCACATCCTCGGCGTCGGGGCGGATTACCGGCGATGCAACGAGAATCGGCGTGGCCGGGTGTCCATGGCGGACGATATCGAGAAAGGCAACGAGACCCTCGCGCATCATCCCGACCGAATTCGGCGTTCGATTCCAGCAATTCGTGCCGTGCGTGATCGAGATGACCTCGGCCGGTAGCCCCGCGATCTGCTCGGCGGAAGGGACTTCGCCGCGAGCGGCACCGGCATATCCCATGTTGATGAGATCGAGCGCATGCGTGCGCGCCGTGATCGCGGTCCACGACATGGCGGGCGCCGATGCGATCCATCCTTCAGCGATCGAGTCCCCGTACGCGATCCAGCGCTTGCGCGGTGTTGCGGGTGTGATGGTGCCGCCGAACACTTCGATACCGGCAATACGGGGCTTCATGCCCTCCGGCAAATAAACGATGCATCGGTGCTCGGACGTCTCGCCGCATGCCAGCCGTGCTCTGCCTTCGCCGAGCACTGCTTTATCCTCGGAGACCGGCTGCAAAAAACGCCACAACGCGAACGTGCGTCCCGCGCCGTCGCCGCGGGAGCCGAGGTCGTCTGTTTTCGTCTCGTACACGATCTCGACTTCGTCGGCGTCTGTTGCAAACTCGAGCCGGACACCGGCGGGCACTTGCGCCATCGCCCACGTGTCGAGCGGCAAGCGCGCGGCGTCTTGTGGGTTCGCGCGCGGATAGGGCACGGACTTCGTGCCGGGAAACGCGACGCCACGGAGAAACGGAGCGGGATCCATCACAGGTCCATCGGATATGGGAACTTCGCACCAACGCCTCCGTCGACGACGAGCGTCTGGCCGTTGACGTAGCTCGATAGATCGGAGCACAAGAACAAGATCGCCGACGCGATATCGGCCGGGAGTGCGACGCGGCGAAGCGGCGCGTTGTCGCTTTGCAGCTTGCGGCCTCTTTCGCCGAGGTACCCAGACACGCGTGGCGTCCACACGACACCCGGAGCGACCGCATTCGTCCGCACGCCGCTCGGGCCGAGCTCCACGGCAAGTGAGCGCACCCAGGACATCAAGCCCGCTTTCGCCGCACCGTACGCGGCGTGACGCGGTGCGCTGGAGATCCCGCTGACCGAGGCGACGAAACACATCACGCCGCCGCCGCCGTCCGCCATTGCCCGGCCGGCGAGCTGGGAGAAAAGGAAGGCGTGGCGGAGCACCACGCCGAACGTCCAATCCCAGTCCTCGTCGCTCGTCGACAGGATGTCCATGTATTTCGCCATGCCGACGATGTCGACGAGGCCGTCGATGCGGCCCAGTGCCTTTTTCGCCTCGGACACTGCTTCTTCGACGTCCCCACGGTCGCGGGCATCACCGGTCCACGGGATCCCGCCGACTTCGTCGGCGATCTCCTTCGCAAGCGACTCTTGATTGTCGATGCAGAACAGGTGTGCCCCGCATGACGCAAGAGCGTGCGACGCCTGACGGCCGATGCCTTGGCCGGCGCCGATCACAATGAAGCCACGTCCGTCCAGCCGCACCAGCTTCGGATATGGGGGAACCTCGGAATCGTCGACGCTCGTCATGACGGCCTACGTGAGCGGGATCGTCTTCGCGTTTGCTTCGCGCTTGTCGAGCTCGGGAATCACGTGCGTTCCGAGCAGCTCGATAGTCTTCATGATCGATTCGTGTGGCAAACGGCCGAATTGCACGTAGCAAATGAGCTGTTCGACACCGAGCGACTCGTACCGAAGGATCTTCTCCATGCATTCGTCCGGGCTCCCCACGATGATCATGTCTCCTTCGTGGAAGACCTTGACGTCGAGATCGCCCTCGGAGTGCTTGCGCAGCAGCGGGAAAATCTGATCCTTCTCGGTTTGGCTGAAGTGCGGGAACTCCCACTGGAGCGTGAACTCAGCGAGGTTCTTGTACCACCACCACACCGAATCCCAGATGCCGTTGGCCTCGCACTGCGCGAGCGACTCGGCACAGTGAACGAGCGTGTACGCCGCAACGCGATTGTTGACGACGCGCGTGAGTGGCGTGACCTTCTGCTGTGCAGCGCGGTAATCGCGAATGTGCTCGGCCATTTTCTCGATCGGCTGCATGATCGCGAAAGACAGAAGGCCGAGGCCAAACGAACCGGCAACCGCGCTCGAGCCCTTGCTGGTCGCCGCCATCCACACCGGCGGATGCGGGTCTTGCACCGGCTTCGGCGTGACCATGCGGCGCGGGAAGTCGAACGTCGGCGAGTGATATTCGAAGTATTCGGATTCCCACATCCCGACGACGATGCGAATCGCTTCTTCCCATTGCTCGCGGCTCTTCTCGCGATCGACACCGAACGCGATCTGCTCCATCGGCGTGGAGCGGCCCGTTCCCCATTCGACGCGGCCGCCACTCAAGATGTCGGCGGTCGCCACCTTTTCGGCGACTCGAGCCGGATGGATGAAGCCGAACGGCATCAACGTGACGCCGAAGCCGAGACGCATGTTCTTCGTCGCTTGCGAGAGCGCACCGATCAACACCTCCGACGCCGGCGAATGAGAGCGTCCCTCGCGGAAATGATGCTCGACACACCACACGGTGCGGAACCCGAGCTCGTCGGCGAGCTTGATCTGGGCGAGCGCCTCGGCGAACGCCTTCTGCTCGGCTTCGCGCTGGCCGTAGGGGTGCGGCTTTGCCCACGGCTTCGGGACGTCGACCTCGTACAGAAGATCGAGCTTCATGGTCGTCTCCTTTTGCTATGCCGAACAGCAGATCGCAATAGCGAAAGAGTATGGGCGGCGGCACGGGGAGGTCAAGCGGCCTGGCGGCGGGCGGAGCCGCTGGCCGGGGCGACTGGCGCGAACGGTGGCCGGGGCGACTGCCGCGAACGGTGGCCGGGGTGACTGCCCGGGCCGGTAGCCATGTCTCCCCCGAGATATCTCAATCTAGATCGGGAACATGTCCCATCTGAAATTTCTCGGGATGAACTATAGGGGTCGCCGCGTCGGCGCAGCACCGCGATGACTTGGGATCAAGCACCGGGCGGCTGCCGCCCGGTCACCGTCCAGTAC
>JAIVGO010000069.1 GCA_020201525.1 Actinomycetota bacterium | reverse complement strand
CATGCACACCGTGCAGTTCTCTTCCTTGAGCGCGATGACGCCTCGCGTACGCGGGGGCAGGTTCGGCTTCACGTCCGGATATTGAGCCGTGATCGCCGGATGAAGCATGGTCTTCATCGTGACGCTCAACCCTTTTGCAAGACCGTATGCCGCTCCGATACGTTTCTTCGACGACAACTTCGCGTCGATGGCCTTCATGCGCGCACGCATCTTCTCCGGGTCCGGACGCAGTCCCATTAGAAGACCACCTTGAAGATTCCGGTAAGAAGAATGTCGAGCAGCGCGATCGGGATCATGTACTTCCACGCCATCTTTTGGAGCTGGTCTTCGCGCAGACGCGGGTACGTGGCGCGCAGCCAAATCACGATGAACGACAAGATACCCGTCTTACCCAGAATCCACAGCGGCCCCGGAACGAACTTGATGAGCGGCAACGGCTGCCAGCCGCCGAGAAAGAGAACGGACGCGATGGCCGACAGCGAAACGATGCCTGCGTATTCAGTGAGCAGGAAAAAGGCGAACTTCACGCCGGTGTATTCCGTCATGTGGCCGAAGATGATTTCGGAGTCTGCGATTGGCATGTCGAACGGCGGCCGCGACAGCTCCGCGAGCGAGGCGATGATGAACAACATGAAGCCGGCGAACTGCGGCAGGACGTACCAGTAATGGGATTGCGCCGCAGCGATGCCCGGGAGCGACAGCGTGCCGGCCTGCATCACCACAGCGGCCGTCGCCAGCAACAACGGCAGCTCGTACGCGATGAGCTGCGCCGCACCCCGGACGGCTCCGATGAGCGAGAACTTGTTCGCGCTCGACCAGCCGGCTGCGAGCATGCCGATCACGCTGATGGATGAGATCGCGAGCGCGAAGAACACGCCGACATCGAGATTTTCTGCCCACCATCCGTTGGGGCCGAAAGGCACGACGAAAAAGACCAAGATGGCCGGCACCATCACAATCCCCGGCGCGATGGTGAACACGAATTTGTCCGCGGCGGTCGGTGTGATGTCTTCCTTCTGAATGAACTTCACTCCGTCGGCGATGAGCTGCGCCCACCCGTGGAACTTTCCGGCCTCCATCGGGCCGAGACGCGCTTGCATGTGCGCGAGCGTCTTGTGCTCGACGTATCCGACGACCATCGGCGCGGTGAGAAAAAGGCCCACCACGGCAACGATCTTCAATCCAAAAATGATCCATACATTGTTGATGTACTGTTCGAAAATCTGTTGCGAGACGGCGATCACCGGTCGACGTCCCCCACAACGAAGAACACGCTGCCGAGAATGGCGATGAGATCGGGCAGGAGGTTGCCCGGCAGCAAGGCCGGCAGCATGCTTACGTTCGAGAAGGACGGCGTCCGCATCTTGAGGCGCCACGGCTCCTTGCCGCCCTTCGACACCAGGTAATACCCGCACTCGCCCAGCGGGTTTTCCGTTCGTGCGTAGATCCAGCCTTCCGGCGGCTTGATGTTCTTCGGCATCTTTCCCGGCATGATCGGTCCGGCCGGCATCTTGTCGTGAACCTGCTCGATGATGCTTAGCGACTGATGCACTCGCTGGAACAAGACGTTGAACCGATCGAACGAATCTCCTTGCACCCCGATCGGGACCTCGAACTCACATTGATCGTAGGTGAGGTACGGCTCGGTCTTGCGTGAATCCTCGGCGATTCCGGACGCCTGCAGGATCGGGCCGCTGCACCCAAACTCCTTCGCGACCGAACCCGGGAGCTTGCCGATGCCGACGGTACGCTGCTTGAAGATCTCGTTGCCGAGCAAGAGCCCCGCGTAGTCGTCCATACGGTGGCGAATCTTCTTCACGAGCGCCGCGGAATGCTGCATGAAGCCGCGAGGAAGATCTTCCTTCAGGCCACCGATTCGGTTGTAGGTAAAGTGCAGGCGAGCGCCGGTCGCCGCCTCCATGAGCTCTTGAATGTCTTCGCGCTCCCGAAAGGCGTAGAACATCGGCGTCATTGCGCCCAGCTCGAGGCCGAAGGAACCCAGGAACATCAAGTGATTGAGGATGCGATTCCATTCCGCCATCATCACGCGAATCCACTGCGCGCGGAGCGGAACGTCGAGGCCCATCAGCTTTTCGACTGCGAGCACGACGCCGAGCTCGTTGCAGAACGCGCTCAGCCAATCGTGCCGGTTCACCAGCGCGATGATCTGGCGGTAATCCCGGACCTCCGCCATCTTTTCGAAACCGCGGTGCATGTACCCGACGACCGGCTCGGCAGAATGGATCATCTCCCCGTCGAGGGCAATCACAAGGCGCAGAACGCCGTGCGTCGATGGGTGCTGGGGACCGATGTTGAGGAGCATCTCCTCCGTTGCGAGATCGGCGCTCCCTGAGACGAGAACTTCGACGCCTTCCCCGGGACCGCCGGGAAGAATGCCGCTCTTCACGTCGACCGCCATTAGCCTGCGTGCTCCTTCGGTTCTTGCTCTCCCGGCCACTCCTTGGCTTCACGCGTCATCAGCAGGAAGTCTTTGCGGAGTGGGTTTCCTTCGAAGGCCTCGGTGAGATACAGCTTCACCAAGTGGGGATGCCCTTCGAAGTTGATGCCGAACATCTCCCACGTCTCGCGCTCGTGCCAGTTCGCTCCTCGCCAGACGCCGCTGAGCGTCGGGACACTCGGGTTTTCACGCGGCGCCGTTAGCTTGACGTTGATGTGGTGCTGGCGGCGAATCGAATACACGTGCAAGACGATCTCAAATCCTTCGTCTTCGAAGTCGACCGCGCTGAGGAATGTGAAGTAGTCGAACATGCATTTCCCGCAGTCGCGCAGGTGCGTCGCGACCTCCACCCACTTCTCCGATGTCGTCCAAACGGAAAGCTGCTCGTTCAGCACTTCGTCGCGCTCGATTGCGCCGGTTGCTTCCTTCAGGTGCTGCGAGAGTTCGGCGGCCTTCATCGGTTCGACAAGTCCACCGGCCCGAGTGGGCCACCGACGACAATCGGGTCCGCATCGCGCTTGGCGTAGTAATCCTTCAGCGATTCCTTGCCGATGCGAGCTTGCAACAACAAGATGCCTTCGAGAAGGGCTTCCGGCCGGGGCGGGCAGCCCGGGACGTACATGTCCACAGGCACGATCTGGTCGACGCCCTTCGTCACCGAGTAGGAGTCCCAGAAAGGTCCTCCGCAATTCGAGCACGATCCGAAGCTGATGCAGTACTTCGGCTCGGGCATTTGCTCGTAGACCCGTTTGAGCGCGGGGGCCATCTTGTCGGTAAGTGTCCCGGCGACGACGAGCAAGTCTGCCTGCCGAGGTCCGTGCGCAACCGGAATGACCCCGAGCCGGATGAAGTCGTGCCGGCTGGTAGATGCGGCGATCAATTCGATCGCGCAGCACGCAAGCCCGAAGTTCATCACCCAGAGGGAGTAGCGGCGTCCCCAATTGAGGATGAACTTCACCGGCTGCGGGAGATCGACTTTGTCTACGACGCCCACGCTATTTCACCCACTCAAGGACCTTCTTCTTCCACGCGTACAACAGGCCGATGGCGAGGATGCCGATGAACACGATCATTTCGACGAGCACAGTGCCCTGGGGTCGCAGCTTCTCGAGCTGAACCGCCCACGGGAAGAGGAAAACGGACTCGACATCGAAGATCACGAAGAGAAACGCGAAGAGGTAATACCGGATGTGCGTGTTGCTCCACCCCTCGCCGACGGGGTCCATCCCACATTCGTACGTCGTCGCCTTTTCCACCCGCGGCTTGCGCGGCCGCATGAGCCGGTTTCCAAGAAAAGCAATGACGACGAATGCGCCGCCGACGGCCGTGAGGGCCCCCAGCGTCCCGTACTGCCAGTAGTAACTCACAGAGGTCTCCGCAACGTTCCGGATCTGCGTCTAAGTCGTCGGACTGGCCCCACCAAGAGCGCTCGTGAAAAATTTCTCATGCTCCGGAAGTGATCATATATCAGCAGATCGGCGCGGCCATAATCGGGCGCGCGCGCTCACCCGGTTCGATCGACGACGAAATCGGCGAGCTGCTCCAGGGCGTCTCGACCCGCTCCCCGAGGCGCCGGGGCAAGCGCAACTTTTGCCCGCCGAGACCATTCCGCGACGACGCCCTTGGCGAGTGCGATCGAGCCGTTGGATCGCAAAACCTCGAGAGCCCGGTCGATGAGATTGTGGCCGAGGGCCTCGCGCAGCGCCTCGCTGCCTTCCGCCCGTCCGGCGAGCGTCTCGAGAACGGGAAGCGTGTGGACGCCTTCGCGCAAATCGGTTCCCGGCACCTTTCCCGATTGCTCCTCGATACCGGCGATGTCGAGTACGTCGTCGGAGAGCTGGAACGCCATCCCGAGCGCCCGGCCGTAGCGCGTCGCCGCTTGGACGACCTCCTCGGGCGCGCCGGCGAGCCACGCTCCCAACCGGCAGCTCGCTGCGATCAGCGACGCTGTTTTTCGATCGATGACCGACAGATAGTGCTCCGTCGTTTGTGCGTCCCCGCCTTCGATGATCTGGCCTTCACACAGCTCCGCGATCGTGTCGGCGAGAATCCGGCTGACGAAAGGGCCGAGGTCGGCGGCGATCCCCGAGCTCCGTGCAAAAAGGTAGTCGCCAGCCAGAATCGCGATGCGGTTGTCGAAGGCCGCATTCGCGCTCGACACTCCTCGGCGGACGAGAGATTCGTCGATGACGTCGTCGTGATACAGAGTGGCGAGATGCATGAGCTCGATCGCCACGGCACACGGCACGAGACGTGCATCGGTCGAATCGCCGAGATGGCCGGCAAGGAGGACCAGCATCGGGCGGAACCGCTTCCCGCCTGCTTCGAGCAAGTGCAGCGCCGGCTCGCGCACCAGCGGCTCGCTGGAATCGATCGCAGCTTTGAGGCCTTCCTCGACGCGGGCCAAGTCGGACCGAATGTCGAGCGCGATTGCCTGCAACAGGTCGTGTGCCATTCCAGAGATTCTAGTGACTAGCCGACAAAGCCGTGAGAGATCGCGTTCCTGGCCAAATCGATGAGCGACTGCGGCCACACGCCGAAGACAATCGTCGCAGCGGCGGCGATGCCGAGACTCGTGATGAGCGCCGGCGTCGGGCCGATACCGGGATGACCGTCATCGGGCGGCGGGTCTTGAAGCCAGATGAGCACAATGAGACGAACGTAGAAGAACGCGGCAACGACGCTCGTGATCGTAGCCGCGACGACGAGCGCGTTCTCGTGCGCCTTGATCGCGGCGGCAAACAACAAGAACTTGCCGGTGAAGCCGGATGTCGGCGGCAGTCCTGCCAACGCGAGGAGGAACAACGTCATCGCTCCGCCGAAGACCGGATAGCGCCGACCGATACCGCCCCATTCCGCGAGTGAGAGTCGTTCACTGCCGCCCGGCGCCGACACGATGACGGCTGCAAAAGCTCCCAGCACCATGACGGCATAGATCAAGAGATAGAACAACGCGGCCGACACACCGTCGCGATTGGCAGCTACAAGGCCGATCAGCACGTAGCCGGCGTGCGCAATCGACGAATACGCCAGCATCCTCTTCACGTCGGTTTGCGCAATGGCGAGCAACGACCCGACGGCCATCGTCGCGACTGCGACGATCCACAACACGGGTCGCCAGTCCCACTGCAACGCGCCGAACGCGACGAGGAACACTCGGAAAAACCCGATGAACGCGGCCGCTTTGGTGCCGGCCGCCATGAATCCCGTGACGCTCGTCGGCGCACCCTGATAGGCGTCCGGCGACCACATGTGGAACGGCACCGCGGCGACCTTGAACGCGAATCCGACTGCGATCATTGCAACCGCCACGAACATCAAGCGCTCATCGACCGACGCAACGGCCGCTTGTTTGGAAATGACGCTCAGCTGGGTGGATCCGGTGGCCCCGTACGTTAGTGCAATCCCGTAGAGAAGAAACGCGCTGGAAAACGCTCCGAGGAGGAAGTATTTCAGCGCTCCTTCCTGGCTCTTCTCGTCGCGCCGCGCGAAGCCGACCATCACGTACAGGGCAAGTGAGAGTGTTTCGATGGCAAGGAAGGAGAGAAGGAGGTCGTTGCTGGCCGCGAGCAGAGTCATGCCCGACGTAGCAAGTAGCAACAGTGGATAGTACTCGCCGCGGTGAATACGGCGTCTCGACAAGTAGTGATACGAGATCAGGATCGTCATTGCGGCAGTGATCAAAAGGATGAGGCGACCAAACAGCGCGACGCCGTCGACGGCCAGTGTTCCTTGCATGATCACCGCGCGCGTGTCGCGCAAATCGAACGTGAACCACGCCGCGAGACCGATCGTTGCGAGCGACAAGCCTGCGAGGAAGCGGCGGTCCACCGCCGGCTTGACCGCATCGATCAACAACGCGACGAGCGCGCCCCCCACGAGCGCGAGCTCCGGAGCGATCCCGTGCCATGCAATGTGGGGAGCGACAAACGGCATTTAGGGTTGCGCCTCCGATGTCGTCACGCCGGCCGTTGTGATCGTCTGCGCGCCTCGTTGTCGTACGAGCTCCAGGGATGGTCCCATCCGGTCGAGGAACGGCTTCGGCCAAACCCCCATCAGGAGCGCAACGAGGACGAGTGGCACCGCCGCCAGCCATTCGCGCGGGGTCATGTCCGAGATCGTTTCGTTTTCGCGCTTGTCGAGCGAACCGTGGAAGACGCGCTGATACGCCCAGAGCAAATACAGCGCGCTCAAGATCATCCCGACCGCTGCGACGACACCCCAGACCCGGTTCCGCACGAACGCACCGACGAGAATCAGAAACTCTCCGACGAAGCCGTTCGTTCCCGGCAACGCGAGCGACGTCAACGCCATGATGAGAAAAAACCCCGCCATAACGGGAACGACACGGCCGATGCCGCCGTAGTCGGCGATCAAGCGGGTGTGGCGGCGCTCGTACAGAATTCCCACAAGGAGGAATAGCGCTCCCGTCGAGACGCCGTGGTTGATCATTTGCAACGACCCGCCCTGCAGGCCTTGCGTCGTCAGCGCGAAGATCCCGAGAATCACGAAACCGAGGTGTGAGACCGAGGAATACGCAACGAGCCGCTTCAAATCAGCCTGCATCGTTGCGACGATGGCGCCGTAGATGATGCCGACGAGAGCAAGAACGATGATCGCCGGCGTGAACTCGCGCGCAGCGTGCGGGAAAAGAGGGATCGAAAACCGCAAAAAGCCGTACGCGCCCATCTTGAGCATGAGAGCAGCCAGAACGATCGATCCGGCGGTGGGCGCCTCGGTATGCGCATCGGGAAGCCAGGTGTGGAGCGGAACCAGCGGTACCTTGATGGCGAATGCGGCGAAAAACGCGACGAAAAGCCAGCGCTGCGTCCCGAACGCGACCGACACGTGCGAGAGCTTCTCAAGGTCGAACGTGATCCCACCGGTCTGTGTGCGAGCAAGAAACACAAACGCGATGATGGCAACGAACATGATGACGCCGCCGAACAGGGTGTAGAGGAAGAACTTGACCGCTGCATAGACACGGCGCTCGTAGCCCCAATACCCGATGAGAAAATACATCGGGACGAGGGCCGCGTCCCAAAAGAGCACGAAAAGAAGCAGATCGAGCGACAAGAACACGCCGAGAATCGCCGTTTGCAGGGCAAGCAGCATCATCATGAACAGCTTCGGATTCCGCTCAACCTTCCACGACGCGAGAACGCCGATCGGCATCAGAAAGCCCGTCAGCACAACGAGGAACAAGGAGATGCCGTCGATGCCGATCTTGTACGACGCGCCGAATGCGGGAATCCACGTACGGTCCTCTACCATCTGATAGCCCGCTTCACCCGTGTTGAAGCGCGCCAACACAGCAAGCGTGAGCCCGAACGACACCATCGCAACGGCGAACGCCGTCCACCGGTGGATCGAATGCCTGTCGCGCGGAACGAGCCCGACCAAGATCGCTCCGGCGAGCGGCAGCCACAGCACGAGCGACAGCATCAGCGAACCCTCACCACGAGATAGAGGACGAGGAAGACGGCGCCGGCCAGCACGCCGAGGGCGTACGACCGCACGAAACCGGTTTGGACCCGCCGGCCGAGCGAAGCAGCCACCGATGTAACGCCGCCGATCCAGTTGATGAAACCGTCGATGACACGGGTATCGAAGACGGCGAGCCCGGCCGCGCCCAGCCGGCCGAGACTCGTGAAGACGAACTGATAGGCATCGTCGATATAGAACCCGCGCGCCGCGGCCGTGCGAATCCGGTTCGAGCGCTCGCGACGGCGCTGCCAATCAACGCCGCCGAGGAACGTCCATGCTGCAATACCGACGCCCAAGGCAGACGCGCCGAACGCGACGGTCCCCAGTGCCAACTCCGGCACATTCGACTGGCGAACGAGCGGAGCCGGCGCACTCACTTCAACGCGCGCGACCGATGGCTCCAAAAACTTTTGCAGCCTTCCGTGCTCGCCGCCGCTGCCGAATATGCCTCCGAAGATCGCGGCGGTGGCGAGAAGCACGAGCGGAAACACCATCGACGGCGGCGATTCGTGCGGGTGGATGCTCTCCGACACGCGGTTCTTACCGAAGAACGCCAAGAAGATGAGGCGCGACATGTAGAAGCCCGTCCCGAGAGTCGCGAGGAGCAGCACCACCCAAATGACGTTCTCGCCGCGCTCGTATGCGACCGACAGGATCTTGTCCTTGGAGAAGAACCCGCTCGTGCCGGGGAACGCGATAATCGCAAGCCAGCCGGCGATGAACGTGACGGCCGTCCACGGCAGCTTTCGCCATAAGTTTCCCATCCGCATGAGGTTGATCTCGCCGGCCATCGCGTGCATGACGCTCCCGGCCGCAAGGAACATGAGCGCCTTGAAGAAGGCATGCGTCACGAGGTGAAAGATTCCCGCGGAATAATCAGTCAGCCCAACGGCGACGAACATGAATCCGAGTTGCGAGATCGTCGAATAGGCGAGCACGCGCTTCATATCGTCTTGGGCAGCTGCGATCATGGCCGCGAGGAGCGCGGTCGCAGCGCCTATGGACGCCACAAAGATCTGCGCCGTGTGTGAGAGATCGAAGAACGCGTGCGTCCGGGCCACCATGTACACGCCGGCGGTTACCATCGTCGCCGCATGGATCAGCGCGCTGACCGGGGTCGGACCTTCCATTG
>JAIVGO010000068.1 GCA_020201525.1 Actinomycetota bacterium | reverse complement strand
ATCGTAGACCACTCCTTGACGCCGTCTCCGGCGTCCAGCAGCACGCGCGTGACGGCACCGGTCCCCTTCTTCTCTTCGAGGATGCGGACCTTGTAGTCGAGGAGATCGATTGCGTTCAGCCCGGGATAGAACTTCGCGAGTGCGAGCCGCAGCGCTTTGTCCAGCGCGTTCACCGGCCCGTTTCCCTCGGCGGTCGCGATGTGACGCTCGCCGCTCGCCCAGATCTTGACCGTCGCCTCGCTCACGACACGGCCTTCTTCGCGCTTTTCGACGATGACCCGAAATGATTCCAGCCGGAAAAACTCGCGGTCGATGCCCGCCTTGCGTCGCATCAACAGCTCCAGCGACGCATCAGCGGCCTCGAAGTGGTATCCGGCGTGCTCCAAGCCTTTCACGGCCTCGAGGATCTCGCCGGCCAGCGCCGGTTGCGCTTCGAGGTCTATCCCGAGCTCCTTGCCTTTCAGCACGATCGTCGACTTCCCGGCCAGCTCGCTGACGAGCAAGCGCCGCGCATTTCCTACGCGAGCAGGATCGATGTGCTCGTATGCGCCTTCGAGCTTCGCGAGCCCGCTCGTGTGCAGCCCGGCTTTCGTGGCGAACGCAGAGGCGCCGACGTAGGGCTTGTGGAGCTCGGGTGTGATGTTGCAGATTTCGGCGATAGCGTGCGCACCGCTCGTGAGCATCTCCAGTTGCTCGTCGGTGACGCAATCGATCCCGAGCTTCAGCTTGAGGTTGGCGATGATCGAAATGATATTCGCGTTGCCACAGCGCTCGCCGATGCCGTTCGCGGCGCCTTGCACGTGCGTCGCGCCCCTCTCGACTGCGACCAGGGAGTTGGCGACGGCGCATTCGGTGTCGTTGTGGAAGTGGACGCCGATGGTTGAGGCGTCCACCTCGCTGCGAACCGCGGAAATAATCGTGGCTACATCGTGCGGGAGTGTCCCGCCGTTGGTGTCGCAGAGGATTACGGTCGTGGCGCCGCCCGCGAGCGCGGCCCTCAACGTGTGGACGGCGTATTGCGAGGAGCGTTTGTACCCGTCGAAGAAGTGCTCCGCGTCGAAGAAGACCTCCAAGCCCTCTCGTGTCAGATGCGAGGCCGTATCCTCGATCATCGCAAGGTTCTCATCGAGGGTCGTCTTCAGCGCTTCGGTGACTTGCAAGTCGTGCGCCTTACCCACGATGCAGGCGACGGGAGCTTCGGACTCCAACAGATCCTTCAGGCCAAGGTCATCGGCGGCTTTGACCCCGGGCCGGCGCGTCGCGCCAAAGCACGCGATGCGCGCGTTCTGTAGCCGCAGCTCGTGGGCGCGGCGGAAGAACTCGATGTCCTTCGGGTTGGACCCGGGCCAACCGCCTTCGATGTAATCGACGCCGAGCGTGTCGAGCCACATCGCGACCTTCAGCTTGTCTTCGACGGTCAACGAGATGCCTTCCATCTGCGCGCCGTCGCGCAGGGTGGTGTCGTAGAGAACGACGTCGGTGCTCACGGGGAAGCCGTCGGCTTGATCAGCTGACGTAGTCGAGCCACTCGTCGTACTTCTCGACCTCACCCTTCACGATCGCGTAGAAAACCTCTTGAATCTTCTTCGTGATCGGTCCCGGCTGGCCCGTTCCCACCGTGCGATCGTCGATTTCGCGCACCGGCGTGATTTCCGCAGCGGTGCCCGTCACAAACACCTCATCGGCAAGATAGAGATCCGTACGGTGCATGTTGGATTCCCGGACGGGGATCCCGTGGTCGCTCGCAATCTTCATCACCGAGTCGCGCGTGATTCCAACAAGCGCTCCGGCCGACAGCGGTGGCGTGATCAGCGAACCGTCGACGACGGTAAAAATGTTCTCGCCGGTCGCCTCGGCGACGAAGCCTTCGGGGTTGAGCATGATCGCTTCGTCGTATCCGCCTTTGATCGCTTCGAGCTTCGCGAGCTGTGAGTTGACGTACTGACCCGTTCCCTTTGCCGCCGGGGGAATGATGTTCGGGTCGTGGCGCCGCCAGGACGAAACCTTCATGCGGACACCGTGCGTCAACCCTTCGTCGCCGAGATAGGCGCCCCACGGCCAGACGACGACGGCAACGTTGATGGGCGCGAGAAGCGGGTTCAGACCCATCTCGCCGTAGCCCATGTAGACGATCGGTCGCACGTAACACGACGGAAGCCCACTGGCTCTCACGGTGTCCTTGCACGCGTCCACGAGCTCGTCGGGCGAAAACGGAATATCGATCATGAAAATCTTTGCCGACCGGTACAAGCGCGCGATGTGATCGCTCAAACGGAAGATCGCGGGGCCGCGCTTGGTCTCATACGCGCGAATGCCTTCGAAGACGCCGCCGCCGTAGTGCAGAGAATGTGTGAGGACGTGGATCTTTGCTTCGCCCCACGGCACGAGCTTGCCGTCCATCCAGACTTTTTCACTCGGCGTAACGGGCATCGTTCCTCCTCAGAGCGCTTCGGCGACCATGTCGCCTATCTCGGCCGTTGTGTATCCCATGCTCGCTCCGGCCATCCCCCGCAACTTGCCGAGGATCCCAATTGCCGCCTCCTCGACGCGCCGGGCCGCGTCGGCTTCGCCGAGATGGGCCAGCAGCATTGCCGCCGACAGAATACAGGCTACCGGGTTGGCCCAACCCTTACCCGCTATATCCGGCGCGGAGCCGTGAACCGGCTCGAACACGCCGAATCCACCGGGGTGAATGTTCCCGCTGGCCGCCAGCCCCATGCCGCCGGCGATTGCCGCGCCGAGGTCGGTCAGGATGTCGCCGAACAGGTTGTCGCTGACGACCACATCGAAGCGCTCCGGCTGCGTGACGAAGTACAAACACGCGGCGTCGACGTGCACGTAATCGGTGTGCACGTCGGGGTGCGCTTTCGCTTGCGCGTCGAATGCGCGCTGCCACAGGCCTCCCGCATGGGTGAGGACGTTGGTCTTGTGCACCCACGTCAAACGATGGTCGCGCGCCTCGGCAAGCTTGAAGGCGTACTGAACGACGCGTTCGACGCCCCGGCGGGTGTTGATCGACTCTTGCGTCGCAACCTCGAACAAGCTTCCCGGCTTGTGCGTTCCGCCTGCGCCCGTGTACAGCCCTTCGACATTCTCCCGAACGACGATGAAGTCGATGTCGTCGGGGCCCTTGTTCGCGAGCGGCGACGGCACACCCGGATGCAGCTTCACCGGTCGGAGGTTGACATAGAGGTCGAGGTCGAATCGCAGCTTCAGCAAAAGCCCTCGTTCGAGGATCCCCGGCGGCACGCTGGGGTCTCCGACCGCTCCGAGCAGCGCTCCGTTGAGATCGCGGATCTCCTTCACGACGGAGTCGGGCAGCACGTCGCCGGTTGCCTTGTACCGTTTCGCGCCCAGATCGAATTCGACCGGCTCGTACTCGATACCGGTCGCGTCGAGCACTTTACGCGCCTGTGCGATGACCTCCGGCCCGATGCCGTCGCCGGGAATGAATCCGATCTTGTAGGTCATGGCATGGCCGCCATATCGCGCAAGATTCTTCGAGCAAGATCGGTATCGCCGTGTACCGTCACGCGGCCGTCGTGGACGGCGGCGCCCACCTCCCATCGTCCGCCGAGCAAGCGCAGAAGCCCGTCGGAAGTCGTTTTCAGAGTCACGGTCGGCGATCGAGGAACGGCGACGTCGTATGCGCGACCGTCCCCACGCACCTCCAGGGCGAAGGGGCGCCCGGGCAGCGTGGTCACGTCACAAAGCAGCGTGGTCCCCGCCGGTGCGTGTGCGACTTTGACGAGACTGCGCGGCAAGGTTTTCTGCATGCGCTGTAGAACGAAGGCCGGGACGTCACCGTCGTGGTGCCCCGGCCGGCCGACGGCGCGGCGAATGTCTTGCTCGTGGTAATACACGTCGACGACGCGGATCGCGATGATTTCGGTGAGCTTCGCCCTACCGAAGACGCCTTGCGATTCGGCGTCCCACGCGCCGGCAGGTAATTGCTCGAGCTCCTTGACGCGCTGCGACGTCAAGTCGCGGAACTCTTCGAGCACACTCTGACCTGGACGCGAGCGGCGCGACAAGATGTCGGCTTCGTTGCGCGCCGCGAGCTCGTTCTTCACGTGCTCGGGCCAGGGATCGACGGGAAGCGGACGAGGCTTTCCGAGAAGGCCCTCCTCGATGCCGCACAGGTGCGACACGATGTCCTTGACCGACCACCCGGGGCACTCCGTCGGGGCGTCCCATTGGCCGCCGGCGAGCCCCGTGCACGCATCGTCGATCCCGACGAATGCCGCCCGCATCATCTCCAAGACCGCGCTCATGATCCCTCCCGGCTCGAGCCAGGATTGTAGCCGGGACCGCGGTAGCGATAGCGTTCGGTGAGGCCGACCGAAGGAGGATTCGATGATTGACACCGGCACGCTCGACGTACTTCGCAAGCAGTTCAGTGGTGAGATCGTGGACCAAGACCACGCGGACTACGATGCCGCACGGCGCGTGTGGAACGGAATGATCGACCGGCGGCCGGCCGCCGTCGCGCGCGCTTCATCGGTGGAAGACGTCGTTGCCGCCGTGACGTTTGCGCGCGAGCGCGACGTTCTGCTTTCGGTGCGGTGCGGTGCGCACAGCGGCCCGGGGTTTTCGACCTGTGACGGCGGGCTCGTTCTGGATCTGCGGGCGATGAAGGAGGTACGCGTCGATCCCGACCGGCGCACGGCGACCGTCGCCGGCGGAGCACTGCTCGGTGATCTCGACCGCGCGTCGCAAGCGCACGGTCTCGCAACGACCGCCGGCGTCGTCTCGCACACCGGCGTCGCCGGCCTGACGCTCGGCGGCGGGTTCGGGCGACTCCAGCGAAAGCACGGACTGACGATCGACAATCTCCTTTCGGTCGAGGTCGTGACCGCGGCCGGTGAAATACTGCGCGCGAGCGAAGACGAGAACACCGAGCTTTTCTGGGGCCTGCGCGGCGCCGGACACAACTTCGGCGTGGCGACGTCGTTCGAATTCCGCTTGCATCCCGTCGGACCCAACGTGCTCGCAGGCATGGCCGCATATCCCATCGAGCAGTCCGACGACATCGTCGGAGCGTACCGGCAGTGGTCTGCCTCGCTGGGCGACGACATCATCAGCGGAATCTCGTTCATGACGATGCCGCCGTCGATGCCGTTCCCGTCCGAGATTGCCGGCCGCAAGGTCGTTCAAGTCATCGCCATGCACGTCGACGGCGATCCTGATCGCTCCGCCGAGCTCGAGCCGGTAACGAAGTTCGCCTCCCCGCTGTTCGAGATGATCGTGCCCCTGCCGTACGTCATGCTCCAAGCCATGGCCGACGACGCGTTCGCGTGGGGACAACGGAACTACGTCAAAGGCGGATACCTGACCGAGCTCGGCGACGATGTCGCCGAGCTCGCCGCAGCAGCGGTCACGAACGCTCCGGGTCCTCGCGCCGACGTCGCCTTCTTGCAGATGGGTGGTGCCATCGGCCGGGTGCCCGAGGATGCAACGGCCTTCACCGGACGAAATGCGGCGTTCCTAGCGAATATCGAGAACGTCTGGACCGATCCGAACGAGGACGCGCGGCACGCCGCGTGGACCCGCGAAACGAATGACGCGCTTTCGAAGCACTTCACGGCCGGCAACTACGTGAACATCGTCGAAGATCCCGACGCCGATTCACGCGCGATTTACGGCGGGCCGAAATACGCTCGTCTGCGCGCCTTGAAGAAGCAATACGACCCCACGAACCTCTTCCGGCTCAATCAGAACATCGTCCCGGCATAGCCTCTTGTAAGCAGACGATCGTATGCTTTAACATACGCACCATGAATATTGCCGTCCTTCCCGACCGGTTCGGCCACCGCATCCGCTCGCTGCGCGACTCCAAGGGGCTGTCTCTCCGAGACCTCGCCGCTGTGTCCGGTGTGAGCGTCCCCATGCTGTCGCAAGTCGAGCGGGGCGAAAGCTCGCCGACGATCGCCGTCGCAGAACGTATCGCTGCCGGCCTGCATCTCTCACTGTCCCAACTGCTGCGGCTCGACGAATCGCAAGACGTCTCCCTGGTTCGATCTACAGACCGTCGCGTCGTTCTCCGAAACGGCCATCGCTATGAAGAAGTCACCGCTCCCCTACCCGGCGAGCGCGCGTCGGTGACGTTGCACACTCTGAAAGCAGGCGCGCGCACCGGTGGCCGCAAGGACGCGCCGCTGCACTCGCCGGGCAGCCGCGAGACCGTTATCACCCAGACGGGCCGCGTCACACTCGTCCTCGACGGGCGGCGGTACGAGCTTCGCGCGGGCGACACCATCACATTCGACGCCGACCTGCCCCATCATTTTGAAAACTCGATGCGAACCGAGGCCGCGTTCCTTGCGATCGTGACGGCGGGACTGCGCATTACGTAGGAGCAAACCATGCCGAAAACGATGTTCGACAAGATCTGGGACGCGCACCTGGTGCGTGAAGACTTGCTCTATATCGACTTGCACCTCGTGCACGAGGTGACGTCACCCCAGGCGTTCGACGGACTCCGTCTCAGCGGACGCGCCGTGCGGCGCCCCGACAAGACCGTCGCCACCGCGGATCACAACGTCCCGACCGACGGCACGAAAGTCGCCCGACTCATCGCCGACGAGCTGTCCCGCGTGCAGGTGGAGACACTCGAGCGGAACTGTGCAGACTTTGGCGTCCCGGTGTATTCGCTCGGGTCCGAGCGTCAGGGCATCGTCCACGTCATCGGACCCGAGCTCGGCCTGACGCAGCCGGGGATGACCATTGTCTGCGGCGACAGCCACACGGCGACACACGGTGCGTTCGGCGCCCTTGCTTTCGGCATTGGCACATCCGAGGTCGAGCACGTTCTCGCGACGCAGACCCTGGTGCAACAGCGCCCGAAGACGATGCGCATAACGTACGGCGGTTCGCTCGGGTTCGGCGTCACCGCCAAGGATTTGATTCTCGCGACGATCGGACGGCTGGGAACCGCCGGCTGCACCGGATCCGTCGTCGAATACGCGGGACCGGCAATCGAGGCGTTGACGATGGAAAACCGGATGACGATCTGCAACATGACGATCGAAGGCGGCGGACGCGCCGGCATGGTCGCGCCCGACGAAGAGACACTTGCCTACATGAAAGGCCGTGAGTTTGTGCCCGCCGGTGCCGCATTCGACGAAGTAGTGGCGCGCTGGCGGACGCTTCCGACGGACGAGGGCGCCGTCTTCGATCGAGAGGAATCCATTGATGCGACTTCGCTCGCCCCGATGATCACGTGGGGCACGACACCGGGAATGGTCGTCGACGTGACGGCGCGCGTTCCGGCGCCGGACTCATTCTCCTCGCCGGCCGAAAAGGAATCCGCGGAACGTGCACTGACGTACATGGGACTGCGCTCCGGCACGCCGATGACCGAAATTTTTCTCGACCGAGTCTTCATCGGATCGTGCACCAACTCGCGGATCGAAGATTTGCGCGCTGCTGCGCACATTGCGAGCGGACGTCGCGTAGCGCCGGCCGTTCGAGCGATGGTCGTTCCCGGGTCCCAGCGTGTCAAGCTGCAGGCGGAGGCCGAAGGTCTCGACGAGATCTTCAAGGCCGCCGGTTTCGAATGGCGAGACGCAGGATGCTCGATGTGCCTCGGCATGAACCCCGACATCCTTTCACCGCAAGAGCGCTGCGCATCGACGTCGAACCGGAATTTCGAAGGCCGGCAAGGCGCAGGCGGCCGAACCCATCTCGCCTCACCACAAATGGCCGCGGCTGCAGCCATCGAGGGCCATTTCATCGACATTCGAGACTGGAGCTGACATGGATCCCGTCACGATCATCTCCGGGAGGGTCTCGGTCCTCGACCGCGCCGACTGCGATACCGATCAAATCATTCCCAAGCAATTCCTGAAGAGAATCGAGCGCACGGGCTTCGGCGAATTCTTGTTCTACGATTGGATCCGCAGCGGCGAGATCTCACTCGAGCCGAACACGATTCTCGTCGCCGGGAAGAACTTTGGTTGCGGCTCATCGCGGGAACATGCCGTCTGGGCCATCCAGCAATTCGGATTCCAGGCGGTCGTCGCGCCCAGCTTCGCCGATATTTTCTTCAACAACGCCACGAAAAACGGGCTGCTGCCGGTCGCAGTCGCAGAGGATGCCGTGCGCCTCCTTGCGGAGGCGGGCGAAGGGACCATTGATCTCGCGGCGCAGACGCTGACTGCCGGCGATCATGTCGCTCGTTTCGACATCGAGCCGTCGATCAAGCACCGGCTTTTGAACGGGATCGACGAGATCGCCCTCACACTCGAGCATGAGGATGACATCGCCGCGTTCGAAAGGACGCGGATGCAACCGGGCCCGGTCACGACCGCGCAATAAGGAGCAGACCAAAAGAGAGCCGGCTCAAGTGGCCGGCTCTCTTTTGTTTGCGTGATTTAGTCGATCGCGTGCAAGGCCGGTGTAATGCAGACCTCACCGATCACGGCACCGCATGTTGGAATGTGCAGGTCATCGCGGATCGGCGGGAGCACCGTCATGAAAGGAAACAGGATGCTGCTCCCCGGCATGATTGTGACGGCCGCAGGCGTCGTCGGCTCGTATGCGTACGTGGAGATCGGGTCGTTAGCCGGCGGGGCATGCAGTTGCAGCACAAGCTGGTGTCCCGGCCGCCATATGTGGCCGAGCGGGAAGATCTCGATCTCGTACGTACGCACCTCGCCCGGCGTCACAGGAACGAATGTGTCCGCCGTGTATTGGTAATACGGACGGTAGATATCGCCCGCAGGCGTCTTCTTCGACGCTGCCTCCACGAAGCCCGCAGCGGCGGCCGCACGCAGCAGGCCACGTTGCACGAATGTCGTGTCCCCATTCGCCGTGTTCTTGTCCAGGATCTCGGCCCAGAAGTTGTTATCGACGTTCGAGATCGACGCGTTCAGCGTGAGGTCGATCGGTCCTGCCATCGCTACCGGGTCGGGACCATTGAACGTCAGGGTGTACCGCGCCGTGTCCGGCAAGCCGGTCGTGAAACCGTAGGGCGACAGCTGATCGTTCGTCGGCAGTGGCAGCGCATGACCCATGTTCAGCGTCATGTGCCTGCTGTTCCCTGTCGATGCGTAGCTCACCGGGTCGGTGGAACACGTGTTCCCCTGCGACAGGGTACCGTCGCCGCACAGCTTGTAGTGCTGCCAGTCGGTGTTCGGAAGCGGCCAGTCACTCGCGTAATAC